>NZ_BAABHV010000022.1:0-239949 GCF_039542285.1 Erythrobacter westpacificensis
ATCATGACAAACCGACGCAATCCCGTGCCACCGGCTGCGACACTCGACATAAACTGCGACTGCAAAGAATATGTCATCGACTATCTTGCGAAGAGCTTTCCGGTGCGATTGATGCAGGTCTTCGCCGACGAGGACGGCAATCTTCGCTCCGAGGCGATGATCGACGAGGAGGGCAATCCCGTTTTCTGCCCGCGCGCCATTGCCGCGCGCGATGCGCTGATCGAGCAGCTCTGCGCGCTGCCGCCCATCGCCACTGCGCTCGACGCGATCATCGAACACTTCGGAACCGACGCCGTGGCCGAAGTCACAGGCCGGACCCGCAGGCTTGTCCTGGGCCGTGATGGCCAGCAACGCCTCGAGCGGCGAAGCCCCAGTGCCAATGTTGCCGAAGCGCAAAGCTTTATGGAAGGCACCAAGCTCATCCTCGTCTTTTCGGATGCAGGCGGCACGGGGCGATCCTACCACGCCGACCTTCATGCGAAGAACCAGCAGCGCAGGGTTCATTTCCTGCTCGAGCCGGGCTGGCGGGCCGACAATGCGATCCAGGGTCTTGGCCGCACCAACCGCACCAATCAGGCCTCGGCCCCGTTGTTCCGGCCGGTAACCACCGACGTGAAGGGCGAGCGCCGGTTCATCTCGACCATTGCGCGAAGGCTCGACGCATTGGGCGCGCTGACGCGTGGCCAGCGCCAGACCGGCGGACAGAACCTGTTCGATCCGGCAGACAATCTTGAAAGCGACTATGCGCGCGATGCGCTCAGCCGCTGGTTTCAGCTGCTCTATGACGGCAAGCTCGAAGCCACCACGTTCGGCAATTTCGTCGAGCGCACCGGTCTCCGGCTCGAAAACCCCGATGGCGGGCTGACCGACAATCTCCCCACGATCCAGCGCTGGCTCAATCGCATCCTCGCGCTGCCGATTGCGCTCCAGAACGCGATCTTCGATGAATATCTCGGCCTCGTCGAAGCGCGGATTGAAGCCGCGCGCGAGGCTGGAACGCTCGACCAGGGACTGGAAACCGTGAGGGTCGATCGTTTTACGGTCCTTGCAGATGAACTCCTGCGCACTGACCCCGTGACCGGTGCCGAGACCCGTCTCGTCTCGCTCGAAGTGTCGAGGCACCTTAGGCCTCTACGCTTGCAGCGCCTGGTGCGGATGCACGAGATCAGCAGCCCGCACGCGATCCCGATGCGCAATGCGCGCTCGGGCAAGGTCGCGCTGTCGGTTCCAGCCCGTCGCCTCATCGCCGACGACGGAGCCGTGATCGAACGCCGACGCCTGCTACGCCCGCTCAAGTCCGCGAATTGGACACTTGAGGCACTTGCTGAAAGCCACTGGGAAGACATTGGCGTCACCGCGTTCACGAGCGCCTGGCGGGCTGAGGAAGAGGCGGCCGCCGCTTCACCGGTGACCGAGCGTGTCCATCTCGCCACTGGTTTGCTGCTCCCTGTCTGGAAGCGCCTGCCGGGCGATCATGTCCGCGTCACCCGGCTCGTTGCCGAGGACGGCCAGTCGATCATCGGCCGCGAAGTGCTCGATATCGATCTCGCTGCGATCGCCGAAACCTTTGGCCTGTCCGGTGTTACCGGACCATCGGCAGAGCAGATCGGCGACCTCGTCCTCGCAAACGGCAAGCCGCTGGGCCTCACAAGCCACGATGCCTTGACCGTAAAGCGCTCGCTGGTGGGAGGCGAGCAGCGCCTTGAACTGACCGGATTCTCGCCGGAACGCCTCGAGTGGTACAAGGGCAAGGGCTGCTTCACCGAGATCATCCGTTACCGCACGCGGCTATTTGCACCGGTGTCGAGAGCAAGCGAGATCCTCCAAAGCATCGCAATCGAGCCTTGAACTTCTCATTTGCCCTAAACTGGTCTATATAGAGACCAAATTCAGTCCTAAGGTGTTCTATGAAGCTGGACCAGCGCATCAAACCGATCAGCTATCTGAAGGCCCACAGCGCCGAAATTATCCGGGAGATTGGAGATGGCGCCGGGCCAATGGTCATCACGCAGAATGGCGAAGCCAAGGCAGTTCTGCAGGATGTCGCCAGCTACGAGCGCGCACAGGAAACGCTCGCTCTGCTAAAACTTCTGGCGCTCGGACAGGCCGATGTTGCCGCCGGTCGGACCCGCCCGGTGGCAGGCCTTGCGGATCGCGTACGGGGTAAGTCAAACTGAATGATGACGGCCGCCGTAGCGATCGAGATCACCTCCGGTGCGGAGCGCGATCTCGCGGGTATCTGGCAGCGCCGCTTGACGCAGCGCGGGCCGGATGGCGACGATGGTGCGGACGCACTGCTGGATGACCTTGTCGCGTCTATCGAATCCCTTGTGAACAATCCTGAGAAAGGACCGGTTCCACCGGAACTTGAGGCTCTCGGGATCACCGACTTTCGGCAATTGTCGCGCTTTCCGTTCCGCATAATCTACGGGTATCAGCCCGAGCCGGCACCCGGTCAGGTGACCGTGTTCGTAATCGCTGATGCGCGTCGGGATTTTCGGACGCTTCTCGAAGAGCGCTTGCTTAGCAGCGGATAGGCATAGGCTCCGCTGAAGAGGTCAGGGTCCGGATGAAGCTGAGCGCTGCCTCCGATTGCGCTTAGGTTTCCCCTTCTCTCCTCCCCTCCGTGTGTCTGAATGAACCGATAAGCTCCCGTGTCGCGTACGCCGGAGCCTGATCACGTCCTTCCTCAAGTCCGGGCGACTGATCTGCCTGTGCCCGCTGATGACGGGCTTGCGAATGGGTTCGCGCATCGAGAACAACTGCTCTCATGGACGGATCTCAGCCGATCCCTGATCGCCCCATCCCGGTAGCATAGATGGTCGCCACAGCCATTGAAGAGAGTGGAGGGAGCCCGTTGGGCTTGTGGGCCTCGTGATCCTCACCTGCGCCTTCATTCCATCAGGAGAACACCCATGATCCAGTCGATTCCCTTGAAGAAGCTCGTCCCGAGCCCGCGCAACGTTCGCAAGTCGAGCGATGTGCTGGCTGACCTCCAGCTGCGGGCAGACATTGGTGCGCGCGGTCTGCTGCAGAACCTCGTCGTGCGCAAAGGAAAGCGCGGCAAGTTCGAGGTCGAGGCCGGCGGTCGCCGTCTCGCCGCGCTGCAGGCGCTGGCCGAAGAGGGCACCTTGCCCGAAAACCACGAGGTTACCTGCATCGTCATCGAAGGCGAGGAAAGCGAAGTGCGCGAGGCCAGCCTTGCCGAGAACTTTCAGCGTCTCGCGATGAACCCCGCTGACGAGGCGCAGGCCTTCGCTTCCATCATCGAGGCAGGGGCTACCCCCGAAGACGTGGCGCGCCGCTTCGGCCTCACCGTCCGATTCGTCGAAGGACGTCTGCGCCTAGCCTCTCTCGCGCCTTGCGTCTTCGAAGCGCTCGCCGAAGGCACGATCACGCTTGATATGGCCAAGGCCTACGGCGCGATCTCCGACGTGGAGCGCCAAGCGCATGTCTATGCCGAGCTGCAGGACGCCTGGTACCAAATCACGCCCGACACGATCCGGCGCATGGTGCTCGACGCAACCGTTCGTGGCTCCGATCCGCGAGCGGTTCTAGTCGGACGCGACGCCTATCTCGACGCAGGTGGTCGGATCGAGCGCGAACTGTTCGATGATGATGCCAGCGAGAGCTGGATCGATATCGCGCTGCTCGAAGACCTCGCGCACAAGGCCATGGAAGAAGCCGCAGAAAAGGCCGCGCTCGAATATGGCCTTGCCTGGGTGCGCCCGACGCTGGGGAACTATGTCAGCCACGACCTTGTTGAAGGTCTCGCTCGTTTGCCCTGCGAGCCTGCGCCGCTGACCGAACAGGAAGTGCAGGAATTCAGCGAACTTGAGGCCGACTACGACCGCGTCGCCGCCGTGCTCGAAGACGAAGACAGCGACGAGGACGAGGTGGCCAAGGCGGAACAGGAACTCGTGGTGATCGACCGCGCGATGCGCGCGCTCAATGACCGGCCGCCGGTACTCGCCGAGGAGTTGAAAGCCGAGGCCGGTGCCTTCCTCGTCCTCTCGCGCAATGGCGAGCCGATGTTGGTCCCACAGTTCTACACCGAGACCGAGGTCATCGCTGACGAAGGTGTGGTCGAGGCCATTGAAGAGAACGGTCCGGCGAAGCCCAAGGGAAGCTCGTTGTCGCAGCGCCTGCTCGACGAGCTCGCGATGCAACGCCGCGACATCCTGGCCATCCATCTGGCCAACGATCCGGCACTGGCGCTCGACTTCATGGTCTTCACGCTCGCCGATGCCGATGGGAGCGATTGGCGGGCCAAGAAGGCGTCGACGCTTGGCGGCTCGGTCGCGTCCGGTCCGGTCACCGGGTTCGAGGCCAAGGATGCACCGGCGAGTGCTGCTTTGGCTGAGTTCGCCGGGTCGCTTGATGAAAGCTGGCGTTCTGGCGAAAGCGATGTCGAGCGGTTCGCAAAATTCCGTGCGCTTTCCGACGAGGCGCGCTCGGCCTGGCTCGGCCATGTCGTCTCGCGCACTCTGGTTGCGAGCTTGGCCTGCGATGGCGAGCGTTCGGTGCCACTGCACGAGGCGCTCGGCTCGCTGCTCGAAATCGAAACCACGCATTGGTGGCGTCCCACGGCGGCGAACTACTTCGACCGCGTGGCCAAGGCCCGCACGCTTGAGGCGCTCGATGCCGCCGGCGGTCCCGAACTGGTTAGTCGCTATGCCGCCTCCAAGAAGGCCGAGCTGGCGAGCGCTGCCGAGCGCATCTTCTCGGGCAACTTCATCGGCGATGCCGAGGTCAAGGAGCGGGCACAAGCCTGGGTTCCGACGATCATGCGGTTCACCGATACTGACGTTCCCACCGATCTCGAGGAAGATGCGTCGATTGAAGATGAAGCCGGCGAAACGGTCAGCGGCGATGTGACCGACGAGATTGCCGAGCAGGCTGCCTGACCCCTCCTGACAGGTCTAGGTCACTCGGCGGGCGGTCCGTCCCTATCGGGACGGGCCGCTTTTTCCCGTCATGTTATGAATTGAGCACTCTCGCTCGCTGGCCGAGAGCTGCCCTCCTGAAGTTTTTGCCACTACCGTGCCAATTGCGGCTACGATCATCTTGGCAAAGCTAGCGTACGCTTTCACCAAGTCCGATGAATCTTCCGTCCGTGATGATGACTTTGTCGCCCTTTCCGGCCGTTGCGAAGAGTTTATCCATGAAGGGGTCGGGTGCCGCAACGCAGCCATGGCTCGCGTAGCCGTTTTCGATCTCGGAACCGCCGTGGATGGCAATGCCGTCCCAAGTCAGGCGAAGGGTCCACGGCATCGGAGCGTCATCGTAAATGCTCGACGTATTGTGCCGCTCTTTGGTCAGAATTGGAAACACCCCGGTTGGGGTTAAATGATCCTCGGTTCCGAGAAGCACGGCTGTGGCCCCAATTTCATAACCGCCCCGCCAGACCGACATGACTCGTGCCTGTAGATCGACCGTCACCGTTAGCTCACCGTCCGGCACGCCCTCCTCATCCCAATACCAGTCACCGTAGCGGATCGGACTGGGAATATCGAGGATGCGTTGAACCGTGAATTCTCCGTTTTTGCTTCCGACACGCCTCTCCATCTCTTGGGGAGCGGCTTGCGTCTCGCTGACGGGAGAGCCGATTGTCGCAATCACCCCAGCGGCCAGAATGACGTAGGACCTCATTGGCTCTCTCCTTTAGTCGGTCCCATCGTCGACGCATCGCCTGTCTCGACTTGAACCGTCAACCAACGGTAACTAGCCCGCCAGCTTAAGGCAGGCTTAGGCTGCGGACACTTTTGCCGGCGTCAAAAGCGAGATCCCTTCGAGGCTTACGCCGAAACTGTGCCGGAGGATGCGGCGGTTGAGCAGGTGGCCAGTCGGGCCGCCTGAGCCCTCCTGACGGTCCGTCCGGGTTCATTTCAAACCTTGCCTGGCCAGCCCACATGCAAGTCGTCAATAACGAAATGGTGCCGATGGCCGTCGCTTCCATGCTCTTGCAAATGCGGATGATCAGACGGCAGTTCGGGATGCGTATGGTAAAGCATGGAGGGGTCTTTGCGGGGCCAGAGCCACAGGGTAAGCCCGACGCCCAGAATGCCCAAGGCCGCTAGCACCAGAAAAGTCGGCGTCATGCCAAAGCGAGCGCCGATTTGACCTGCCATGGGATACGCGACGAGCCAGCACACATGGCTCAGCGCGAACTGGGCAGCGAACAGCGCCGGGCGGTCCTCATCCGCCGACGAGCGTTTGAGTAATCTTCCGCTCGGCGTGACGCAAAGCGAATACCCGATACCCATCGCGAGCCAGCCGACCAGCAGAAACGGCCAGAGCGGTTGGGTGCCCAGCTGTCCGAACACTAGCCCTATCGCTGCCAGTGTGGCGACCAAGAGAGCCGCGCCGAAAATCATGACCGTACGGTCTTTCACCCCGGTCAGGATGCGGGGCAGAGCAAGCGCAGCCAGCATCGAGCCCGCTCCGTAAGCCGCCAAAGCCAGCGCGACGTCGCCTTCGCTGCGTCCCATGTTTTTCACGATGACAACCGTGTTGACGATGACCATCGCGCTGCCAGCCGCCGCAGCAAGGGTGACGGCCAGCAAGCCGACAAGCCTGGGTGTCTTGAGATAGACCCGCATGCCGCGTGTGGTTTTGCGCCATACACCCTCCACCCGCTTTGCCAGCGATTTCCTGTGAGGTAGAGCGGCGCTCACCACAAGCATCGCCGAGACGACGAAGCCGATGGCGGTTCCCGCGAACAGCCAGTGGAAGCTTATGGTCACCAGTAGCGCGGCAGCCAGGACCGGACTGACCAGGCTTTCAAGATCGTAGGCCATTCGGGACAGGGAAAGAGCTTTCGTGTACTCTTCTTCGTCCGGCAGGATGTCGGGAATGGTTGCTTGGAAGGTCGGCGTGAAGACGGCCGATGCCGACTGCAGCACGAAAATGAGCAGATAGATTTGCCAGACCGCATCGACGAATGGGAGCAGTAGCGCAACGCCGGCGCGGATGATGTCCATTCCCACAAGCAGGCGTTTGCGGGGAAATTTGTCGGCATAGGCCCCGGCAAGGGGAGCGATACCGATATAGGCGACCATCTTGATGGCAAGTGCCGTACCCAAGACCGCGCCGGCGTCGGCACCGGCGAGATCATAGGCCAGCAAGCCGAGAGCGACCGTCGAGAGCCCCGTTCCGACAAGCGCGATGACCTGCGCAAAAAACAGGTGACGATATGTGCGATTGGTCAGAACGGAGAGCATGGCGATGTCTTCCTTTGGGCAGAGAGTGATCTAGACTACACGCTTGATTTCGGAGTAGCTGCCGTCGGTCTTGAGGGTCACGGTTACGGTTGCGCCAGAACGATTGCGCCAGAACCAGCCATGGCTCCCATCGAAGGCGGCGACGAGTGTGCCGGACTCACCCGTGGATTCGCGGCCTTTGTCGTATCCGTGGTAAGAAATGCCCGGGGCATCGGCATGCGTATCGAAATTGACGTGGCCACCTTGCACCGACCATTCGTATTGAAGACTGGCCCCATCGGCCATGACCGCCTTGACTTCCGCACCCTCACCAGGCGCGAGCGTCAATTCGGTGACATCGCGGCGCGTTGCCGCTTCGGAGCCGCTGCCGCTGTTACCGGCGAGCGTACGAACCTCCTCGATGGCTGTGTTCTGCTCGTCGGCAGCTGCTTCCGCAGCAAGTTGCTGTTTGATCTCGCCCATCTCGGAATATCCAAGAAGACGGCCCGCTCCGGTCGGATCGATCGCGTATTCCGCGGGTAGAACCACGGTGACCAGGAGGACGGTCGCGGTCACCAAGGCGAACGCGGTCGCCTTGACAAGCTGGCGGTTGGTGGGAAGGTCGCTGGTGGACGGGCGCTGTGAATTGAACATGTCTATTGCTCCTGGAAAAATGTGATCAGGCTACGGCGAAGCCGACGAGTTGGTAGCCGACGAGCATGAAGCCCGCGGTCATGAGAAGAGTGTTGGCGGCGAAGGCGTGACGCATGAAGCTCTCGGTCCTGCGCCAAAAGCCCATCACGATCAGGATTGCGCCAAGGGCGAGCAATTGCCCGATTTCCACACCGACATTGAAGGCGAGAAGATTTGGGATGAGGCCGTCTTCGGCGATCTCGAATTCGATGATCTTCGTGGCAAGGCCGAAGCCGTGAAAGAAGCCGAAAATGAGGGTTGCTGCCTTGGTACTTGGCTGGAATCCGAACCACCGCTGGAAGGCACCGAGATTGTCCAACGCCTTGTAGACGACCGACAGACCGATGATCGCATCGATGAGATAGGCGTTGGCGGTGATACCGGTCAGGACACCGAACAGCAGCGTGGTCGAATGGCCGATCGCGAACAGCGTCACGTAGATTCCGACGTCCTTCAACCGGTAGAGAAAGAAGATGACGCCGAAAAGAAAGAGCAGGTGATCGTATCCGGTCACCATGTGTTTTGCGCCGAGATAGATGAAGGGCAGGATCAGCGTTCCGCTGCTCTCCTGGATGTAGCCCTTGTCCCCCTCGGCGACATTGTGCGCCCACGCTTCGGCACCCGAGGCGAGGAAGATTAGCAGAACTGTAGCGAGCGCGAGAATGCGCATGACTGCTGTATTGGATCGAGATTGCGTTATCGATATCATTTCGTTCTCCGGTCCCGGATGTCGGCCGCCCGCAGGATTGCACCCTGCGGACGACTGCTCCGGCTTCAGCTTGCGAGTTGAGGGTTGGGGTTTTCGTCGAATGTCCCTGTCTCCGGGACTTCCGTGCGTTCGCCGCGAACCACCCTGTAGAGTGCTGGCAGAACCAGCAGTGTCAGCGCGGTAGCCGAGACGATCCCGCCGATGACGACCGTCGCGAGCGGACGCTGCACCTCCGAACCGAGCCCGACATTCAGAGCCATCGGAACGAAGCCGAGGCTTGCGACGAGTGCGGTCATGAGTACGGGCCGCAGACGAGCCATGGCTCCTTCCTTGATGGCGTCCTCGAGCGGCTTGCCGTCATCCATCAGCTGCCGGATGAACGTCAGCATGACGACGCCGTTCAGCACGGCGATCCCCGACAGGGCGATGAAGCCGACCCCCGCCGAGATCGAGAAGGGGATGCCGCGCAGCATGAGCGCGGCCACCCCTCCGGTAAGCGCCAATGGCACCCCGGAAAACACGACCAGCGCGTCCTTCACCGAGCGAAACAGCGCCACCAGCAGGCCGAAGATCAGCAGCAAGGCGAGCGGAACGACGATCTGAAGCCGCGCACTCGCGGATTCGAGTTGCTCGAATGTGCCGCCATAGTCGACCCAGTAGCCCTCGGGCAGCTCGATCTCCGTGGCGATCCTCTCTTGCGCCTCGGATATGAAGGAACCCAGGTCCCGTCCGCGCACATTGCTGGTGACCACCGCACGCCGCTTGCCGTCCTCGCGGCTGATCTGGTTCGGCCCCTGAACGTTCTCGATCGTCGCAACCTCCGACAGCGGGACAGACCCTCCACCTGGCAGTGCGATAGGAAGACGCTCGAGCACCTGGCGATCCTCGCGCATCTCTTCGGGCAGCCGGACAACGATATCGAAGCGTCGATCACCCTCGAAGATCTGGCCGGCCTCGGTCCCGCCGATTGCCGTCGACACCACCGTCTGAACATCGTCCACGTTCAACCCGAGCTGGGTCAGGCGGATGCGATCAGGGATGACCTGAATGAACGGCAAGCCGGTCACCTGTTCGGTCTGCGCGTCCTGCGATCCCTCGATCGAAGAGACAACGCCCTCGACCTCGGCTGCAACGGAAGCGAGCTGGTCGAGATCGTCCCCGAAGATCTTGATCGCGACGTCTGAACGCACGCCCGCGATGAGTTCGTTGAAACGCATCTGGATCGGTTGAAGGAACTCGTAGCGCGAACCCGGCACCTGCTGGACGGCCTCGTTCATCTCGGCGACGAGTTGCTCCTTCGGTTTGCGGGGATCCGGCCAATCCTCTCTCGGCTTCATGATCACGAAGGTGTCGGCGACCGATGGCGGCACTGGGTCAGTGGCCACATCGGCGGTACCGATCTTCGCGAACACCTGGTCCACCTCGGGGAAGGTGCGAATTTTGTCTTCCAGGGCAGTCTGCATGGCGACTGCCTGGCTGAGGCTGGTACCCGGAATTCTCAGGGCGTGGAGCGCGATATCGCCTTCATCCAGATTGGGAATGAATTCCGATCCCATCCGGCTTGCACCCCATCCACTCAGGACCACCAGAGCCACGGCTCCGGCAAGGACAGCTTTGCGCGAACGCAAGGCGAAATCGAGCATCGGACGATAACCCGATTTGGCGGCGCGCATGACGCGCGTCTCCTTCTCCTCGACCTTGCCCGTCACGAATGTCGCGACCGCGGCCGGAACGAAGGTGAGGGAGAGCACCATGGCGGCGGTGAGCGCCATGACGACCGTGATCGCCATCGGGTGGAACGTCTTGCCCTCCACGCCTTCGAGAGCGAAGATCGGCACGTAGACGATCGTGATGATCAGAATGCCGAAAAGGCTCGGCTTGATCACCTCGGCAGATGCGCGGGCCGCCAGCTTGAAGCGTTCCTCGCGATTCAGCAGTCTTCCGAGCGAATGCTGCGCCTCGCCGAACCGACGGAGGCAGTTTTCGACAATGATGACCGCACCATCCACGATCAGGCCGAAGTCCAATGCCCCCAGGCTCATCAGATTGCCCGACACGTTGTTCTCGACCATCCCCGTGATCATCAGGAGGAAAGAGAGCGGGATCACGGCAGCGGTAATGAGTGCAGCCCTGAAGTTGCCGAGCAGGACGAACAGGACAACGATGACCAACAGCGCCCCTTCGGCGAGGTTCTTCTCGACTGTGGAGACCGTTGCTTCGACCAGTTCGGAGCGATCGTAGACCGTATTGGCGACAACGCCGCCGGGCAGCGAGCGGTTTACCTCTTCCAGCCTTTCGGCCACCGCGACACTGACATCGCGGGCATTCTCGCCAACGAGCATGTAGATCGTGCCGAGCACAACTTCGCGGCCATCCTTGGTCGCGGCGCCATTGCGGATCTCGGATTCGATCTCGACATCCGCCACATCAGCGATACGAATGGGAATGCCATCGCGGTAATCGACGATAATCCCGGACAGATCGCGTTCGTCCTCGGCCTGTCCGGGTACGCGGATAAGATATTGCGAACCCGACCTCTCGACGTAGCCAGCACCGACATTGGCATTGTTGTTTTCGAGCGCCTCGATCACGTCCTCGACCGTCAGACCGAAGCCGGCAAGACGTTCGGGAAGCGGCGCTACGACATACTCCTTGCGGTAGCCGCCGATCGAGTTGACCTCGGTGACCCCTGGAACCGTGCGAAGCTGGGGCCGAACGACCCAGTCATGCAACGTCCGCAGATCCTGCGCGGTATAGCGCGAGCCATCGGGTTTGACCGCGCCCTGCTCGGCTTCGACCGTGTACATGAAGATCTCGCCCAGGCCCGTGGCGATAGGCCCGAGCTCGGGTTCGACCGTCTCCGGCAGGTTCGAACGTACCGCCTGCAGGCGCTCGTTGACGAGTTGCCTGGCGAAGTAGATGTCGGTGCCGTCCTCGAAAACGACGGTAACCTGGCTCAGACCGTAGCGCGAAACCGAGCGCGTATAGGACAGCCCCGGCAACCCCGCGATGGCGGTTTCGACCGGATAGGTAATGCGCTGCTCGGCTTCGAGCGGAGAAAAGCCCGGCGCCGAAGTGTTGATCTGCACCTGCACATTGGTGATGTCCGGCACGGCATCGATCTTGAGCCGGCCGAAACTGTAAATGCCCACGGCGGCGAAAATGAACACCGCTGCCAGCACTGCGAAACGCTGTCTGATCGACAGCTCGACAATTCTTTCCAACATGAAATCGCGCTCCTCAGTGATCGTGGCTCGCGCCCGACTTCTCGATGTCGGCCTTGATCACGTAGCTGTTCTCGGATGCGTAGACGGTGCCTGCATCGATCCCGCTCAGCACTTCGGTCCACTCGGGACCTTCCTGACCAAGCTCGAGCATCCGCACCTCGTAGGTCTCGCCGATCTTGGCGAAGACGACGCGAAAATCGCGGAATTGCTGGATGGCGTCCGTCCTGACGGCGAGAGGCACCCGTCGCTGGTCGACCGAGACCAGCCCCCTGACCGCCATTCCCGGTCGCCAGAAGCCATCGCGATTGGGGAGCGGCGCACGTGCGGTCACCGCCTGGCTGCTGACTTCCGCCAAAGGCAGGAAGTCCCGGATGCGGGAGCCCTGCGCACGCTGGCCTTCGAGGCCCCGGATGAGCACGGATTGTCCGGGACGAACCCGCTCGATGTCGCGTGGGAAGATCGGGAAGGTCGCAACCGTGCGAGACGGATCGGAGATGACGAACATCGGATCGCTGTCCGCGATGTCGCCAATGTTGGTATTGCGCTGCGTGATCACTCCGGAAATCGGCGCGTAGATCGGATAGGTCTGCAACGATGAACTGCTTTCTACCCGCGCCAGCAACGCCCCCCGCGCTACACGATCGCCGAGATTGGCATGCAGCGACATGACGGTGCCCGGGAATTTGGCCCCCACTTCGGCGCTGCCGGAGGGATCGAGCTCCACCCGTCCGATGATTTCCACGGTTTCACCGACCTGTTGCGGTCCGACCGTCTCGGTCCGGATGCCGGCCGCACGTGCCGCCTCGTCCGAGATGGTAACCCGGCCCTCGTAAGATTCGAACGCCCATCGATGGCTGTTGTCGCCTTCGATTGCCACTACCACGACGTCGAAACTGTGCGGTTCGACGAGAACGCCCTGGCCCCGCAGGTAATCCTGTTCCGGTTCGAATTCGAACGTGGTCTTTTCGCCGTCCAGACGCGTGATCATGACCCGGGCACGGACCGTTTCGGGATCGACGGGCTCGTTGTCGCGGTAGGCGTATAGACGGTATTCGGGCGGAACACCGTCTTCAAAGACGGTAACCTCGATCGCGAAGTCGCCGTCACGAAGCATGCGACCGTTGTGTGGACCGCGCTCGTACTCGCCCTCTGCGGCTGCCTGTTCTTCGGAAGTTTCCGGCGTATCTGCCGACTGGCCGCAGGCGGTGAGTGTCGCTGCAAAGCACGCAGCAAGGAATAAGTGCGTCTTGCGCATGATCAATAACCCCCAACAAGTTCGATGAAGCGGCCAGTCAGTCGGTCGTAGTCGACCTTGGCCTGATGATATTCGGCGAGAGCATCGACGAAGCGGACTCTGGCCTCGTGCAATGCGGTCTGGGCAACGGAGACATCGAGAAAGGTGAACCCTCCGCGATTGTAGCCGGCACGGACCTCCCGAAGGGTCTGTTCGGCACCGGGCACCACCTGCTCCTGGATCGCCTCGGCCTCGTGGCGCGCCTCTTCGACGCGTTCGGCAGCCAGAGCGATCTGCCGGCGACGCTGGAACCGTTCGACCGCGAGGTCCGCCTCTACCTGCCGCTGCTCGGCCGCGGCGCGGTCGATGTTGGCCCGATTGAGCGCGCGGTTGGGCAAAGGCAGCGAGAAGCCCGCAATGACGGCGACGTCGCCATTGCCGAACAACCTGGGTCCCGCGAAGACAGTTGGATCGGTGCGCGAATTGGCTTCCTGGAGGCGATAGTTCGCGTCCGCCCTCTCGCGCCGGGCCTGGAAGACGGCAAGATCGACTGGCGTAAGGTCGGCAGTGGTGATGGCAATCTCTTCGGCTTCGAGGAAGCCCGAGGTCACGACTCCGATGCTGCGTGGATCTCCGCCGGTAAGGAGCGCCAGGCGCGCCAGAGCGGCTTCGAAGGCGTGTTCCGCCAGCCCAAGATCCACCCGGGCTTCGGCCAGTTGTGTGCGGGCCCGCGTTCCCGCGAACAAAGGGTCGCGCGCCTCATCGACCCTGCGCTGCACCTCATTGGCGAGGGTCTCGGCGATCTCGACCCTGCTCCTGGCAAGTTCGAGCGACAAGGCGGCGGCTTGCGCTTCGACGTACAACGCCTGGACTTCGCTCGCGAGATCGAGACGCCGCACGAGCGCCTCGGCCCCGGCAACGGCGATATCACCTTGCGCGAGGCGCACGCGCGCCGCGCGTTTGCCGCCGCGCTCCAGTCGCTGGTTGTAAGTCCCGTCGATCTGCCATTGGGAAAAGCCCGGGGTGCCGATGTTCTCGACGGTCCCATCGATCGTGGGCGCGGGGTTGGTATCGGCAGCGCTTCGCGCTGCGTTGAGGCCGTCGAGGCGCGCTGCGGTCGCCTCGCCCTGCGGTGAATTGGCGACCGCAGTTCGAACGGCCTCCTCGAGTGTGTACGTCTGGGCGGATGCCGAGGTCGCCCACACCAACGTGGCCGCCAGAAGGGCGGCACGCGTGGACACGTGCATGATAGACTGCTCCTGATTGTCTGAATGGAAATTGGCCCGGAATGCGGGCCGGATTCAGAAAATCAGGCTGATGGGGGCTGTGTTAACGGAGCTGGCGAAAAGCCGATGAGAGGCGGTGTCTCGCCCGGCCGCAGAAGTGTTCGAGGCGCAGGGGCGTTGCCCGCGAACTCGGTCTGGTCCGGCATCGCAATCGAGCTGTGCGAATGCGAAGCAGGGTGAGGCACGATGTCTTCGGACGCGAGCGAATCGGCGTCTGTCTCGACCTCGATGACATCGGCGGAATTGTGCTCATGCGCATGATGCGCGCTTGCCGCCTCATGTGCATGCGCCGCTTCCAGATGCGGAATCGATCCCGGAAGCCCGCCATGCGAGACCAGGAGCAATGCCAACAAAAACAGGAAATGGAGCTGCCGCATCGGCGGGCGGTTAGCTGATCGCAAGCAAATGGGCAAGCCGCAGGGACCGGTTTTTGAGCGATTGCTTGCCGTACGATCCCGTGTCCGACGGAAGATCCGGCGCGTGCAAGGTAGCACGCAGCAAGGAGAGAGGAGAGGGAGCTTTGCTCTTCCTGAGCCGGGGCATCTCCGTCCCGGCGATCAGGAGACCTCCCATGACCAAGTCCCGCCGCGCTGTTTCAGATTCGCCAGCCCAGCGCATCACCGCCGCCATCATCGAGAAACTCGAGCAAGGGACAAAGCCCTGGGTTAAGCCGTGGCGCGGTGTGCCGGTCTCGCGGCCCTTGCGGAGCTGCGGGACACCCTATCGCGGCATGAACACATTCTGGTTGTGGATGGTGGCCGATGGCTGCGGCTACGCCTCGCCTTACTGGATGACCTATCGTCAGTGCCAGAAACTTGGCGGACAGGTCCGCAAGGGTGAGAAATCGACCATCGCGATTTTCTACAAGAGCTACACCAAGGAGGTCGAGAACGCCGAAGGCGAAGTGGACACCGAGAACCGGCGCGTGCTCAAGGCCTACGCCGTTTTCAACGCTGACCAGTGCGATGGCCTCCCCGAGTTCTATCATCCCAAGCCACTCGTTGACGCGCTGGAGCCCGAAGGACGCGAAGAGCGGCTTGATGCCTTTTTCGCAGAGATTGGCGCAGACCTGCGCCATCATGGCGCCCAGGCCTATTACGAGCCGCTGCGCGACCGCGTCACCATGCCGCCAGCCGAACTTTTCGAAGCCTACGACCACTACTACGCGACGCTCGCGCACGAGCTGTCGCACTGGACGGGGCATTCCTCGCGGCTCGACCGCGATCTCAAGAACCGCTTCGGCAGCGACGCCTATGCTGCCGAGGAACTGATCGCCGAGCTGTCCTCGGCCATTCTCGGGGCAGAACTGGGTCTTCCCGTTACCCATCTCGACCATCACGCCAGCTACATCGCGTCCTGGCTCAAGATCCTCAAATCGGACGAGCGCGCGATCCTCACCGCTGCGGCCAAGGCCGAGGAAGCGGCCAGCCTGTTGCTCGAACTGGGTGGCCAGCAATCTAACGAAGGCGAGACTGACATCGATCTCGTTGATGCAGCCTGAGGAGCAGTGAGATGGGACGTTCCGTCAGCTACCCGACCGGCTCCGTAGTGGCCTTTCGCCTGCTCGATGACGGCGAAGTGGACGACACCGACTGGGCTTATGAGTGCCTCGTCGACGAAGTCATCGATACTGCGAAGGCGGCCTTTCCTTCCTTCGAGCGCTTCGATGGATGGCGCGGCCGCGAGGACCGCATCCTCCTTCGCAATGCCTTCGCCGATTGCGGCATATCGACCTATTGCGGCCTTGCAGCGATCTGGCTCGCCGAACGCGACGATGCCCAGTACTGGGAGGCCGACTTCTACAACCCACGAACGGCGAGAGCACGGCACTGGCTTGGCCAAGTCTCAGGAAGGTTCATCGACCTGTTTGGTGAGTTGCGCCTCATCGGTCGGCTCTCGAATGGCGAAGCGATCTTCGAGCGCTCCCGATCCACCTGCGATACCGGGTGCTGATCCTGCCTCATCCCTGTCCGCCGGGAGAGGCCCTTGGGCCGGTCGGGGCGAGCCGCAACCTGCGGCCCGTCGGCCCGTGTTGCCCGCGCCAGCCTAGGACCGCAGGTTTCCCGCTGCGCGGTGCGTCACGCCCCCTTTTCCCGGCCCTGATCGGGCTCCGGCGGACTGGGCCGAGGCAATGGTGCCTCCTCTCCTTGTCCCCGCGATCAGGAGACACCCCATGTACGACAGCTTCATCGACCAGTTGAGCGGCCTCGATCTCTCAGGCCTGAGCATCAGGCCGGCCCCCTTCAACGAGACCGACTTTCCCTGCGAGGACGCGATCGAGCAGACGCTTGGCGCCGTATGGTCCGACCTCTTCGCGATGTTTTCCGACACAGCCCTGGAAGCCGATGCCGAGGATATTGCCTGGGGCATGGTCAATCTGTTCCACCGCGCAGCCAGCCGCAAGTCGGCTCAACTTGATCGGGCCAGCGACGAGATCCGGGTCCTCCTCGCATCAGCCGACGGGTCCGAAGTGCATTCGAGCAATCTTGAAGAGCAGGTTGAGCGCGCGCAGGCTGCCGAAGCCAGCATGCTTGCCTTTGAGCAGATGCGCGAGGCGGCGGCAGCACTTTACCGCGACGAGACCGGCTCCTCTTGGAAGCCCGTTTCGGGCTCGCGCACGAGCCATTCGCGCCACTTCACATCGGCCGTGATCGATGCCCGCGATTTCCTCCGCGCACGTGCCGAGAACAGGCGTCACGCCCTGATACCGGAAGGAACTCCGGTCCTCTTCGCCGGTGGTCGCCAGAGCTTCGAGAGCACCGAGGATGCGAAGCGATATGCCGACAATATCTGGGCAACGCTGGACAAGGTTCGCGATGCGGTTCCCGATCTCTTCCTGGTCCATGGCGGTGACGGCAAGGGAGCCGATCGCCTGGCAGCGAGTTGGGCTGAACGCCGCGAAGTGCAGCAACTGACCTACTCGCTTGATCGTCGGCTTGGTGCCCGCGCCGCGTTCAAGCGCAACGAGCAAATGCTCTCCCTCAATCCGCGCTACGTTGTCGCCTTCCCGGGGAATGGCGTGACCGAGCGGCTCGTGATCGATGCCAAGGCACGCCGGATCACCGTGGTCGATCGCCGCGGTCCGTTGGGTGCATCCCCAAAGGGCGGCTAACGCCGCTTTGTGGCCAGCCGTTTATTTGCCGCGATTGACGTTGTCGCTCTTGGAACGGTCAGGATTGTCGCGGGCATATTCCCGATCGTTGATCTTCACGACATGAGCGCCGGGGTGCTCGCCGCGCTTGATTTCCGCTACGATATTTCGGCGCGGCACGTTCTTGCGTGACCCGACGTCATAGTGCTCGTTCCGGCCTCTGGGGCCGTCGTTCTTTCCTCTGATTTTCGTCATCCCGATCTTCCTTCAGCGCCCCACCCTTGAGGGTGCATTCTTCAAGATGGGTCTGGTTAGATAAGGATCAATTCCCTGAATTGTTGAAGAGATTGGGTGTTGCTCCTCAAGCACATGTGCATTTGCCCGTCACCGTACTATCCTTTGCGAATGCAACTTGACGATCTGCTGCAGCGCTACTTTGCCACCACCGACCTTTCCAGGGTTGCTCCCGACACCTTTGCAGCCGGCATCGAGCACTGCCGGGTCGATCTCGGCCTTGAAGAGGACCGGGGCAAGCGCTTTGCACTGTGGTCGTTCCTGCACATGTTCGGGTCCGCCCCCGATCTCGATGTGGCGTTCGAGAACGAGGAAGACCGGGAAGCGGCCCGCAACTTCATGGATCTCCTGGCGGCATCGGAAGGCGAAGGCGAAGCCTGATTGCAAGCGCCGGTCACGGCACCTTCAGACCCGCACCCGATACCCATCCGGCTTTCTTCGCGAACAGTCCTGAATCAGGTCAGCTGAGGACAGCAACCCGTTCCTTTCCGGCCGTGTTGTCGCGCTTCGCGCGCCTGCCCGCACCACCCGTCATGAACAGGTTTCCCTTGGAGCTTCGCTCCTGCGGTGCAGTCCTCCCATGCCCTGCTTCTTAGGCAAGTTCGCAAGCCGGAGATGGTCTCCGGTTTGAGGAACTTAAGGAACTTTCATCATGACCAATATCGCAATCCTCACTGGCCGCATCGCCCGCGATCCCGACACCCGCGAGACCAAGGGCGGCACCAACGTCACCGGGATCACCGTCGTCACCGATCGCCCCGCGCGCGACAAGGACGGCAAGACCTACAAGGACGAGAACGGCTACACCGCCAAGGAAAGCGAGTTCCACCGGGTGACCTGCTTCAACGGCCTCGCCAAGACCGTCGGGCAGTACTGCTCAAAGGGCCAGCTGGTCAGCGTCCAGGGCCGCATTCACTACACCCAGTGGGAGGACAAGGATGGAGTCACGCGCTACGGCACCGAGATCCTCGCCGACAAGGTCGACTTCCTCTCCCGCGGCAGTGGTTCGAGCGACGACAACGACAACACCGACGCTCCCGAGATCGACTGACGTCCATCATCATCGATCCCTACCTGAGGGGCGCTGTCCAGACCGGACAGCGCCCTTCTTCCTGTTCTAGCCGGACGATGCCTGGGGCTCGCGAGCAGGGGCAGGGCGGGCTCCTTCCAGCCGCCGCAGGCTCTCCTCTTCGCCCAGCTTGCCGAGCAGTTCGCCAGCCGTCCTGATGCCCTTCTTCGAGAAGGTCTCAATACCTGTGCCGAGAAGCATCTGGCCCAGTTCAATGGCCGCCTTCTCTTCCAATTCACGCTGGCGCTGGTCGAGCGCTTCCCGGTCGGCTTCCAGTTTCTTCAATGCGGCAATCGCGCTTCGTTGCGACGGCATATGGGGGTCCTTTCAATAATCCCCTTGTGGTGGCAGCCCGCACGCATCCTGCCCCGGATCCAGGCATGTAGGAAAATGGAATCTGACCTCGCGCCTTTAGGAAAGGTGAGAGGGTCCTGGCTCACGGAACTCCCATGCTGACGGGAATGCAACCACCGCGTCAAGGACGGCGGGGCCCCACGATTTTGCCTCCCCTTCGCTGACGCTACGGTCCGACAAAACCGTTACCCCCACCGCCGCTGGCGCGGTCGCCCATGCGGGCGATCCTGTGACCCGGCGGCCGCATCCCCGTCCTTGGACCTCCTGTCGGCTTCCCGGCACAATCAGGAGGATATCATGGCTACACTTGCAACGGTTCAGACCACTTCGAACAGCTACTTCGAGGCACTTGCCACGGCCGAACGGCGGGCATTGCACAGCTTCTTCGACCAGCACGTGATCGAAGACGACGATCTGGGCTACTTCGCACTCGACGAGGGTGACTACAACGCCCTGCCGGCACACCTGGCACACCGGGTAGTGCACACGGTCCACGGAGGGCTCCTCGACGAATATTGAAACGCGCAAAGAGGGCGGGGCCGGCAACGGTTCCCGCCCTTTTTTCATGCTCGCCCCTTTTGGCAACGGTCCGAGAAATTGAGCGGGGCTGTGGACGCGCTCTGTCCCGCGCAGCTATCGCTGCGCTCCTGAGGGCGCGGCCTGATTTGTTTCTGGGCCCCGCACGCACTTGCGCACCGGAACCGGGTCGGACCAGCGCGCGCGGCAGGACCGACAGACCCCGTTCCTGCCGCTCCACACGTGGTCCTTGGCCGGTCCCTTTTGCGCAGGTGCGACCCCTTGTTGGGAATGGAGACAGGGACAGATCGTTCGCGAACATGGGCCAGTTCCAAGGGTTGCTCACGCTCCCTCGGTAAGGGTAGTCAGTGACCCATGAGACAGAACGCCTAGGGTCACTGGTCACCACCTGCGCAATTGGGGACGAGATGCACACCGTACGCAGTAGCACTGCTGTGTTTTGGGAAAAAATGCAATAAAATCAGTGTGTGAAGCGCTCAAGGTGCTCGGCAGAGAGGGCGCTGTTGAATGCTGCCCGGTCCCCGCAAATGACGGTATTTCCAAGGGTTCTGGGGGCAGTTTGCATGAGGGCGAATGCCATATGGTCCCCAAACGCCGAAGGTCTGCCCATAGAGCACTTCTCGATGGCAATTTTGCCCGCCGCAAGCTGCCGCTGCGCGAACGCGAATACTGCATCTGGGACACTGAGCTTGCGGGCTTCGGGCTGCGCGTAAGGCCGAGCGGCAACTACTTCTGGTTCGTGCGCTTGCGCCATCGCGGCAAGCATCGGCGCATCACCCTTGGCCGGACCGACGAGCTTGAGGCGGGGCTGGCAAGGGCGCAAGCTCGCCGCATTCTTGCGGAAGCCGCGCTTGATGGTTTGCCCAAACGCGCAGTGGTCAAGGCCACCCCGACGATGACCGACTTTGTTGAGGCCTATTGGGATGATCTATCCCGCGTCTGGAAGCCCTCGACCACCAAACGAAATTGGGATGCGTGGCGGCTCGATATCAAGCCTACGTTTGGCGACACGCGCGTGGCGGACATCCTCCCACCAGACATCCACCGCTGGCGCGATGGCTGCGCGGGAGAGAGCGAGGTAAAGTTCAACCGCGCCGTGCCCGTGTTGTCCGCGCTGTTCAAATATGCCGAAGCGCTCAAGATGCGTCGGCCAGGTTCGAACCCCTGCCGAGGGATGCCACGATACAAGCGGCAAAGCGTTGAGCGTTATTTGACACCAGCCGAGTATCGCCGGATCGGAGCGGCATTGCGTGAGGCTGAGGCGGACCGACCGGCAGAGGTCGCAATCGCTCGCCTGCTCTTGTTCACTGGCGCGCGCGTGGGCGAGATCACGAACCTGCGCTGGGAGTGGGTGAAGCCGCCCCGATTTGTGCTGCCGGACAGCAAGACCGGTCCCAAGGTGATCTGGCTCAATTCGCAGTCGCAGGACATCCTTGCGGGGATCGAGAGGCGCGACGACAGCGATCTTGTGTTTCCGAACCGGACCGGAAAACGCCCACTGAACTTTGATACTTGGTGGTACAAATTCCGGCGGCAGTGCGCTTTGCCCGACGTTCGTATCCATGATCTGCGGCACAGCTTCGCTTCAACAGCGATCATGGACAACGTGCCGCTATCGACCATTGGCAAGCTGCTTGGCCACAAGCTGGTCGAAACGACCGCAAAATATGCACACCTGTCCGACGAAGTGATCGGCGAAGCCGCTGAGCGGGTTTCCGGCTCGCTGGCGGAGGCGATTGGTCTCAGGCCATGACTGCCGCCAGTCTCAAGAAGATCGTCGAAGAGGCGCTTGCCGACGTCGGGGCAACCGTCAACTTCAAGCTCGTTCCCAAAGGCAAGGCGCGGACCACGACCTGGCTTGGTGTCGAACACGGCTTTGGTATCCGGCACTATCCGAGCGGTCGCAACGTCTACATCGTCCAGACCCGCATGGCAGGCCGCATGCGCACGGTCACAATCGGACCTGCATCGGTCCTCACGCGCTATCAGGCGCAAATGGTTGCGCGCCGGGTCATCGCATACGCGCAGGTAGGTCGCGATCCGGCGACTGAGCGCCAGCGCATCCGGTCAGCGCCGAGCTTCGCCGACTTCGTGACCGAGTATTGGGATCGCTGGGCACCACGCTGGAAAGCATCGACCCTGGAAACCCACACCGGCTATCGTCGCCGCTATCTCGATGACGCCTTCGCTGGCGTCTACATCGACGAACTGAACGAGGGCCACGTCGCGAGCTGGTTTGCGGACCTCAACAATCGCACCGGACCGGGAGCATCGAACCGGACATTCGAAATCCTCAAGCACATGCTCAACAAGGCGGAGGAATGGGGCTACCGGCTCGAGAACACCAATCCGTGCCGCTCAATTCGGCCCAACCGCAAGCGCCAATGCGAGCGCTTCCTCACCAACGAGGAACTCGCCCGTTTGGGGTTCGAGCTTGCAAAACTTCGCACATCGGATGATCGCACCAAACAGTGTGCGGGTGCAGCCCTCACGCTCCTACTGCTGACAGGTTGCCGGAAGAGCGAAATCCTCACGCTCGAATGGACCGACATCAAGGGCAACCGGCTGCACTTGCGCGACAGCAAGACCGGACCACGAACGGTTTGGCTTGGCTCGGCAGCCCGCGAAGTGATCGCTGCGCTCCCGCGCTACGAGAGGATCCCATATCCGTTCTGGAATTACAGCTACCGCAAGCCGCTTCGCTGCGTGGATGGTTTCTGGCGCAGGCTCAGAGCCGAGGCAGGGCTACCCGGCGTTCGCATCCATGACCTGCGCCATACCTTTGCCAGCCATGCGGCGATGAACAAGGAAACCCTGCCGATGATCGGGCGTCTGCTCGGTCATGCCAATGTTCAGACCACCGCCCGGTATGCTCACCTCGATGACGGTCATCTGATAGAGGCCGTGCAGCAGATTGGTGATGCACTTGAGGGCTTACTGAATTGAGCAAGCCGGATAATGCCTGCAACCACGGACTGGCTGCGTGGCAGATGGAGTGCATAGTCGGAAGGTCCGCTTCGCGCCCTCATTTCAGCCATTGCCGTTCGTTTGGCGGATTACCAAAAGCAGACATATAGCCGAGCGCAATTTCGAAACTTCGAGGCGATCTTAGCTGCCGCATCATCGTAGCGGTTTAATTTCGGGCATTCCGCAGCCTCACGCCGGATTTTTTACCGAAAGTTGACGGAGAATGAATTGTGAGGCCTCATCTAGGGCTTTCTTAGCTTCGCGCGTAGGACCTACGGGCCAGACGTGCATCATTTCCGCGTAACGCCGATGATCGATTGCCGGGTTCTTGGCTTTGAGCCGCAGAGCATCGGAATCAAGAATCTCGCGGTCTCCGCTAAACACCATGGTTGGCGCAAGTCCCTCTTGGTTGGCGAAAAGGGGGCTGACGCGAGGATCGTTGGGTGGGATGTCTTTTGCCCACATGTTAGCCATGTGCTCTAGCAGCTTGAGTGAAAGTGCAGGGTCACGTTGTCCGTCGTCAGCACATTTGGCACAACTCGCGGCGTAGATCAGCGGAGTGTGGGCCTCGTCTTGGATTGATGTTTAGGCGGCGAGCTTGCGGTGTTGCAAGCGCCGATGTTCGAGTGTCTTTCGCTTGATCCTTTCTCTTCGTTTGATGATGGCGGCAGCCCTGCCGAAGTAGGCATCGGCGGGTGTGACGTTGTCGAGGCCCTCGTGGTAGCGCTGGTGGTTGTAATGCTCGACGAAGGCCTTGATCTGCTGTTCGAGATCGCCCGGCAGGAAGTAATTCTCCAACAGCACACGGTTTTTGAGCGTCTGATGCCAGCGCTCGATCTTGCCTTGGGTCTGTGGGTGGAAGGGTGCGCCGCGCACGTGGCTCATCTTGTTGGCGTCGATGTATTCGGCCAACTCGCTCGCGATGTAGCTGGGGCCATTGTCGCTGAGCAGGCGGGGCCTGTGCAGCACATTGGCGTGGTCGCAGCCTGAGGCTGCCAGTGCCATATCGAGCGTGTCAGTGACGTCCTCGGCTCGCATGGTGGTGCAGAGCTTCCATGCAATGATGTAGCGCGAGTAATCGTCGAGCACGGTCGAGAGATAGACCCAGCCCCATCCTATGATCTTGAAGTAGGTAAAGTCGGTCTGCCACATCTCGTTGGGGCGGGAGGTTTGTGTGTGGAACGTATCTGCCGCCTTGATCACGGTGTAGGCCGGGCTGGTGATCAGATCATGAGCCTTGAGCAGCCGGTAAACCGTAGCTTCGGACACGAAGTAGCGCCGCTCGTCGGTGAAGCGCACCGCCAGTTCTCGCGGGGACAGCTCGGTCTGTTCCAGCGCCATCTCGACGATCTGCTGCTGGACATCCTCGCCGATGCGGTTCCACGCCCGGCTCGGCCCGGATGGTCGGTCTGCCAGCGCCTCGGGACCACCTTCAAGGTAACGATCATACCAGCGGTAGAAGGTGCGCCGTGCCACGCCGAGCTGGTCCAGCGTGCGTTTGGCGGGCAGGTGCGACTGCTCGACGATCCGGATTATCTCCAGCTTCTCGGATGCAGGGTATCTCATTCGTCGTCTCCCCCATCCGCGATCATGCTTTTTTTGAGCAGGCGGTTCTCCAGGGTGAGGTCGGCCACGCATTCCTTGAGATCGCGAGCTTCTCGCCGCAGGTCCTTCACCTCGTCCGTGGTCGCAGCACGCGCAGTGTCACCAGCCAGACGGCGCTTGCCGGCCTCCATGAACTCCTTGGACCAGGTGTAATACAGGCTCTGTGCGATCCCTTCACGGCGGCACAGCTCGGCAATGGAGTCATCGCCGCGCAGCCCATCGAGCACGATCCTGATCTTGTCTTCAGCAGAGAAGTGCCGACGGGTCTTGCGGCGGATGTCCTTTACGACCTGCTCGGCAGGCTTTTTGGAGCTTGAGGATTTGGGCTTCATCTTCGTTCCTTCGTCACTACGACGAAGCCCAAATCCTCCTTAAATCACAACCTCAAATCTGTGCCATAGGTGCTGACGGGGGACACTCGCCTGCCATCTTGCCGTTCACAAGCAGGTAGAGTTCGATGGGAGATTGGCTCTCCTGCAACGCCTGATCGTTGGTCACCGGCGGAGCGGCCATCAGAGTGGCGATGGCGCCGCCATCGACATGGAGTTCGCTGATGCGCTCTCCATGCGCTTCCATCTCGATCAGCACCGGGGGGAACTGTACCGGGACCGAGCTGCTGGCGAGCAGGATGCGCCGGAACAGGGCATAGCGACCGGGCGCATCGTCCGCCGCGATCGCGCCCATGTCCCAGATCGCATTGCCGGGGCGGTCGAGGCTGACGGTGCCGACGAACAAGCGCCGGCCCTCGCGATGCTCTTCGCCGACCGCGTCGATCACCGCATCGGTGGCGAAGCGGGCGATCAGTGCCTCGAGCGGCCCGGTCGTCGCGACGCTGGTCGAGAACGGGATCGCCAGCGCGAAGCGGTCCTTGTAGATGTCGTCGGGCGTGATCTCGGTATAGGCGCGTTTCAGCTCGTCGTCGTAGTCCGGCCCGAGCAGCGCGAAGGGGGCGATGAGCGCCCCGGTGCTGACTCCAGTGACCACAGCAAATTCAGGTCGCTCGCCGGTTTGCGACCATCCGTTGAGGAAGCCCGCGCCATAGGCCCCGTCATCCCCACCGCCCGACAGCGCGAGCACGCGCAGCGGCTCGCCCGGCGGTGGCTGGGGGATCGAGATCTGTGTCAACAGGTTTGGGGAATTGGCCCAATAGCGGATTTGCGGCGAATCCGGCGCGTGCGCGGCTTCGATTTGCGCGGCCACGAACGGTTGCCGGTCGAAGCTCGCACAACCGCCAAGCAGCAATGCGGGGCCGAGCACTCCCAGGACGAGCGTTCGCACCAGGTCGATGGCCTGTCCCGGCACCCTGGCCAAGCGGATTTCTTTACGGGTTCGCATCGCCATCCTTCTCGGAAATCTCTGGGGGGTCAGCCTCCGGCGCGTTCCAGCTTCCGCCGAGCGCGAGATTGAGCGTGACGAACTGCTCGCGTTCCATGCGCTCGATCGTCGCCAGATCGCTGCGCGCCGCGATTGCCTGCTGCCGGATCTGAAGCACATCGAGCAGGCTGCTTTCGCCGACCCTGTACCGCAGATCCTCTATCCTGAGCGCTTCCTCGATCTCGCGCACGCGGATGGCGGCCGCGTCCCGGCGGCGGCGAAGCACCACGCCGCTGTCGAGCGCGGTTTCCACCTCTTCGAAAGCGGCCAACGCGGCGCCGGCATATTGCGCGATCGCCGCGCGCAGTTCGGCATCGGCAACGTCTTCGCCGGCAGCCAGCGCGCCGCCCTGGTAGATCGGCGCCGCGACATTGCCACCAATGCTGAACAGTGTCGCGGTAGGATCGAAGATGTTTTCGAGGGCGTCCGACACCGCGCCCGCCAACCCCGTGAGCGACAGGCGCGGGAGGCGCGCCTTGCCGGCCTGGTCCTCGGCATGCAGTGCGGCGGCGACGCGCCGCTCGGCCGCGACCAGATCAGGCCGCCGCTCGAGCAGCGTCGAAGGCAGCCCGGCGGGCGGCGGCGTTGGCATGGGCGGCAAGTCGATTCCCGAGGCGAACTCGGCCGCGGGATAGCGCCCGACCAGCAGTTCGAGCGCACGGATCGCCTCGCGTCGCGCGCCCTGTGCCCGTGCGAGAGCCTCGCGCGCCTGTTCGAGATTGGCGCGGATCAGTGCCAGATCGCCATCCATCGCGACGCCCTCGCGGACCTGCAGACCCACCAGGCGATGCAGATGTTCGAGCGTATCAACCGCCTCTTCGGCCAGCGCCACCTGCCGCGCGGCCTCGATCGAGACCAGATAGGCGCGCGCCACGCCCGCGGCGATCGATTGCCGGGCCGCAAGATAATCGGCCCGAGCCGCATCTTCGTTCTCGAGCGCGGCATACCAGCCATCGCTGATCCTGCCCCACAGGTCAATTTCCCAACTCGCCTGCGCCAGTCCCAGAAAGCTGGTGCTGTCATATTCGATGCTGGACGGCACCGGCAGTCCGGCCTGCCCGCCGATTTCGATATCGTCGATCTCGATATGGCTGCGCGAACCCAGGCCGACCGCCTGAACGGCCGGACGCAGGCCGGAACGCGCCTGACGGGCAAGTGCTGCGGCGCGCTGGACCTGCGCCGCGGCGGCCTGAAGATCACTGTTCTTCTCCTGCGCTTCGGCCACGAGCGCGGCGAGGCGCGGGTCGCCGAAGGCGGCGACCCATCCGTCCGCGACCGGCCCTGCCGCGTCGGCGACTGCCTGCCAGCGTTCCGGCAAAGGCGGCAACGCGGCGCGGGCGGGGCCTACGGCGCCATCGCCGATTCTGTCGGGATGGGAGCAGCCCGACACCAGCATCAGGCCGAGCAACATGGCGGTGAGAGGGACGATGCGCATGGTTCAACTTGCCCCCTGTGGCTCGGCTGCGGTCTCGTCAGGGCCGACCTTGAAGAAGATTGCATAGAGGACCGGCACCACGAACAGGGTCAGCACCGTCCCGAAGGTCAGCCCGAAGGCGAGGACCACGGCCATCGCCTTGAAGAAGGCATCGAACAGCAGCGGGATGACGCCGAGCACCGTGGTCAGCGAACTCAGGATGACCGGGCGCGCGCGATCATAGGCCGCCTCAATGATGGCATCGAAACGCGGTTTGCCCTCGCCGATCTCGATATCCATCTGATCGACCAGCACGATTGCGTTCTTGATGAGCAGGCCCGACAGCGAGAGCACGCCGAGAATGGCGATGAACTCCATCGCGATGCCGGTGATGAGCAGGCCGATGGTTACGCCGATGATCGCCAGCGGCACGATCATGAAGATGATCACCGGCTGGCGCACTGCGTTGAACAGCACAATCACCACCAGCACCATGCCGATGACGCCGAGCGGGACCACGCCGACCAGCGAATCGATCGCCTCGGTGCTGGTACCTTCCTGGCCGTCCCATTCGAAATCGTAACCCGCCGGAAGCTCGATCGCCTCGACATCCTCGCGCACGCGCTCAAGCAGGCGGTTGGCGGTTTCGCCCGGTGCGGGATCGGCCTGGGCGTTGATGGTCCAGCGCTGGTCGATGCGCTGGATCTGCGAATGGCGCCAGCGCGTCTCGAACCCGTCGATCACCTCCTGCAGCGGCAGCGATACGCCGGTGGCGCTGAACACCTGGATTGCTTCCATGTTCTGCGCGTCGCGCGTTTCGCTTTCGGGCGAGCGGGCGATGATCGGAATCAGGTCGTCTCCCTCGCGGAAGACGCCTATCGGACGGCCCGCGAACGTGCCCTGCAAGGCCTCGGCCACGTCCTCGCGGCTGACGCCCAAGCGGCGCGCGCGCGATTCCGAATAGAGCGGGTGGATAACGGGTACCTGCTCGCGCCAGTCGTCCTTTACCAGGATGGCTGCGTCGTCCTCGGCGAACACATCCTTGGCCTGCTGCGCCAGGCCCTGCAGAACCGCCGGGTCTGGCCCTGAAAACTGCGCCTCGATCTTCGAGCCGCCACCCGGCCCCAGTTCGAACAGCCAGACCTTGGTGCGCGCTTCGGGGGCGTTCTTTTGCAAATAGGCATGCACATCGGCCTGCAGCCGCTCGAGCGTCGAGGCGTCCTCAACCCGCAGGATCATCTGGCCGAAGGAGGATGTCGGCGCCTCGGGCTGATAGACCAGCTTGTAGCGCAAGGTGCCCGCGCCAACGATGGTCTGAACGTCGGTAACGCCGTCCATCTTCGCCAGATCCTGCTCGATCTCTTCAAGATCGCTGCTGGTGCGCTCGATATCGGTGCCCGCCGGGAGCCAGTAATCGACCATCAGATGCGGCGTGGTGGAGGCCGGGAAGAAGCCCTGTTCCACGAACGCGAAACCCACGAGGGAGACGGCGAACAACCCCCCGGTCAGGCCCATGGTGCGCCAGCGATGGCGCAGCGCGCGCGCGAGCCATTCGCGATAGGCGGTGCCGATCCGGCCGGCTTCGCGCTGCGGGGCGGCCGCGTCCTCGAAACCGTCGTGGCCTGCATCGAATTCCGTCTCCCGATCAGTGCCGGAAGCGGCAGCATCCTCCTCCTTCTCGAACAACCAGTTGGCGAGAAAAGGCGCCACGGTGATCGCGAAGAACCACGAGAACATGAGCGAGATCATCACCACCCAGAACAGGTGATTGGTGTATTCGGCGACCTGTCCGGGGGCGAGGCCGATGGGCGCGAAAGCGATGATGCCGACCAGCGTGCCGCCCAGCAGCGGCCACAGCATCTGCCCGACGATGGCGCGCGCCGCCTCCAGCCTGCTCTTTCCCTGCTGGATGCCGACGAGCATCCCCTCGACAACGACGATGGCGTTGTCCACCATCATCCCCAGCGCAATGATCAGCGCGCCGAGGGAAATGCGGTGCATCGGTATCCCGCCGGCATTCATCCCGGCCAGCGTCGCCGCCACAGTGAGCATGAGCACGGCGCCGATGACCACGGCCGAGCGCCAGCCCATGAAGATCAGCAGCGTGACCACCACGATGACGAGCGCCGTCGCGACATTGATCACGAAATCGCCGATGGCCTCCGACACCACCTTGCCTTGGTGGTAGAATTCATGGATCTCGATGCCGATCGGGCGGTCGCTCTCGGTCGCGCGCAGCTTGGCTTCGATCGCCTCGCCGACCTCGACCACATTTGTGCCGGTCGCATTCGAGATGCCCATGCCCACCGCGGGCCTGCCATTGTAGCGCAGGATCTGCATCGGCGGGTCGACATAGCCGCGAGTGACGCGGGCGAGATCGCCGAGCCTCACGACCGCGCCTTCCTGGCCGGTCATCACCGGCAGTTCGCGCAATTCCTCGACCGAATCGATCTCGCCCGTGGGCACGATTTCCAGCCGCTGGTCGCCGATGCGCACGCTGCCCGCCGCGATGACGGAATTCTGCCGCGCGAGATCCTGATAGACGCTCTGCACCGACAGGCCGAGCGCGGCGACCCGCTCGCGCACGATCTCGACATAGAAGGCTTCGCGCTGCTCGCCCGACAGCACGACCTTGCCCACGCCCTCGACACCGCTCAGGTCGGTGCGCAGGCTCTCGGCATAATCGTAAAGTTCAGCGGGCGAATAGCCATCGGCGGTGAGGATGTAGAAGATGCCGTAGACATCGCCAAAATCGTCGGCGACGATCGAGGGCCCGGCACCCGGCGGAAGCAGGCGGGCGGCATCGGCCACGCGGTTGCGCAGCTTGGTCCACACGATCTGGAGCTGTTCCTTGTTGCGCCCGAACTCGTACTTGATCTCCACCTCGATGCGCGACTGGCCCGCCTCGGAGGTCGAGACGATCTCCTTCACCTCCTGCATCTGCCCGATCTCGCGCTCGAGCCGCTGGGTGACCTCGGTGGCGACCTCTATCGGCGATCCGCCGGGATAGGGTGTTACCACGACAGCGCGGCGGATGGTGAACTCGGGATCCTCGAAGCGCGGCAGCGACCCATAGGCCGCCATCCCGGCAACGATCGTCCCGAAGATGACGAGCAGGATGAGCAGGCGATTCCTGATCGAGAAGACGGCGGGATTGAACGACATGCTCAGTCCCGCTCGTAGGGGCGGACTTTCATCCCCTCTTCGAGATTGGCCACGCCAGCAGCCACTATCAGGTCTCCGCGGCCGATGCCGGCAGTCACAGGCAGCATTCCGCCTGCTCCCTTGCCTACGGTGACGCGGCGCAGCGCGATGGCTCCGGTCCTGCGGTCCACGCGCCAGACGAATGTCTTTTCGTCACGCGCAACGATCGCTTCCAGTGGCACAGCCGGCGTCTCGGCATCATCGGTATCGAGTTCGACATGCAATGTTCCCGTCATGCCCGGCAGGATCAGCGCGCCGGAAGGCGGATCGAACAGGAACGTCGCCTCGTAGGTGAGCGACTGACGTGTGGCGTCGGTGGCGAACGAGCCTAACCGGGCCGCGAACCGCCTGTCGGGAAGACTGTCGAGCGCGATCGCCGCGTTGATCGGGACCCGCTGGTCGGTATTGGCAACGATGGACGAGGGAACCTGGACCACCGCCTTGGCGGAACCGGCGGTCTGTAAGGTCACGACCGGCTGCTGCGGCGAGACATATTCGAACGGCTCGGTCAACCGCCTGGCCACGCGGCCCGAAAAGGGCGCCCGCAAGACGGTCTTCTCCAGCTGCTCGCGCGCATTGTCGAGTTCGGCTCGCGCCGTGTCGCGCTGCGTTTCGCGCTGAACGTGCACTGCCCGCGGAATCGCGCCTTCGCCGACCAGCGCATCGGCGCGGCGGAATGCATCCTGTGCCGCCTCGTACTGTTCGCGCGCCTGGACCAGCTGGTTGCGCGCGATGGTCTGGTCGAGCTGCGCGATCACCGTTCCGGCCCTGACGAAATCGCCCTGGTCCACCGTCAGGCGGACGATCTTGCCCGGCACGTCGAAGGTTAAATCCGAAGATGTGCTTGCCTCGATGATCGCGGGAAACTCGTAAGTCCTCGCCTGACCGCCTGCCGCCACGGTGTAGAGTTTGACCGGACGCCGATCGGCCTCCTCCGGAACGGGTGCGTTGTCGCAACCTGCGATCAGATATGTGAAAATGAGCGAAACGAATAAGCGCAGCATGAAGGGTTCGGGCCTGAAAATGGCTCGGCGCGAATCAGACTTTGACATGCGCCCAAAATGAAACGAATAAGTTTACATATCATCGCTCGTCGCAATAGGAAGACCCAATTGCAAGGCCAAACGCTTTCGCTGAACCTGTCTCATCCCGAATCGGCGAACCGCCCCCGGGTCGTCATCGTCGGTGCCGGTTTCGGCGGCATGGCTGCAGCGCGCGCTCTTCGCGGCCATGCCGCGGAAGTGACGCTGATCGACCGAACCAATCATCACCTGTTTCAACCGCTGCTATACCAGGTCGCGACTGCGGCGCTTTCGCCGTCCGATATCGCTACGGCCACCCGTGTGCTGATGCGCGGTGGTTCAAACCTCCGTGTGTTGATGGCGGAGGTTGCAGGCGTCGATGTCAGGGCACGCTCGGTGCTGCTGCGCGATGGGCATCGGTTGCCATACGATTATCTTTTACTCGCCACGGGATCGGCCTCAAGCTTCTTTGGACAGGACAACTGGCGCGAACACACGCTGGTTCTCAAGACCATTGACGACGCGCTTGCCATCCGCGCGCGGTTGCTGGAAGCGTTCGAAGAGGCCGAGCAGTCGGCCGACGACACGGAGATACGACGCCTCCTGACCTTCGCTATTGTCGGAGGCGGCCCAACTGGCGTGGAACTGGCAGGGACCATCGCCGAACTCGCACGCGCGACCCTGGCGCGCGATTTCTCTCGCATCGATCCGCGCGACACGCGTGTGGTCTTATGCGAGGCGGGCGAGCGTTTGCTGTCGGGTTTCGATCCCGCGCTTTCGACCTATGCGGCCGAAGCTCTGACCTCAATGGGGGTTGAGGTGCGCACTGGCACGGCCGTCGAAGCCATCGACGCTAACGGCTTGGTGCTCGGTAGCGAGCGGATAGACGCAAGAGCCGTGCTGTGGTGTGCAGGCACTGAGGCCCGTCCGGCTGCTGGCTGGCTTGGAATCGATGAGGCGCGGAACGGTGCTGTATCGGTCCGGTCCGATTGTTCGGTGCCGGGTCATCCAAACGTCTTTGCGATCGGGGATGTTGCCAGTTTCGAAACAGGCGAAGGCCAGCCCTTGCCGGCTCTTGCGCCGGTTGCCAAGCAGCAGGGCACATATGTCGGGAAGCTGCTCGCGGCCCGTATCGCCGGTCGGCGCGAGCCCGGTGCCTTCCGCTACCGCGACTATGGTACCATGGCGGTGATCGGGCGCTCGCGTGCGGCGGCGCAATTCGGCAGGCTGCGGCTCACGGGATTTCTCGCATGGCTGGTCTGGTCACTTATACATTTGATGCTGCTTGTGGACTTTCGCAGCCGCCTGGTCGTCTATGTCAACTGGGCCTGGGCATGGTTTACTTACGGACGCGGGGCGCGGTTGTTGACGGGATCAACCACAAGTGATGCCCGTCAGCCGCCGCTCAGGAACCCTGAAAGCAGGGAAGCCGATGACGAGTGGCGGCCTCAGCCAAACTTCGAATAGCTGATCACGATCAAAGCACGCTCCCCGACCGCCATTTCGGACCTTTCGATGGCTCGCCAAGGTTCGCCATCCATTACCTGCAAGCTGTCGACCTGGCTTGCACGCGGTCGCAGGGCGAGCTCGAAGCCATCGACAGCGCCTCCTTGACGCTCCCGTTGAATCAACCAATCATCTCGATAGCAAGGAATTTAATAGGTCCTGAGCCTAGAGGCGACCGCTAGTCGCTCTCCGTCACCAGATGGACCGTGCGCGTCGGGAAGGCGATGGCGAGACCGGCCTCTTCCAGTCGCTCGAAAATTGCCAGCAGCAGTTCCTGCCGGATCAGACGGCTTTCGGCGTAGTCGGCAACTATGATGTAGGACCAGATCTCGATATCAAGCGAGCTTTCGCCGAAATGGGCGAATCTCGCGCGGAGGCCGTCATTGTCGACGGCTTCGTGGTCACGCAGAATCTGCTCGATGATCTCCACGGCCCTGCGCAGCTCGGCGGCGGAGATGCCGTATTCGACGCCGATCGTGGGATTGAACAGAAAGCGGTCGCGCTTGGCGAAATTCTCGATCTCGCGGGAGGAAAAATCACCATTCGGTATGGTGACGAGCGTCCGTTCGAGCGTACGAATCCTGGTCGAACGCATGCCGATATCCTCGACCGTGCCGACAATATCGCCCGCACGGCAGAAATCTCCAACCTGGGCCGGACGATCCGCGACCACGTTGAGACTGCCGATGAAATTTTCTACCGCCTTTTGCGCACCAAATGCCAACGCAATGCCGCCGATACCCAGTGCGGCCAGGCCCGTGGTCACGTCGAAGCCCAGCGTGTCGAGGATCGCGACCATCGCAATCACAGCCAGCAATATCTTCGCCGCGCGCCTGAGCAGAAGGACGACCGACACGGCCTGTCGCCGCTGTTGCCGTTCCATCCGAGCGGTCGTAACGCGCGCGACGGCATCGACCAGGCGTAGCCCGAACCAGGCAAGCGCTACCCAGCCAACGATACCGATATAGCGCAACAAGGTCTGACGAGCGACGATGGATGCTTCGATGCTCCCCGTCCACAGGTGGAAGGTCACCACGGCGAGAAACAGGCTGAGCGGCGGCAAGGCAGCCTGCGTGAAGCGATAGATCGCGCTTTTCTCGCGGTCGGCCACGAGGCGCCGCATGAAAGCCAGAAGTCCGGCCGATATCAGCCAGTAGAGAAGGAAGCTGCCGGCTGCGATCCCGAGCAAGAGAGCCCAGTCCAGCAGTGGGGCGCCAGCCACTTCTGCGCTTTCGCCGCCTTCCGGTTCAGCCGGATCCGTAGCCGCCGAAGACGCTGCTTCGAGAGCTTCGACCGTCTCCTGCGAAATCCCCCAGACCTCGCTGCCGGCAGGGCTGTCGGTCCGTGTGAGAAGGATCGGCAGGTTTTCCTCGCCGCCGAGCCTGCCTACCTCTTCGGTGTCGCCCGGCAGTCCATCGTCGAGACGCCCAATCGCTTCGTTCGACAAGGCACCGAAAGGCAGGAGCGTTCCCTGTTGGTCGAGCGCGGCTTGCAACTGGGTGGCCCAGATCGCTCCTTGATCGGCAAGTTGAGCCTCATCCTCTTCCGCAGACAGGTGGAAATAGTGAGCAGCCCTCGTGTAGTCCTTCGCCGCCAGGGCGCTGATCAGGCCGGTCACCGTTCCACGCGGCGTCTCGCGACTGAAAGGGTCGGGAGCAGGTGCAGCGGCCTGCTCGGCCATCGGCTCCGCCACAGGAGCGATTTGAGCGGAAGCCGGTGTTAAGGCGGCGCAAGCGACGAGCAATAAAAGGACAGAAAGACGGAGAACCGATATCGGTCCGATCTGGATATTATCTGGAAGGCGCTGGCCGTCGCAGTTCCGCAATGGCTTCAACCCTACGAACCTACGAATGACAGAGATTGCATTCCAACCGCTAGAGCTCGGCTCACTGATCGATCGGAGAGATTGCCTTGGATAAAAGGCCATTTTTGCTGGCGCCGGCGATGAAAGAAAGCAAACTCACCAGTACCATGGCGTTTTCCGTTGCGGCAGGCAAGCGTTCATGTGGGCATCATTAGTCCGCGTTGCCCGCTGCGGAGCTTTCCTGGCGTCAATGAATGGGTGCTACCGGCGAGAGAGGAAGAACCGCTCGACAGGACGACGTGATTCGGGGCCTTGCCTGGCAATGCCACAGAGGCCACGTCATACTGAGCGGCGGATCAAATGGCCGAAACAAAGCAATGGTGAGAAAATTGATGTCGCTTCCCCGCAGAACCGCGAGCGGCGGTCGTCCTACAAAGGAGGAGGCCGAGAAACTGGGCGAGCACATATTGCAGAAAGCGCTGCAGGAATTCATCACGAAGGGCTTCGATGCTGCACGGATGGACGCGATTACCGCTTCGGCCCACGTCTCGAAGCGAACGCTCTACGCACGCTACGAATCCAAGGATGAATTGCTATGTGCGACGATGGACTATGGTATTGCAAAGCATATCCGTCCGATGTGTACCCTTCCCGCCAATGGACCCGTTCGCGAGCGCCTCGAAGCGGTTGCGCGTAAATTTCTAGAAACCTCGCTCACCGCAGAAGGGCGCGGCATACAATCCTTGCTGACGTGGCTTGCCAATTACCGACCCAATTTGCAGAACAAGATCACGGGCAAGGCGATGGCTGACGTTACCGGCGTTATGGAGCAGATCCTGAAGGACGGCTATGCAAACGGGGAAATTGCATTTTCAGACTTCCCGGAGGTCGCTCAGATCGTCTTTCACTTGCTGTTCTCTCTGCCGAATTATGAAATACTGAGCGGTATGTTTCCCGAATATCATGGCGAGGAAGACGTCAGGCTGGACAAAGAACTTGATTTCGTGATGGCAGCACTTCGCACTGGTGTCGTCTTCCCGCCGAATGGGCCGTAAGCTGGCGCATATCTTGTAAATCAGTAGCTTCATTGCGTTGGTTTGAACCCCGACGTATTTCGGCATAAAACCTGCGTATAGTGCCTCCGGCTTGTGTGGATGGACGTGTTCGTTGTGGCCACTTTAAAAGTAGTGGCGAACCAGCGCTAAAGGCCGCGATTTACGCGGAGTAAACCAGTATCTTTCGGAATCGTCGTGATCGGAGTGTCCAGAAGATGACCTCGGCCAAACGTCCTCTGGAATCTCGTCGAGCAAAGTTCTTCCAGAGGCGGACCCACGCCCGAGCGTCTCGATCAACCCATCGTAGCGCTTGCGCCCCTTGACCTGCGCGCTTGCCTGATCTTCCTCCTGGAGTGTCGGCGTCACCGCGAGCCAGAATCGAACAAACAGCGCCAGCGTTTCGATCGTAAGCCCGGTGTTGCGCTCCAATCGCTGTACCTAGCGTTACAGCCGGTCGAGCCGACGCGCGAACGCCGATCCGAGACGATCGGACGCATCGAGCGACATATAGGAGGTGGCCGCCGCCTCGATGATCGCAGAGCGAGAAATGCGCTTGCGGATCGCCAACTCGCTGACCTGTCTTGCAAGCGCGGGCGGAAAGTAGATATTGTGCCCGATCCGCATCACTATCTCCTACAGATCAATGCCGTCGTCGGGATTGAGCGAGGCCTGCCGCGCAAGCCCTTGTAGCCGACACCGCCCGCGAGCTACGTGCTGGGCGATCCCACTGCACTTGAACGCATTTTCCGAAACCTCGTCGGCAATGCGCTGCGCCATGCCTCGAACGTGACCGTAAGGATTGTCTCGGAAGTTGATAAGACCTGCTGATTGTTGGAGGACGATGGGCCGGGTATCGTGCCCGAATATCTGTCTACGCTCGGCACAGCCTATGCCCGTCGCGATCCGTCAGGCGATCGACAGGCTGGCGGGGCAGGCCTCGGCTTGGCGATCGTGCGCGCGCCCGCCGAGGCGATGGGTGGCTCGGTCTCGTCCCGGTCCGAGCCCGGCCGAGGACTGCATGCGCACGTCTTCCTGCTTTCGGCGGGTGACAGCTCAGAATGGGCGAGACTCGGCCGCTGAATGACAATAACCGGAAGAGCACGTCCAAACTGAAAAAATGAGGTTCACAAACGATGAGTATCGCCGCTCAACTCGCGATCGGAACGTTGACCGTTGCACTCACGATCATAGTGCAAGCGGGGTTTGCTGCAGTAGCCTTTTCCGTCGATGACCGCTTCACACCGCCTCACACGCGAACAACACGTTTGGGCGCAACCCTGCTTCTCGCCGCTTCTACGGTATGGATGCTGTTCGCCATTACGCTGGCGGCTTGGATCTGGGCCGGCCTGTTTATTGTACTGGGTGCCTTTGAAGCGCTGGAACCGGCGCTCTATTTCGCAACGGTTTCCCTGACGACGCTGGGCTTCGGCGACGTTATCCTCGCGGAGGATGTGCGACTGCTGTCTGCGATCGTAGCTGCCAACGGCCTCGTCATGTTCGGTTTGAGCACTGCGTTTCTTCTCGAATTCGTAGGTCAGGTGCGTGAGGAGAAACGCAGTTCGACGCAATCCCGCATTTCGACGGTAGAATGATTTCGTACAGAGCCTGCTCGCTATGGCTCGCTTGAGGGATTGTGTCTGCCCCGCTCTAACCGCATCGTGCTGGCCACGTAGAAAACGCCTGGCTGCTCGGGTTTCGACGAATAGTCGGTGACCTGACGCTGGCGGAGACTGGGTGGGCAAAAGCGGAACGGCGGGTTGCGACCCTAACTGCGGACATCTTCATCAAACCGATGATGATCCCGACAGTAGTCATTCAGGCGTCTTCAGCAGAGCGCACCGCAACACTAGTGTGCCCGAATGTCTAAGCCGATTGTAAGAATGTGTGCGTCAATAGTAATGCTGCCATGATGATCCTCTTCGCCTATGGTGCGCCTTGACAGTTAGAAAAGCATTTTGGGCCTATGCGCTCGCCACGCTTTCCGGGGTCCTGCTCTCCATGAGCTATGCGATGCACCCGCTTTGGTGGGCTGCATGGATAGCTCCCGCCCCGATCATTTTCGCAACTCAGCTTGTTCCTGCATCACATCGGCGATGGCTGACACTGCTTACCGGATCGCTCGGCGGAATCAGCAGCTTCTCTTACCATCTCACGATTGGCGGTTGGCTGGTAGCCATCTTTATCCTTGTCTTGGTCGCCTTGGCTTGGTCCAGCGCGATCCGTCTGGCGGTGGCGCTTGCGGAAAGGGGTCAATTTCTTCCCGCAGTTTTCGCAGTACCGACGGTCTGGGCCGCGATCGATACGCTGTTGATCCATCTGTCGCCTCATGGCAGCGCCGGCAGCATCGCCTACAGCCAGATGGACGCTCTACCCGTTATTCAGGTGGCGAGCCTCGGAGGGATACCTGCCATCACATTCATAGTCCTTCTTGGTGGCAGCCTGCTTGGTTTGTTTCTCGGTTTCAGCAACGGTGCCGTTCGACACCGGCTGCTCGCCGCTAGCACTCTGGGAGGGACGGTGGTCGCTGCGGCGCTCGTTTTAGGCATCACCCGCCTAGACAGCTCTGACCAAGCAAAAGAGGCCAATGTCACGCTAATCGCGATGGAAGATATCAGCGAATTGCCACAAAGCTGGACAGCTTTTTGGCAGATTTACGGGGCGCAAATCGAGCAGTCGTCTAGGGCAGGCGCGATAGTGGTTCTGCCCGAAGATATCGTCCGGCTACCCCGAAATGAGGCTGAGGCAGCCGCGCGCAATCTTGCGGCTCTGGCTTCCGCTGACGACTCCACGATTGTCGTCGGCGTTTCAGTGGAAGATCCCGACGTGCTTACCCGACGGGCGCTAGTCGCTTTGCCCGATGGTACTTATCGATGGTATTTAAAGCAGCATCTAATCCCTGGAATTGAGTCGCAACTGACGCCGGGATCTCAATCGCTTGTGCTGCCTCTTGGCAATACGATCGTCGGTATCGCGATATGTAAGGACATGCATTTTCCTACATTGGGTCGCGAATACGGCAGCACTGACGCTCGCCTGATGATTGTCCCCGCCTACGATTTCGATATCGACGATTGGCTGACGGCTCGGATGACGGTTTTGCGCGGTGTCGAAAGTGGATTTTCGATTGCGCGTTCGGCTCGCAATGGTTTCAGCTTCGTCAGCGACCGCTATGGACGGGTGATCGCTGAACGCCGAAGCGGTACGACGTTGGGAGTTCTAGAAGCATCTGCTCCCATTAATGCGGACAGCGGAACCATTTACACTTCCATCGGGGACGTGTTTGGCTGGTTTTGTGTCCTGGGCTGGGCGGCATTGTTTTTTCTTCGCTCAGGGTTGTACCGACGGGCTCTCGAACGCTTTCGCTCCCCCATGCGTTGAAGGTCGGCTTTGGAGATAGTACTTCCGGTCAGCAAACCACCCAGAAGTGGACGCTGGGCTATTTGAAGCCAGCGCCCAACTCCGGTCAGATCTCAGTCTTCTCAGCGAGGGTAAGGGCGTCTTCTATGTCGACGCCAAGATACCGCACCGTGTTTTCGATCTTGGAGTGACCGAGCAAGATCTGGATTGCCCGTATGTTACCTGTGGTCTTGTATATGATCGAGGCCTTGGTTCGGCGTAGTGAGTGGGTGCCATACTCCTCTGGCGGCAAGCCGATAGCCGCAATCCATTCATCAACAAGCCGTGCGTATTGGCGCGTGCTCAAGTGTCGAGCGAGATGAACTCGGCTCGGGAAAACAAAGTCCTCCACGTCACCACCTCTGAGCTCCAGCCAGGCCAACAGACTTGCACGCGCGTCTGCCGCAATCTCAAACTGAACAGGCCGACCAGTCTTGCGCTGCGTAATTGTCGCTCGCGTTCTGATTTCCGGTCCACTGACCAGATCGCCGATCTTGAGCTCTACGAGATCGCAGCCTCTGAGCTTGCTGTCGATCGCCAAGTCGAAAAGAGCCCGGTCTCTGATGCGCTCTTCGCGATCAAGAAAGAAGCGGATCGCCCAAATCTGTTTTTGATTAAACGGTCGCTTGGGGCCGATCTTAGCGCCGAAGTTCCAAGCAACTCGGTTTTGAGCAGCAGGATCAAAATGCGAGTAAGTCATTATCATTCTCCTAGGCCGGAATGGCCTCAGAGAATGTCCGCTCTTGGCAACTAAGATCTCGGATGGCTACGTCTTCGATTGGGGCGCGTTGCTGACCTTCCGCAACGCTCGAAGTTGACCGTGCCAAGCGCTTTGCACTGTGGTCGTTCCTGCACATGTTCGGGTCTGCCCCCGACCTCGATGTGGTGTTCGAGAACGAGGAAGACCGGGAAGCAGCCCGCAACTTGATGGATCTCCTGGCAGCATCGGAAAGCGACGGCGAAAGCTGATTGCAGCGGGATCATGTCACCCTTCAGACCTGCACCCGATACCCATCCGGCTTTCTTCGCGAACAGTCCTGAACCAGGTCAGCTGAGGAGCCGCAACCCGTTCCTTTGACGGCCGTGTTGTCGCGCTTCGCGCGCCTGCCCGCACCACCCGTCATGAACAGGTTTCCCTTCGGCCCTTCAGGCCTCCGGTGCAGTCCTCCCATGCCCTGTTTCTTTCAGATGTGCGCAAGCCGGAGATGGTCTCCGGTTTGAGGAACTGAAGGAATATCACCATGACCAATATCGCAATCCTCACTGGCCGCATCGCCCGCGATCCCGACACCCGCGAGACCAAGGGCGGCACCAATGTCACCGGGATCACCGTCGTCACCGATCGCCCCGCGCGCGACAAGGACGGCAAGACCTACAAGGACGAGAACGGCTACACCGCCAAGGAAAGCGAGTTCCACCGGGTGACCTGCTTCAACGGCCTTGCCAAGACCGTCGGGCAGTACTGCTCCAAGGGCCAGCTGGTTTCGGTCCAGGGCCGCATCCACTACACCCAGTGGGAAGACAAGGACGGGGTCACGCGCTACGGCACCGAGATACTCGCCGACAAGGTCGATTTCCTCTCCCGCGGGAATGGCTCGGGTGACGACAACGACAACCAGGATGCTCCCGAGATCGACTGACCTCTCCCGTCGATCTCCCTCCCGAAGGGGTCCTGTCCAGCCGGACAGGGCCCCTTCCTCGCGTATGGAACGCCGAAGAACTTTCAGTAATCGTTTGCAAAAGCGGTGCTACGAAGAGCGCCATGACTGACCAGGCGATCGTTTGCTATCCGGGTGAGGCCGCGACTGCAGCCGAGGTTGTGGCACTTGCAAATGAGTATCGGATCGCGGCCCAGCTTCTCGTGCAGAATGGACGGCCTGGAGAGGCTAGGTCGCGGGCACCTTTTCGGATGGTCGCGATCCATGCGGTCGAGCTGTACCTCAACGCATTCCTTCTCCGATCGGGTCACAGCGCGGGCGAGGTCCGGGGTCTCCAGCACAACCTCGCGGCAAGGGCGGACCTCGCAGTCGAGGTTGGGCTGGTGCTGCGGAAGCGGACGCGGGAACACCTGCACGCCATGTCGCAGTCGCGCGAATTTCTTGTGACGCGATACGTGCCCAGCGGAACCAGCCTATCGGAGATCAATCGCCTGCAGGCGACGCTTACAGAGGTCGCGCAGAAGGTCTCGGCAGCTATCTAGGCCGGGACCGGAGGGGAGGGGGCCTGGCTCACGTTTTCCCATTCTGATGGCCGTGCAACCGGCGCGTCAAGGACGGCAGGGTCCCACCATTTTGCCTCCCCTTCGCTGCGCTGCGGTCCGACAAAATCGTTACCCCTACCGCCGCTATCGCGGTCGCCCTTTGGGGCGATCCCTGACCCGCCGGCCGCACGCCCATCCGTCCTGCTCCTGCCGTCAACGGCAGACATCAGGAGGAAACAATGGCTTCAATTGCTCAGCACAATTCGAACTCGGAACGCTACTTTGCCGCGCTGGCTTTGGCAGAGCGGCGGGCGCTGCACAGCTTCTTCGATCAGCACATCGTCGAGGACCGGGAATTGGGATATTTCGCGCTGGATGAGGGAGACTACAACGCACTTCCGGCGCACCTTGCAGAGCGGGTGGTGCACACGGTGCATGGTGCTATGCTCGATGAATTCTGACCCGACAAACAGGGTAGGGACCGGAAACGGTTCCTGCCTTTTTTCATGCTCGCAGATGTTAGATTGGTGATGGATCAGTGCTTGAGATAGGGCGTGCAATCGGTCGCCAATCGACACGATCAACATCAGTTCATGGGGCATAACGATCGCTCGCAATCGGCAATGCATTTTGCTCCCCTCACTTCAGGTTGTGACGAACGATCACATTGGGTGCACATGTTGGCTATTTGGTCCCCATTCTGGAACATTTGAGGAAAATCGTGGGCCATAGAGCCTGTTGCCGGACGATGGTTTCCGCCGCTCATTTTAACGCTGCGCTACGCTTCCATACTGAAACGAAAGCATCTTCTTCGCAAGTTGGACCGGGAGAACAACTGGTCACTGACACGCAGTTGAGAATGGGCTTGACCCAGCACACCGTACGCAGCGGATGCTGCAGATTTCCTGATATTTCTCAGTTAGATGTATGTGATTTTCACGGAATGGAATTTCTGAGCCAGTACCGCCGTGGTACCTTTTGAGTCCGAGTTGATTCGGCTCAGATGTTACTAAAGTTCTGAAATCACGCGCGAACTTATCGCTTTCCTACAAGCGTGCCACCGACTTAGAGTGATGCTCGCCTTCCGCAGGTCGAACCAGGCTTCTTGAAAATAAGGAGCTTGGAAAAATGCAAAGAAACTGTCGATTCCAGACATATGTTACCGCGCCTGTCGCGGACTGGATCAGGGCTGAGGCGCAGGATCGCCGGGTCAGCTGCAGCATCGTCATTAGCGACTGCCTGTTTGATTTCTGGCAGCGCTACATGGATGCTCAGTTGCGGCATCCGGCAACCGATCCGGTGCGCCAGAATGTCTTCATCACCGTCGCGCTTGATGCACTGCTCACGCACCATCCCGATCCCACTTTGCGCGAGCGAACGGTCGCAGCGTACCATCGCAAGCTCGAGCGTCTCGGGCTTGTTGCACCTCGTCCGGTGGGAGGCGATCATGAAGACTAATCTCGTCAACTTCACCCGCGGCAGCCAGCTGCTTGGCCATTTCGGCTTCATGTTCGCAGCAGGTCTCAAGGGGCCGCTGATCATTGGCCTGCTGGTCGTTCTTGGCCTCACCTGGTGGGAGGTCAGTTCCGCCCTCGACGACTACCAGATCTACCTCTTGTGGATGCATGTCTATGCTTCAGGCTACGCCTTCATGGAGTTCGATCCGGCCAAGCTCGTAAACCTGCGCATGCCCGATGGCAGCATGATCGGCTTTCCCATGGCTGTCGTCACCGACTTCCCCCCGATGCGCGAAGCATGGGCCCTGTTTGCCGGGGCGGTGAAGCATGCGCTGCTGCTCTCGGCTCTCATTCTCGCGCCGCTGTTTACGGCCTTCTGGTGGGTCGCCGAACACTTCGGCGAACGCTCCAAGCGCAAGCGCCATGTGCGCGGTGCTTCGCTCGTCAGCCTGGGTGAACTCGAGTCCGATATCGCGCATCACAACAAGCGCGAGCGCGCCCGCGAGTATGGCCGCGAGCTGGGCTGGAAGTGGCGGCTTGCCGGATCATCCGCGTTACGGAAAGCCGGGCTCTATGCGCCGGCGCATCTTGCCGGTGTCAGCTGGCCGTGGCGGCGCGAACAGAGCCACACCATGCTTGTCGGCACTACCGGCACCGGCAAGACCGTGGCGCTGACCGAACTCGTGAAGGAGATCCGCGAGAGGAAAGAACGCGCGGTGATTTTCGATCTCACCGGGGCTTTCATCGAGACCTTCTACGAGCCCGAGCGCGATGTGATCCTGAACCCGCTCGACGCGCGTTGTCCGGCCTGGAGCGTGTTCAATGACTGTTCCTCGCGGGCAGAATTCCATGCTGCGGCAGAATCGCTCGTGCCGCAGGATGGCGGCGGTGCCGAACAGTTCTGTCATCGCTCGCCCGGACCAAGCTTATACTCGCCACCGCCGACCGCGAGACCGCTACCTGGTGCTCCGACATCGTCGGCCACCGGGAGGTTCGCGAGATGGAGGAGGGGTATAGCTACGGCTACAACAATGCCCGTGATGCGGTCAGCCTGACGCCCCGGCGACAAGTCGTTCCGCTGCTCCTGCCCGACGAGTTCATGGGACTGCCGAGCCTCGAAGGCTACATCAAGTTCCCCGACGGGTTCGCGGCCGCGCCGGTTACGCTGACGCCGCGCAACTGGCCGCGCATCGCCGAGGGGTTTGTTGCTCGTGACACTTCGCGCAAACCACCTCCAGCCGATACCGACGAGCCGGATGAACCTGACGGCAAGGGCGGGGCCGGAGGAGGCGATGGCCCACCTGAGGCCGGTGAAGCCGGTGGCAGGGAGCGGGGTGTCAAGGCACGCCCTGCCTCGACCTCACGGGGCGATCGCAAGGCACAGAAAACGGCAAAGAGGGGTTCGCGACGGGCGGATAGACGGAGCCAGCATGACAAGGACCCTGCCAGGATAACCGACCCTGTAAAGGCGAACAGGCGAGAGGACCTCGACAAGATCGGGTCCTTCGACCGTCCCGCACAAGGCAGCCTTCCGCTGCCCGACAAGGCGCACGACAAGGATCCTTCCTTGCCTGCCGCCAGGGGGCCCAGGCGGAGCGATGTGCCCGATCCCGAGGCACAGCAACGATCCGACAAGGATCGTAACCAGGCCGACCGCCGCTTGCAGGAGGAGCAGCAGCGCGGGCTGCTGGGCGGTGCGGCGCGCGACCAGCCGGATCACGATCTCGGCGACTACGAGATGTGACCGGTTGAACGTCAGCAGAGGGGGAGAAGGAACAGGAAATAGACAATGCTCTCGATGGCCAATGTCCGTTCCCCCTCTGCGGCTGCCAGCTACTTTGCTTCCGACAATTACTACGCCCGCGCCGATGCTGATCGCTCTGGTCAATGGATCGGCAAGGGAGCCGAGCGGCTTGGCCTCAAGGGCCGCGTCGACGCCAAACAGTTCGATGCTCTCTTGCGCGGCGAACTCCCCGATGGTGTCCAGGTCGGCAATCCCGGTCAGGCGCATCGACCGGGCACCGACCTTACCTTCTCGCTTCCCAAGAGCTGGTCGTTGTTGGCCCTGATCGGGAAAGACGAACGGATCATTGCCGCCTATCGCGAGGCAGTGATCGAGGCGCTGCAATGGGCCGAAAGGAATGCAGCTGAAACCCGTCTCGTCGAAGGCGGCAAGGTGAAAACCGTCGCGACCGGCAATCTTGCGATCGGGCTCTTTCAGCACGACACCAACCGCAACCAGGAACCAAACCTGCACTTTCACGCGGTCGTCGCCAATGTGACGCAAGGTGAGGACGGGAAGTGGCGCACGCTCAAGAATGACAAGCTCTGGCAGTTCCAGACGTTGCTCAATTCGATCGCCATGGCGCGCTTTCGCACGAGCGTGGAGAAGCTCGGATACGAGACCGGTCCTGTGCTCAAGCACGGCAATTTCGAGGCGAAAGAGATCTCGCGCGGCGAGGTCATGGCCTTCTCATCGCGCCGCAAGGAAGTGCTCGAAGCGCGCCGGGGCGAGGGGCTTGAGGCAGGCAGGATTGCCGCGCTGGCGACCCGCGCACCCAAGGACAGCGTCGAGGACCGGGGCATGCTCGGAAAGCTCTGGTCGGAGACAGCGAGGTCGGTCGGGCTTGACCTGGCGCCCCTGGTCGCGACGGCCCGGCAGGTCGCTGACAAGCGCGAACGCGAAGGTTCGTCGCCGACGTCGCTGATCGAGCGGGGGAAGGCGCTGCTGGAAAAGTTCGCGGCCTATCTGCGGACCAATCCAGCCGATCCACTGGTCCCGAAAAGCGTACTCAAGGAGGATCGCGAGACAATCGCTGCGGCCCAGGCAGTTGCGTCTGCCGTGCGGCATCTTTCGCAGCGTGAGGCGGCGTTCGAGCGCACCGCGTTCTACAAGGCGGCACTCGACTTCGGTTTACCGACGACCATCGCCGCAATCGAGAAGCGCACTGCTGCCTTGGTAGCTGCGGGCCACCTCATCAAGGGCAAGGGCGAACACAAGGAATGGCTGGCATCACGCGAGGCGGTCGAGACCGAGCAACGCATCCTGGGCGAAGTTGCCAGCGGCAAGGAGACTATCGAACCCGATCTGTCCGAGAAGGAAGCAGAGACACGCGTGCAGGCGTCGGCCGAGATCGGTCACGGCTTCCGACTGAATGATGGACAGCTCGGGGCCGCGAGGCTGATCCTCACCGCGCGCGATCGCATCGTTGCGGTCCAGGGTGTTGCCGGGGCGGGCAAGAGCAGCGTCCTCAAACCCGTTGCCGAGGTGCTGCGCGAGGAAGGACGAGAGGTCACCGGGCTCGCGATCCAGAACACGCTCGTGCAGATGCTCGAGCGCGACACCGGCATAAAATCGCAGACCCTCGCGCGGTTCCTTGGTCGCTACCGGGAACTGCTCAACAATCCTTCACAAGCGCGGTTGCTGGCTGATGCCAGAGCGGAGCTTCGCGGTCAGGTCCTTGTCCTCGATGAGGCCTCGATGGTAGCCAATGACGACAAGGAAAAGCTCGTTCGTCTCGCCAATCTTGCCGAGGTACACCGCCTTGTCCTGATCGGGGATCGCAAACAGTTGGGGGCAGTCGATGCCGGCAAGCCCTTTGCCTTGCTGCAGAAGGCCGGGATCGCGCGCGCTGATATGAACACGAACCTGCGCGCACGCGATCCGGTCGTCAGAGATGCGCAGGCGGCCGCCCAGGCAGGGCACGTTCGCAAGGCCCTTGAGCGCCTTAAGGAGCATACCGTCGAAGCGAAGGGCGATGGCGCCATCGTGGCGGCCGAACGCTGGCTATCGCTCGGTCCCGAGGATCGCGAGAAGACCGCGATCTATGCGTCAGGTCGCAATATCCGGTCTGCGGTCAACGAGGCCGTTCAGACAGGTCTCCTCGCCAATGGCGAGATTGGTCCGGGCAAATTGCAGCTTGAGGTTCTCGACCGCGTCAACGCCACGCGCGAAGAGCTCCGGCATATGTCTGCCTATCGCACCGGCAGGGTGCTTGAGGTGCTCCGAAGAGAAAAGGCGCTCAATCTGAGGCCGGGCCGCTATCGCATCAGGGGATGGGACCCGAAGGGGCGCCAGGTCCTGCTTGAGGACAAGGAAGGCAAGCAGGGAAGGCTCGATCCCTCGCGGATCAAGGTGACCGAGGATCGCGACAATCTCGCCTTGCTCGAACCCCGCAAGCTCGAGGTGCATGAGGGCGACCGCATTCGCTGGACGCGCAACGACCACCAGCGAGAGTTGTACAACGCAGATCGGGCAAAGGTTTTGGCGATCGAAGGTGGCCGTGTCACCGTAGAAACCTCGAAGGGCCAGCATGTCGAGCTGCGCAAGGACGATCCGATGCTCAAGCGGATCGACCTCGCCTACGCGCTCAACGCCCATATGGCGCAGGGCCTGACCTCGGATCGCGGAATTGCAGTGATGGACAGCCGCGAGCGGAATCTATCGAACCAGAAGACGTTTCTTGTGACGGTGACGCGATTACGCGATCATCTGACCTTGGTGGTCGACAATGCCACACGCCTTGGTGGAGCGGTATCGCGCAACAAGGGAGAGAAGGCCTCGGCGATCGAGGTGACCGAACGACTTCGGTCAGCGGCGGAGCTTGGCTCGGGCAAAACAATGCCGAACAAGGCGGAAAGGCTGGTCGAGCAGGAACTGGTCAAGGAACGTAGCCGGTCGCTGGATCTGGGCTTGTAGCTTGCCATAGTTGGGAACTGCGCAAGTGGACACGAGAGCAAGCATTGTCGCCCGGTATTCCTTCTTGGTCATTGAGAAATGCCCCGCCTGGAGAAATGAAGGCTTGCATGTCGGAAAATCCGACATTATAGAGCACAAATGTAGCTAAATCATGCGAGGTCTTTATGGCGACCGTTGTCCATCCCGCGCCTGCAGTATCGGCCTTTCCCAAGGCCGATGTAATCACGGCGCTTACCGACGAGTTGCTCACTGTGGCGACGATCGAAGCGCAGCTGCGCGGCATCGCACTGCCGAACGATCAAGCGGGAACCATGAAGGCCGCGGTGCCCCTCGATTCGCTTTCGGTGGTGGATACGCTTTGCGCCATCGAGGCTGTGGTGGGCTTCGAACTGCGCGACAATATCGTGCGGACCGGGGGATATAATTCGATTGAAGAGGCGCTCGCCCACGTCGTGCCTCGGATCGAGAAGGTCTGGGTCAAGAAGAAAGGAGCCAAGCCATGAGCAATGTGGCTATCAGCCAGGAAAGCGATGACGCGGTGGAACGTCAACGCTTGGGCAACCGTCTGCGCGACGCGCGAAAATATCTCGGCCTCAAGCAAGACGAGGTGGCGAGCTATCTCAAGATTCCGCGGACGGCATTGACAGATATCGAGAATGGCCAGCGCCGGGTTGAGGCGATTGAGCTCACGCGTCTCGCCAAGCTTTACCGGCAGTCCGTCGCCTATTTCACGGGAGAGGATGAGGCGTCGGCAAGTCTGCCTCCGGACGTAGCGCATCTGGCGCGGCGCGTAGCCGATCTTTCAAGCGAAGATCGTGCCGAGCTTGGCCGGTTCGCAGAGTATCTGCGCTCGCGTTCGGTTGAGGGACAGGCCTGATCCATGGCGGGGGACTATGACAGTGCGGTTCGCGCAGGCGCGATGGCGGCAGGCAGGCTCCATCGCCGTCTCGAAATGCAGGCGCTGATCGGACAGCGCGGCGGCAACGTCGACGTCTTCGGCGCGATACATTCGCTCGATCTGCCGCTGCTGCTGCGGCCGCTCAAGGGCCTGCTGGGTGCTTATCTCAGCTCGCCGGCCCCTGGAGTGCTGGTAACCACCGAACGCCCCATGAGCATCCAGCGCTTCACCGCAGCGCATGAGCTTGGTCATTTCTTCATGCAACACGAACCCAGTCTGGATGACGAAAGCATCTTGCGCCGCATGCCGATGAGCCCCGAACCGGGCAATCAGTTCCAGGAAACCGAAGCCGACGCCTTTGCCATCGCCTTCATGATGCCCAAATGGCTCATTGCCCTTCACTGCGCGCGACAAGGCTGGACGGTCGATGAATTACGCCGACCCAATTTCGCTTATCAGCTCTCCTTGCGGATCGGCGCCAGCTATGAAGCCACCTGCCGAACCCTCTCCCGTTATAAATTGATCTCCGATGCCGTCATGCGCGAATTGCTCGATACCAAGCCGCGCAGCCTGAAAGTCGATCTGCTGCATGACTACCGACCCACTGATTATCGCGGCGATGTCTGGCTGCTGACCGAGCGTGACGAGGGTACGCGTATCGATGGCAGTCGCAATGACTTATTCGTCTTGCGCCTGAAGGAACATGCGGGTGGCGGATTTCTGTGGGATCTAGATCAGTTGATGGCGAGCGGATTTGCGGTGGTGCGCGATGAGCGTGAGGCACTCGAAGCCGACGCAATCGGCGGGCCGGTGGTTCGGCGCGTGACCGCGGCGCCAGAAGCAGCTCAGCGCGGCCGGATGTCGCTCAACGAGAGGCGGCCGTGGCAACCAGCCACAGCAAATGCGAGCCTCACAATCGACTATGATTTCACCGGCCCGGAACAGGAAGGCCTCTCCAGAGCCGAACGGCGCCATTTGCTTGAGGCTGCCTGACAACTCATGATCGATATCAAGACCGACCTGCGGCCGCTGCTTGGGCCTGTGCGCGATCAGGGCTCGCGACCGACATGCTTGGCATTCGCGGCGAGCGACACCCATGCCGGACTGCGCGAGGGATGGACGCCGTTATCCTGTGAATATGCCTTCTTCCATGCGCAGCGGCGCAGCGGGCGGCGGCATGACCAGGGCGCAACGCTTTCGGCCATGCTCGAGACGCTAAGGTTCGACGGGCAGCCAGCAGAAAGCGGGTGGCCCTATCTCGATGCGGTACCGGCCGATCCTGCTCATTGGACGCCGCCTGCCGATGTCGGTCCATGCTTCGGGCGAAAAGGCGCTCACGCCGCGCTCGATCTCGACCCGATCGTCGAGGCCCTCGACAGAAAGAAGCCGGTCATGCTGCTTACCACCCTGTCGCGGTCGTTTTTCGTACCAGCCAGCGAAGGCTTGGTCGATCCGGCCAATGACGAAAGTCCCGATCCAAACCTGCGCCATGCAATCGTGGCTGTAGGCCACGGCAAGGTCGCCAGCCAGAGCGCGATCCTAATCCGCAACAGCTGGGGCGCCGACTGGGGCTTGGACGGACATGCCTGGCTGACCGAGGAATTCCTGAAGCCGCGCCTATTCGCGACGGCAATACTGACGGAGGATATCGATGTATCTACCCGTGCCGCCGCAGCCTGATTGCGTCTCGGCCTGGCGCGAAGCCGTCCGCCTCGTGGACGCACAGCCAGGTCATCACGAATACAATGTTCTGATCGATGTCGCTAATCCGCTGGCGCGGGCCAGCCTTGCCGATCCGGTGGTGGCAGCGGTCGATGCCTTTCACGATGCTCATAGGGCCAAGCGCATCGAGACAGTGGCAAACACGATATTTCCAGCCGGGCTCTATCGGCGGTACGGTTCGCCGCAATTTTATGATCGTTTCCGCGACAACGTGCTGCCCAAGGTTCGCTCGAAGGAAAACTGGTCGGGTTATTACTTCGAACGAATGATGACCCTACCTCAACCCGAAGGCAAACCGATCAATCAGCTTGCCGAGATTATTGGACGCCTCAAGAATCCCTCCGTGCGCGCGCTCAACAAATTTGAGCTCAGCGTTTTCGACCCGGCGCGCGATGTTGATGGTTCGCCCTATGGCGGGCAGTGCTTGAGCTTTGCGAGCTTCAAGCTAATCGGCAGCGGAAACGACCGCAAGCTTGGTCTCACCGCCATGTACCGGAACCACTATTACATCGAGAAGCTGCTCGGCAATCTCATTGGGCTCGGGCGGTTGCTGCAGTTCGTGTGCGAGGAGTCCGGCGCCCAGATGGGTCCGCTGACGATCCTGTCGACGCATGCCAGGATCGATACAGACAAGTGGAACCGGTCTGACATCAACTCATTGCTTGAAATCTGCGATCAGGCCAACGCGGAACTCGCCGCAGCGGCATAGCGCGGTCGCAGCGGTAGTTCGGGCGTTTCGTCCTCGCTACCGGAAATGCCGTAGAGCTCGAACATACCATCGATGAATTCGCGCTGCCCGCCATAGCTTGGATGGCGGATTGCGGCGACCTCTGTGTCCAGTCCGCCAAGCGCCAGATGGGCATCGCGTCCGATCGCGACAATGCGCTTTGGCTGAACCATCGATACCAGAGCCTGTAACAGAGGCCAGGTGGCTTCACGCTCGGCGCGGCTATGGCAGCGATTGGACATGGGATCGTCCGCTTCGTGCGGATGGAATGGAAAGACGTTCCACAACATGACAGGCTGTCCGATACGGCCAAGCACCTGCCAGACGACTGCGGCAGTGCGTTCGGCAATGGCCGGACCCTGAGTGGCGCGTTCCAGAGCGATACCGCCCATAAGGGCCGACGCATGAGTCAAATGGACTTCGTCGGTCAGCGGCACCCCTGTACGCCGACCGCCGCGATAGCCGAGATCTCGGGCAATCCAGATCGTTTCGACATTTGCGTCGAGCACAGCTTCCAACATGCCTTGGAGATTGGCGCGTCGCCGGGCTGCGGCATCTCGCCGGTCATGGATCGAGCAGCGGTCGTGCCATGGGTTGAACACCGAAGGCAGATTTGTAGCCGCCAACGCCGAAACGAAACTCTTGGGGGTCATTGCGGCAACTCCTTGATACGCAAGCGACGGCGGGCGAAATCGATAGTGACTCGCGCCCGGCGGTTTTTCTGGAGGAAGCGGAAGGCCGCGTAACCCTGAAGAATTGCTTCCTCCCAGAGCCACAACGGACAGCGGTCAGCCTCGTAACCGGCGACGAATTGGCGGACATGCTTGAGCATGTCCAGCGGAAGTCCGCCCGGCTTCACCCCGTCGAAGAAATCCAGCTGTTGGGCCTGGCCAAATAGCCAGGAAGTGACACCTTCCTCAATCAGGATTGCGCGTGCGCCATCTTCAGCTTCGTCCAGCTTCGGGTCGCTCTTGCGCTTGAGGCGCAGCAAGGCGCGGATAACCGGTGACCAGCCTAGCACCGCGACATAGGCGTAATGGAACACGTCGTGGAACCGATAGTCGTCAGGTTCGATGGCGTTGTCGGTCAGTCGGTCGCCGACATAGACACCGCGCGAACGCTGGAAGACATAGGCCTGACCTCGCACCTTGCGCTCGTAAATGTCGATTTGCATCGAGCGGGGCAGCTGCTCTTCGGCGTCTTTGTCCGCATCGAAAGCGGGCGGATAGATGCGTTCGCGTGGCCATCGATCGAAAATCTTCTGCAGGTTCTTGATTGCCGCGGCCTCAATGGTGATGCCGGAATCGGTTGATGCACGAATGAGGCAACGCGTAACTGCAATAAGTCTTTCGGCGACATCCTCGCGATGCTGCGTCGAATTCCCGCCTTCGATTGCACGAGCGAGGAGCCCGACCTCGCTGGCCAAGGCCAGCAAGCTGTGTTCGAATTCGGGCATTGGCGCTTTGGCGAGCGGCATATGCGCAGGCTGCAGGGCGTGAAGGCTGATTGCTGCGTTTGCGCCCGCAGCGTAAGTGCCATCCGTGTCCAGTGCAGCGGCAGCTATGTCGCTCAATTCCAAGCGGTGACGCCGTGCGATAGCGGCAAGATACCACAGGACATCACCAATCTCCTCGGCGACAGCTTCGGCGTAGCCAAGATAAGAGGCGGCATCGCGCTGTTTCTTCTTGGCCTCGGCGAGCAGGCTGCCCGTCTCCCCAAATAACCCGAGCATGGTGAAGCCGATCGTGCCCGATCCTTTTCGTTGATCGGTACGCGCGGCCTCACTCGCATACTGATCGACGGTCAGAGTCACGAACTCCTCCGACATCAACTTTGCTTTCGCCTATCGACCATCGAATCCGCGGGGACGGATATTCCGTACTTCGACAGCGCGCGGAGCACGACGACCCGCATTGGAACGCGTTCCTGAACCGCGTGCCGTTCGAGGGCTTGCTTGGTTTCCGTCGGCACCTGGACCTGGAGATACTCGTCGAGGCCCACTGCTTGCTCATTTTTCATGAAAATATGAAATCATAAAATCATGAAAAAGGCAATGACGACTTCCCTCGCTCCTGTTGAATGTTCCGAAGCTGATCGTCATGAAATGTGTGCTGCAGCGCTTTGGCTCGCTATGTGTCTGTTATGACCACACCACTTATCCTCCACATCACGGACGCCCATGTCACTGGCCACGGCGTTGAGATCAGGCGCGACGACTTCAAGGTCAGAATACCTGGTATTACTCATCCAACGAGAGAAGACGTACTCGATCTCTTGCTCGCTCGGCTTGCGGAACGATTGATCAACGATGGCCGCAAGCTCGATGCCGTGGTGTTCTCAGGAGATGCTGCGCTGGGCGGCCAACTTGCTGGCCATAAGGCGCTTTACGAGATTATTAGTCGGAATCTTGAGGTGGTCGGTATTGATGCGTCGAGGATTGTTGCCACTCCGGGAAATCATGATGTCCCCCAGGGCGAAGACCCAGGAAGCGAGGAGCGGTACAAAGCCTTCATCGATGCCTGGCGATCTTCGGGTTGCATTACGCCGTGGCTGGATGGTGTAGATGGCAAGAACGCGGTCAATTCGGATATGCATAGACTGGTAGCGGAAGATCAGTCTTGGGCGATCTTCCCACTCAACAGCGCCAACTGGTCACATACGACCTCTCTTCTGGATCCGCCCCTCGCAACGATCTGGGACCAGATAGAAGGTTTGCTCACCGTTTCGGACAATGCTGAAAAGGCGAAACTAAGAAAACAGCTCGAAAGCTTGATCCGCTACGATATGGCTAGGGTCTCCGAGGATCAGCTCGAGGTCTTCAGGCAGCTCGTAGATGAAACTCCCGGACCGAAAGACGGTCCGCAAGTCCGGATAGCAGCGATCCACCATCACCTTCGAGCGCCCTCGATGCGTGAGGAAATCAAGGCGTTTGCAGATTTCACTAATCTCGAGCTTCTGTGGGCGGCCCTCGGTGAACGACGGATAGATATCGTTCTGCACGGCCACAAACATGAACACGCTGCCCGCCACAAACTGCTGGCGGGACCGGATGGCAATCGGCGTCGCGCATTGATCATTTCAGGAGCAACGTTCGATGCGCGACAAGAGGCAGATGCGGTTCGTACTCTTGAATTGAAGGGCCTTCCCTGGGTGCCATCAGTCGACCTCGAACGATTTTCGATCGGCCGAGGCGGATTGGATCTCAAAGCATTAGAAAGAGAATCAATTTCGCTTTGGCGACCAACCGATGCCGGCGAAGGCTCGACCGTGATCCACGGTACAAATCTTGATGAGGTCTACCAGCGCGCCTGCGAAGCTGCTCAATCCGAAGCGAATGGAACCACGCTGATCGTTGATCTCGATCTGCCAACGACAGAGGGCAAGGCGGTGCCAATCGGCTACCCAGCACCAGCATCACTTGAAGATCAGGAACGAGAACGCTGGTTCAATGAGCTCGCTGGATGGTGGCAGCTGCAACATTCGAGGCTTGAGAAGCGCGTTCCATACCATCATGGAGGCCGACTGTACCGCTACGCCGGCGCTTTCGACCAAATATCTCGTGTGAAGAAGATACTTGCGCGCAAACCGAGCAGCAGGGCTTTGGCAATTCTGATTGATCCTATCCGTGATTTTGATCCCGAAGGCGAGAATGAGGATTTTGCGTCTTTTTGTTCGGTTCAGTTTCGGAAACGGGAGGTTGGTCCAAAGTCCTTCATTGTAGACATAATAGCCTATTACCGTGCTCAGGAATTCCGTCGTTGGTGGCCAATCAATATTGCGGAGCTGCGAGCACTACAGTTGATGGTCTGCGACGGTACACGGATCCTGCCAGGCCGAATCACCACAATGACCGCCGAAGCTCGAGCATTCGGTCGCTCGCCGACAGAAGTCTCGGTACCCGTGATTGACCGTTGGCTCGACCAGCATCCGGCGAGGCTCTTTCTTCTTGCAACCTACCTTGCCAACGGTTCGAAGGCCGAGACAACGGATGCACGCCAGGCGGTGATCGATGGGTGGATGCAATCGATTGCAGAGTTCGAACAGGCAGCAGAACAATTCAACCAAGATGGCGTGCCGCTCGCGATAGAGGGGCTGGATGCTTTGGCGTGCTACATCGATGCTCTCGAGCCGACCGGCGAATTGAAGCGATTTGCAGAGGTGCTCAAGGGTGTCGTGAATGCCAACCGGGCTTATGCCGATACGAAACAGGAGAGGACAGATTTTGACCGCTGGGGCGCTCGGCCGCTCCTTCCAGAACTTCGGGAATTGAGTGCGAAATTGCTCGGTATCGCTGCGAGTTAGACTTCTAGTCGGAAGACGGATGTATGGTGGATCGATATAATAGCTTCGCTGAGTTGGCGGCAAATGAACGACGCGGAATTGATTATCGCATCCGCGTTGTGGATCGTGGAGCAAACTTTACGATCTTGGCACCTCATGGAGGGACGATTGAACCGGGGACTTCGGAGATCGCCGAGCGCATCGCCGGAACTGAATTCAACCTCTATTCCTTCGAGGCGTTAAGGAATGGGCCGCATGGCGATTTTCACATAACGTCCCACAGATTCGATGAACCGGAGGCTCTAGATCTCCTGCAAGCCTCATGGACCGCAATTGCGATCCACGGACGGCAAGACGATGGAACTGAGACGGTCTGGTTGGGCGGGCTTTCTGACGCCTTGCGCAATGCAATTGGCCACTCGCTTCGCAGTCAAGGTTTTGCTGCAGAACCAAATAGAAGGCTTCCTGGTCAAAGCCCGAAAAACATCTGCAATCGGGCTCTGTCAGGCGAAGGTGTCCAGCTTGAACTGCCTCGATCACTTCGACGTCGTTTGGTTCGCGAAGCCGACCTAATGCAGAGTTTTTCTGGTGCCATTCAAGATGTGGCTAGTCCTCTTCTCAACCCTTGACCCCGGCCAACTCTTGAAGAAATGTACTCCGCTTCCAATGCAGCCGACTGCAACCGGTGAGCCAACTACACAATTGGGCAGCAAACGAGCATGACGACAACGACAATCGCCAGATCAAGTACACGGGAACCGTATCTGTTGCGATTTGCCACACCGCGGAGCGCCTCGGCTCAGGAAATGCCTGGGCGTTATTGCGAGGCGCGGCAGCTGTGGGTGGTCGACGTTGAAGGGGAGTCACGGCCCATCATCGAGGAAGCCTCCGACATGCTTACTCAAACGCACACAAAAACCATGACCCAGGTCGAAGCAGACGATCACGATCATGAGCGTGGTGCAATGGCAGAAACCTCCACCTATACCAAAGTTCGGCAGGAAGCTGACGACCAGGATGCATCGCTAGCCTTGCCCGAGATTCAGACCAAAACTGACATTCAGCAGGAGACTGATGATCAGGTAACGGGCGTGGTTTGATTTTTGGGAGGGCGCCACGTTGATCCTCCTCGCCACCAATCGGAGGGACGTAACCACCGACTTCGTAGTGCTCGAACTCGAGCGCCGAGGAATAAGTTTCTTCAGGCTAAACACCGAAGACATCCACACTTATCGTGCCGTTCTTCCGAATGGCGATCCTAGACAGCTCCGCCTTAGGGGGAAAGACCGAGAGTTACATTTGAGTGAAGTCAGCGCGGCTTACTACCGTCGGCCAATGCCACCCGAGTTTGGTGACCACGCCCCGGCGACTGCTGACTATCTCCAAGCCGAGTGGTCCGCCATGCTTCGAACCATCTGGAACGCCCTTGATGGTCGCTGGCTGAACTGTCCGTTTGCCATCCTGCGCGCCGAAGACAAACCACGCCAGCTGAAGATCGCGCAGCAATCAGGTCTCAGAGTACCGGAAACTCTCGTAACCAACGATCCGGACTACCTGCTTCCTTTTGCCATGCGTGGCGAAGTAGTGGCAAAGCCGCTTCGGCACGCCCTTATTGAAGATGGAGACAAAGGACAGGTCATCTTCACTTCTCGCATAGCGTCGTTGACGAAGGCCGACATGAACAGCATCGAACGCGCGCCTGTCATCTTCCAAGACGAGATTCATAAGCAATTCGATGTTCGCGCGATAGTTGTTGACGATCAGGTCTTTGCAACCGCCATCGAGTCACAGGTGCACCGGGACACCAGCGTAGATTGGCGCAAGGGTGTTCGAACTGACCTCGTGCATCGCTCAATCGAATTGCCAAATGACATAGAGAGAGCATGCATCACCGTAACCAGGGCCCTTGGCCTTCGGTATTCGGCAATCGATCTCATTGAGGATACGGAAGGTCAGCATTGGTTCCTTGAAGCTAATCCCAACGGACAGTGGGCATGGATCGAACAGCGAACGGGCGCGCCAATCAGTTCTGCCATTGTTGAAGGACTATCCGCATGAGGCCGTTGCGGTGGCTGGACATGATCTTTCCTTACATCGAACCTCTCACGGTTGAAGAAATAGATGTGAAGGATGCATGTCTCGACCTAGATGTCGGAGCCATCAAAGAGGCGAAATTCGCAAATGAAGCGGATCGGGCACTCGATGAAGCCCAAAGAGTAGCCGCTGCCGAAACAGAGAGAGTTCGAACCGCAGAAAGTAAGGCGACAACATATCTGGCAGTTCTCGCTGCTCTGGTTCCGCTTGTCATTACTCTTCAGGCCGCCACTTGGGAGGACAAGTCTGGACCTGCTCCCGAAGGGTTAAAACTCGGGATCATGTTCATCGCCACAGTCTACTTGGCTGCGGCGGGATATCATGCCTTTAGGACGCTGCAGGTGTCAGGATTTCAACGCGTTGCCGAAAGCGAGGTAGCCGCTGCTTGGCGGACACCAAGACCCTTGCAGAAGTTGGCACGAAGCACTTTGCTAGCGTCACGCAGATCGAGAGACGCGGTGAACGCCAAAGTGACGAGGATCAAGGTCACACACCAGCATCTCGTAAGAGCCTTTGGGGCCTTCGTGCTGCTTTTGTCGCTTGACCCAATATTTTACGCATTGGATTTCGTTTGGGGCGAGATCGGGTCGCCAGTTCCCATGGAAGTTGAGCAAACAAATGAATTGCCAGAAAGTCGACTCCAAGTTCCAGAGGTCTCGACAACGCCTGGGACAAGTGTGCTAGAACCCGAACCGACATCTATCGCGACAACCCCCGAAGAGCTTTCTCATCGATCTGATAATTCCAGCCCGGAAGAAAAAGGCTCTCTGGCAAGAAACCAGCCATAGCCTCTGCACGTTTAGCCAGCTAGCTAGAGCGACCGTCCGAACCAGATCACCCGCCCGACGATATGAACCTCGGCGCGTTCCATGTCGTTCCATGTCGGATAGGCCGGATTGTCGCTGGCAATCGTGATCTGTCGGCCGCCCGGCTTGATGGCGATCCGCTTGACCACAAGCGCATCATCGGCGCGCAGGACATAGATGCCGTCGCGAAGCCGCGACGCATGATCCGAGGCGTCGACCAGAACTTCGTCGCCATCGCTCAAGGTCGGTTCCATGGAATCGCCGGCTACACGAACGATCGACAGACTGGCGCTCTTGGCTGAGGTCAGGCCCCGTAGCCAACGCTCATCGAAGCCAAAGCGCGTCTGTGCATTCTCGCTGGAGGCGATCGCCCCGAACCCTGCGGAAGCTTCCACATCGAGAACCGGGATCTCGATGAGGCCATCGACTTCGGTATTTGCCGGGCCACCCAGGACCTGCTCATCGACGCCGAGGAAGCTCGCCAGAATGCGGCGATCTTCGGAATCGAGCGTGCGGGGCGAGCCGCGCTTGATGAACTGCTGAATGTAGCTGGGGTTGCGGCCGAGCATCCGCGAAATCGCGGCATAGCCGTAATTCCCCTTGCGGAGCAGCCGGTCGAGCTCCTCGCGGACATGTTCCATTTCTTTCGCGTCCTTCGTCCGGGATCGTAGGATTCTTCCTAGACCTGAGGATGCATTCCTACTAAGAACATAACAAGAACACAAGTGATTCTTGGAAAGCGATGCGAGTTGTCGATGACCCTACTGGAACGGATCGAAATCTATCTGACAGATAATGACATCTCCGCGACCACCTTTGGCCGCGCGGCTGTGGGCGACCCCCGCTTCGTGCTCGATCTCAGGGCAGGGCGGATGCCGCGCAAGCGGACGATCCGGCGGCTGGAAGACTACCTCTCGGAACATGAAGCGGGAAGGAGACCAGACAGCGATGACCGCGTTACTGTTTCAGGTTGCCGCGATCCCCAAGCTGCGAGAAGCGCTCGGCAACCTGGCGCCACAATTGCACGCCGCCATGCTCGCCCGAACTCTCCAAATCAGCAATGCGCTCTGCGATAAATTCCTTGCCCCTGTCGCCGTGATGTTTCTCGACCCACAGCGCCATTCCCCAGAGTTCCTCGTCCCTGGTCAGGGCCACAGCAGGCCGCCGAACGCGGTGAGCATTCCGAAGATAACGAGGCTGCCGACAAAGATTGCCTTTAGCCGGAAGGGCCAACCGACCTTGTTTGTCTCAGCAGACTCGGATGTGCCCCTATCACGCATCAGCACCACGGCTCCCTGCGACCCGTCCATGTGCGCGCCAGCCCTTCGGACACGAGTTGGTCGCCCAGTGAGCGTCCGCCGCGCATAATGACGCGCAGCTTGCGTCCATACTGGTCCTCGTCGCGATTCCCGATTGCCGCGAGCGAGAACTTGCCCTGGTTGAGCAGGACGACGAGCCGATCACGCGCCCGGATCCCAAGCTCATACTCGGCATCGCATTCCGGCTGGGATATCTCGGGCGTGTCGATATCGGCTATGCGGATCTTCACGCCTTCAAGCCAAATCGTGTCGCCATCGACGACGCAGGTGCGGCGAACGAGGCCACAGACCGCGAAGGTGTGGCGCGGAGCTTCCTGTGCGCTAGCCGCGAATGATGACCAGTTAATGCCGACGATGCCGATGGCCGTTCCAAGCAGCATGCCGCCTGCAGCGAGCATGGACACGGTCCACACCCGTTTTCGCTTCTGGCGCCGAATTTCCTCACGAAAATCGAACACCTTCGCACCGTCCGACGTCCCGGGTTGCGCCCTGTCAGAGAAGTTCTCGCTCACCTGCGGCGCCGATAGAATAATCGCCACGTCATGCGGTCCTTCTGCCATCGCTGTGACTTCACGCCAAGCGGATAGCCTCGCAATAACACTGATTTTCGGCTATAAATGCGGTCGGTCCTCTCCAATTGGCGAGAGAAGAGGTGAGATTGTGGCCCGAGTGAAAGGAGACAAGCAATGACCAATCCTGACAACTCCCCACCCCCATCCAAGGACGACTGGCAGGGTTTTCGCGAGCTCGATCGAGCCATCGCTGAAAACCGTCTTACAGAATACACCTTCAAGAAGGCGTGGGCTGACCGGTGGGAGCGATATGCATTGATCGCTACGCTCGCCAAAGGTCAGCATGTCGAGCCCGCCTGGCCGCGCGGCAGTTGGGTTCGCACCGCCGTTGCCCTCGCCGGGCGGTGTCACGCCGGGACCATAAGCGGGTGGCGGCATGGCAGGCGTTGCGGGTGGGGCTTCGCGCGAGCGCTCGAGTTCGGTCCTGAGCGCCGCATTCTCCGCCGAGATCGCATCGATCGCGACCTGCCCGTCGCTCATCATCCGCGCATTCTCGGCGCGCAGGGCTTCCAATTCCTGCTCGATTTCGGGGCGCGGGAGCTGGGTCTCCTGCAAATCCTTGATTGCGCGGCCTTGCGCGTCGAGGCGGTTGCCATAGGTGGCGACGAACTCGCGTTGCGAGAGGTTGCGATTGACGAGCCCGCCGGTGTCGATGCTGGCAACGCTCTCGCTGTCACCCGACGCACTGTCGTCATCGTCGAGGATGAACCATGCCCCGGCCAGCAGCGCCACGCCTCCGATCCCCGCAAGCAACAGTTTCTGGCGCTGTGCGATATTTGCATTGAGGTTGCGCCGTGTGTCCTTGCGTCCTGCATCCTTGCGTTCGGAAGGTTGTGCGTCGCTCTCGTGCTTTGTGTCCTTGGTCTCGGCCATTATTCGAGCCCTCCCGCAGCAAAGACAAGAAAGGCGCTGGTCGCTTCGCCGGGAGCGAGCATCTCGCGGCCATAGGCAAAGGCAAGCGCACCGGCAGGGGCTTCGCGTTCGCTAGCAAGGTCGAGCGGTTCGCCGCCAAGATTGCGGATGAGGAAGCGCTGGCCGGTAAGCTCGGCGCCGTCATATTGCGCGACCTGCTGAACTTCGATGGAACCGGTGCGGCGCGGACGCGACAGTTCTGCACGCGCGGCAAAGCCGGGCAGGACAGCATCGCTCGCCATGGCCTCGATCAGGCGGATGGCATTGTCGGACGGACTTGCGCCTGCCTGCCATTCTTCGGCTCCGCTGCGTGCAAGCGCGGGATTGGTGATGAAGAGCTGGGTTGCTTCATTGCCGCCAAGGCGGCAGGCGAACTTGTAGACATGGCCCGCCTGGCTGGTGGCGAAGAAACTGATCCGGTCCGAAGCATATTGCGGCGGGACCGACACATAGATGTCGCCGCGCACCGGCTCGTGGGTCACCTGGAAATCATTGTAGGGGAAGCCGCTGGCGATCTTCGAGACATTGGCAAAGCCGTCCTCGATAAGCGCGATGCGGGTGAGCTCGCCGCGCGCCAGTTCGCATTCGATCGTCGAGCCATCGCTCGCCTCGATGAACTGGTCGGCAAGCGCCGGTGTCGGCACGAGGGCAAGGCCGAGCGCGGTAAGGCCGGCGAGTTTCAAGGCGACATCGCGGCGCTGCTGTGCGCCCACGCTGAAGAATGCGAGGCCGGTTGCGGCAAGCATAGCGGAGGCGGGATTGCTGAGGAGGTTCATTGGTCCTGGTCCTCTGGAGTTGAATTCTGTTCGAAGCCGGTGAGCGCGAGGCTCAAGCCCCGCCGCGACCAGCGGAATGTGAAGCTGCGCTCCTGGCTCGCGATCACCTGCGCACCGACGAAGGTCTTGAGCGTGCCGCTGACCGTCGAGGTCAGCGCCTTGGTGTCGACCTCCATCGCGCGAATGACGAAGGCCTGGCTGATGTCCGAGCCGCGCTGTTCTTCGACGATGGCGACGAGCTCGGCCTTGAGACGGCCGTGGGCTGCGGGGTCGGCCAATTTCAGGATCTGCTCCATCCAGTAGTCGAGGCTTTCGGGCGCACGGTTGAGGAGCATCAGCGCGGTGTCGCGGGTGACAAGCTCGAGATAATGCGTGTCCACTCCGCCGCTCGAGACGGTGAGCGTCTCGGAGGTGATCGGGACCAGCACGATAGCCTCGTTACGGGTCACAGCGGCACCGATACCGATCAGGCTGGTGACGCCAAGCACGCCCGCAAGCGCGGCGAAGCGGTTGCGCTGTGCCAGGTGGCGTTGGGCCTGTTCGTGCGCGAATTCGGATTGCATGAGTGGTCCTCCCCTCAGCCTGCGAGCAGGCGGCAGTGGGAGGGCGGCGTGGCTTTGAGGCCAAGGAATGACCCCGGCAGGTACCAGTAGGCAGCATGCACCAGCTTCGCGCCCTTGTTGCCTGACTTCGCCTTCCGCAGGCCGAACCAGGCAATGACCGAAAGGCCTGTGCCGATGATGATGTGCTGCGTAAGGATGCCCCAGGCAAACGGGATCAGCATCCCCGCAAACTCGTCCACGGTCCAGAAGCCGATAAGCTCCGGATCGTCGAGCCGCCGTGGAACAATATACCTGTCGGCCATGCCGCCCTCCCTGTCGTGAACCGCGAGGAACGCGTCAGATGACCGCGGTCACGACAGAGGTGACGATCGGCACGCCGGTGCCGACACCGATCCCGACGCCCACGGGAACGGCAACCTGGCCGAGCGCAAAACGTCCCGAGGCAAGCGCAATCAGGCCGCCGGCAAGCGAGAGCACGGTGATGATCTTGCCGCCCGAGCCTTCGAGGAAATCGGTAAACATGGTCAGCGCCGGATCGAAGGTGGTGTCGGCGCCGGCATAGGCGGCGCCCGCGATGGCGAGCGCCAGTGCGGCGGGCACCATGTAGTCGCGCATCCGCGGCGTGGAACGGGTCAGGGTCTTGGTGGTCATGAAGGAAACTCCGGTTGGTTGATCGATAACAGCGAGCATGTCGTTCGCTGTATGTTCTTTCCTTCAACCGGAGCGGCGTTGTAGGAAATGGCGTGGCGTGCAATTGCGATGCCTGACCAAGCAAAAAGCGACAATTCGCGCGGATGGGACGGGATTTTGCGCTCATGGGACGCGATTTCGCGCGCGACTGGCCGGTTTCTGCGCCCAGGCTGCCGGATATTGCGATTTGGCGACCGGATTTCGCGCGAATCGTCGGTGGAAAGCGATTCGGTGCTTCCTCTATGTTCCTTTTATGTTCTTTTCATTTTCCTACACATCTCCTTCGCCCTATTTCTCGATTCGACACGAGGAAGAGTGCGGAAAGGAATGACCAGTGGCTGACGAAGCGGAGTACGCAGAGGAGCGGATAAGAGCCGGACTGGCGCACTTGCTGATCGCAGCTGTGGAAGCAAGCGGGCGCGCCAGGTGCGAAATAGCTACCGACGCGAATATCCATAAGGATGCCTTGCGAAGGATACTGCAGGCTGAGCGATCGGCGACGCTGGGCGAGGCCTTGCGTATCCTTGAGGCAAGCCGCGCGGCTCCGCGTGCACATCTTCTGCTGTTTCTTGTCTGCGGGGATGGTCAGGCAATCGATTGGCTGCAATCCGACCTCGCTAAATTTTTTGAAGAATTCAGCACGGAGTTTCCACGGGCATTATGCAGATCATTGGGGGAGAGTGTTGGCAATGTGAATCCGCGCTGGGCTAAGGGAACGGCCAACCGGGTTGCAAGGATGCTTGCCGATCACATCACTGAGCTTGAACGCAAGGATCAGTTTCTGCGAACCTTCTTCATCGGTGAAGGGGGGCAAGAACATGTATAACCTTAACAATACCGCGCACTGCGAGTCTGACCGCCCGACCCGTCTCATTAGGATTAGGGAGGTGCAACATCGTGTGGGATTAGGACGCTCGACGATCTACCGCTGGATGGCCGAAGGGAGGTTTCCCAAGCCTGTACAACTTGGCGGCCGATCGGTTGGTTGGACCGATGCTCAGATCGAGGCTTGGATCCAGGACAAGCGAAATGCCGGTACCGGCTGAATTCTCGCAACGCACATTGAACTGTGTTCTTCAGACGTTAAAACGCCTCAATGCAATTTGTTGATAAGCAACAAAGGCGCGCAGCGCGCACACCTTTGGTAGTTCTGGTAGTTCTGAATATCATGCTCTTGACAGCCGTAGCTACACTTCTTCTTGCGCAAGCGACGCCAACTGCCGAACCACGCGTCGTCACTCCGCGTGGCGAGCTTGGTGCAGATGAACGTGCCACCATTGAGTTGTTTCGCAATGCGCGCGAGTCGGTCGTCTTTATTTCAACTCGCCAGCACGTCACCAATTTCTGGACGCGCAATGTTTACAGCGTGCCGCGTGGATCGGGTTCCGGTCTGGTATGGGACGCAGCGGGTCACATAGTTACGAATTTCCATGTTATCGAGGGGGCATCGGAAGCGCAGATTCAGCTCGCCGATGGCCGTCAGTTCTCTGCCAGTCTCGTCGGTGCAAGTCCACAACATGACCTTGCAGTCCTGAAAATAGGTGGAGCAGGTTTCGTTGCTCCGGCACGGGTTCCTATCGGCTCCAGCGGGGATCTCCAGGTCGGGCAGAATGTCTTTGCGATCGGCAATCCATTCGGCCTCGACTGGACGTTGACCAAAGGGATTGTTTCGGCTCTCGACCGGTCGTTGCCCAATGAGGACGGGCCTGACATTCGCCATCTCGTACAGACCGATGCCGCCATCAATCCGGGCAACTCGGGAGGCCCGCTGCTCGATTCTGCCGGAAGGCTGATTGGGATCAACACCGCAATCTATAGTCCGTCTGGTGCATCGGCCGGAATCGGGTTCGCGGTGCCCGTCGATACTGTAATGCGCGTTGTGCCGCAGCTTATTGCGGACGGGCGTTACACCCGCCCAACCTTGGGGGTCGAGAGTGATGACGAGATCAATGACAGGCTCAAAAGCGTTTCGGGGATCGAGGGAGTATTTGTGCTGCGTGTCGATCCAGGTTCGGTCGCCGACCGTGCTGGGCTGAGTGCTGCACAACGCACCAGGCGAGGTGTTGTGCCGGGCGACATTATTACCGCATTGAACAGTCGTCCTGTTTCCCGCGTCGGCGACCTACTGGCGCGGCTCGATGATTTTCGCGTGGGACAGACCGTCGAACTGACATTGTTGCGTCGTGGTGAAGAGCGCACGGTCACGCTCGAACTCGAGTCCGGCGTCTAGCAGAGATGCTGGGACCGGCCTCCCACAGGAGGCCGGTCCTCTGCCCTGTCAGCGGGCCTTGATGGGGATTGCCTTGCGCTTCTCTGTCGCTTCGGCGGTACGCGGGACGGTGACAGTCAGCACGCCATTCTTGAACGTGGCTTCGACCTTGTCCTCGTCGATCTGCGACGGCAGGCCGATGCGACGCTCGAAGCGGCCATAACTGCGTTCGGAATAGCCGCGTTCCTCGTCGCTGGTTTCGGACTTCTTTTCACCCCGGATCACCAGCTGGTGATCGTCCAGGCTGATTTCGATGTCCTTTTCGTCCATGCCTGGCAGTTCGGCCGTGACCCGGATTTCCTTGTCGTTCTCCGACAATTCGACACGCGGCCAGCCAAGGCTGCGTCCGATGGACGGCAGCGAGGGCATGGAAAACCCGCGAAACATGTCGTCGAACAAGCGATTGATATCCCGGTGAAGCGACATCACTGGATGATCGACCCGCTCCTCCTGCCGGGGAGCGATATCCTGGCCCTGGCTCTTCCAGGGAATGAGATCACGAATAGCCATCTCGACAGTCCTCCTATTTTCCGACTGGTTGAGGCAAAGCCTCTCCAAGCGGGGCGGGCGCGATCACGCCCACCCCGCCGAGGATTTGCCCGATGAATGAGGCTTAAGCCGCTTTGTCTTCGGTCAGCTGGGGAGTGTCATCGTTGACATGCTCGTGGCTTCCGATGGCGATCTTGCGCGGCTTGAGCGACTCAGGAACGCTCCGCTGGAGCGAAATCGTCAACATGCCGTTTTCGTAGTTCGCATCGCGGACCTCGACATAGTCGGCCAGCTGGAACCGGCGCTCGAACGCGCGCGCAGCGATACCGCGATGCACGTATTCGACACCTTCCTCGTCCTTCTCGGTCTTCTGACCGGAGATGACGAGCTGGCTCTGCTGGGCAGTAATGTCGATTTCGTCCGGACGGAAGCCGGCTACCGCAATATTGATCCGGTAGCTGTCCTCGCCGGTGCGGACGATGTCGAAGGGTGGGTAGCTGTCCTGCGTCTCGGCACGGAAGCTGTTCTCAAGCGCATCGAAGAGCCGATCGAAACCGACCGTCGAGCGGCGATAGGGGGTCAAATCAAATGCAGTTCTCATTTCCAAATCCTCCTTGTTGAGCAATCTGGGCATGAGAGGCGCCGGGAACCAAGAGCCGACGCCCTCTGTCCAACCGGACCCGTTATGGCATCTGACGTGATGGCGTGGACGGCCCCTGCATCAGCTTAGTTGTGCCATGATGCGGCCGTTGTAGGTCCACGTCTAGGAGTCGGCAGATGAAGCAGGAGATTGTTACCGTCGGATTGGATCTGGCGAAGAGTGTTTTCCAAGTGCACGCGATCGGGGGCGACGGAACCGTGCTAGTCCGGCGCAAGCTCCGGCGAGCAGAGGTAATCGGTTTCTTCACTGATCTTCCAAGTTGCCTTGTGGGTATGGAGGCATGCGCATCGGCGCATCATTGGGCTCGCGAGCTGATAAAGCTGGGGCACGACGTTCGACTGATGCCACCCGCCTATGTGAAGCCCTATGTTAAGCGCGGGAAGACCGACGCAGCAGACGCAGAAGCGATCTGCGAGGCGGTGACGCGTCCGACGATGCGGTTCGTCGCGGTAAAGACCGCTGAACAGCAGGCGGTGTTGATGCTTCACAAGAGCCGCGACCTGATGGTGCGCCAGCGGACCATGCTCATCAACGCATTGCGAGGGCACCTGGCTGAGTACGGTATCGTGACCGGCGTAGGTGCCGGCGGTGTGACCGCGATGCTCAAAGCGTTGCATGAGCGGCAGGGAGAGCTGCCTGTTCATGCTCGGTCAGCGCTACACAGCCTGGCTGCCCAACTTAGGGCGCTAGCCAACGAGGTCGACCGGTTAGAGGCGCAGATACTCGCGTGGCACCGCACCGATGAGACGAGCCGGCGGCTCGCCACGATCCCGGGGATCGGTCCGATCACCGCGTCGGCCATATCAGCGGCGGTGCCAGATGCGTCTCTGTTCCGATCAGGGCGTCAGTTCGCGGCATGGCTTGGGCTCACGCCTCGAGCGAACAGCTCCGGCGGCAAGGAACGGCTGGGCGGGATCACCAAGCAGGGCGATGGCTACTTAAGGCGGCTGCTCGTGGTCGGCGCGACGGCAGTGATGCGGATGACGCGCAAGAATGCAGATCGGCAACCGTGGATGGCCCAGCTCCTCGAACGCAAACCTGCGAAGATCGCGACAGTCGCGCTCGCTAACAAAACAGCACGCATTGCTTGGGCGGTGATGTCGCGCAAAGAAGTCTACGTGGCGCCCGCCGCGTGACTGTCGTCCGCACCGCCGGATAACGCCCGGCGGCAGGATGGCGTAGGAGTAGCTGAGTAGTGATGACGAACCGGTCAGACCGGGGGCCAGCAAAACCCAGGGGGTCACAGCGCTTCGAGCGCGATGACGTGATTAGGGAGCCGGCCTGCGGACTTCATCAGGGCCAGCAGCCATAAGGTGCTGCGCGAACAGGCCGAACACATGGATGCACCCGACCGATACTCATCTCTACTAAAAAAGCTCTTGCGCCGCAGGGGTCGTCCACACATGGACCTACAACGGCCGCATCATGGCACAACTAAGCTGATGCAGGGGCCGTCCACGCCATCACGTCATAGGCTCGAAAAACATGCGTGAGAAGCAGCATCCTCGACCGGCAGCTTGCAACCGATCAGGAACTTGAGACGGATGGGCATTCTGACCAATTGCTGGGGTTGGCAGACGCCAAATTTAACATGGGACCTGACGAGTATTTTTCATACTCGTTTCATACAAAGCGCCACGATCTCACGTAAGTTATTGAAATCGTGGTGGGCGCGGCAAGGATTGAACTTGCGACCCCACCCGTGTGAAGGGTGTGCTCTACCACTGAGCTACGCGCCCGCCGATTCACGGCAGGGGCGGGCCTTTGCCATTTTCACGGCGCCAAGACAAGGACTGTTTGTGCGGCCGCGCAATCCAGTGTCAGTCGAGGCCCAGCCGGGCCAGCAGCGATAGCCACGATGACGGCCTTGCAGGAGCAGCAATGCCGCGTGCCGCACCGGGAACGGCAACGCATTCGAGACAGCGGGCCTGCACGCCCTCGACGGCCATGAACCGGTCGAGACCGTCCACCACCTGTCCCAGACGTGCAGCTTCGCGGCGCGCGAAGATCGAGGCGACGTCGCGTGTGCCTGCTTCGTGGGCATCGCTGCCGCCCATCAGCAGCTGTGCCAGCAGCGTGTCGTAGCTGGGGGCGTCCTTGCCAAGGTAGCGCACCTCGTAGGAGCCTTCTTCCAGGTTCGCGCGGCCTGCCGCCCAGGCAATGGCGGTGTCGAGATCGCCGAACTGGTCCACCAGGCCCAGTTGCCGCGCCGTGCCGCCGTCCCATACGCGGCCCTGGCCCAGCTCATCGGCTCGCTGCGGGGTGATATTGCGCGCTTCGGCTACCAGCGAGAGGAAGCGGTTGTAGAAATTCTCGGTCGAGGCTTGCAGCACCGCGTCTGCTTCCGGGGTGAAACCGCTCAGGATGTTGGGCTGGCCGGAGAGGCCCGTCGTGCGCACGCCATCGGTGGTAACGCCGTATTCGGCCAGCAAGTCCTCGAAACTGGGCACCACCAGGAACACGCCGATGGAGCCGGTGAGCGTCTCTGGCTCTGCAAAGATGCGTTCTGCAGGCGTTGCGATCCAGTAGCCACCGCTGGCAGCGTAATTGCCCATGGATACCGCCACGGGTGTGCCCGCTGCACGGTGGCGCATGATGGCGCGACGGATGGTTTCGGAGCCGGTGACGGTCCCGCCGGGCGAATTCACACGAACCACCAGCGCATCGAGATCGTCGTCCAGGGCATCGTCCAGCAGGCCAGCGATACGTTCTGCGCCGGCGGAACCGGGGCCGGCCTTGCCGTCGCTGATCTCGCCATCCACGGTGACGACGGCAATGCGGCCATCGCTGCCGAATTCCAGATTGCGCTGCACCTCGGCCAGCCAGGGGTCGTACTGCGTGTTGGCGAAAGTGCCGGGTTCGTCGGACCAGTCATTCTCGCCTACTTCATTGGCGATACGCTCTCCCCATTCGACGCGCGTGCCGAGCCGGTCGACCAGACCTGCGGCGAGGGATGCCTGCGCGATATCGTTGTTCGAGGCGGCGAGCCATGCGGCAACGTCCTGCGTCACAAGGTCGATATCGGCTTGCGGGCGTGCGGTGGAGACATTGGCGCGCCATTCCTGCCACAGCGTTGCGAGCAATTGCGACAGGTTCTCCCGCGCCTCGGGCGACATGCCGGACTGCGTATAGGGTTCCACCGCGCTCTTGTAGGTGCCCACACGATAGACGTTCGCCGTTACGTTGAAGCGTTCCAGCGCCTGCCCAAAATAGGGGCTTTCGCCGCCCGGCCCCATGATCGCCACGCCGCCCATCGGATCGAGCCAGATCTCGTCGGCGTGGGCGGCCAGCAGCATGGCATCGTCGCCATATGCATAGGCATAGGCATAGATCGGCTTGTCCGCAGCGCTGAAGCGATCGAGGGCCCCGGCAATTTCGCTCATGTGTACGGCCCCTCCACCGAGGAAACCGGTGAGGTCGAGCGCGAGGACTTCGATCCGCTCGTCACCAGCCGCTTCGTCGATGGCGCGGACGAGATCGCGCGCGGCATATTCGCGCACGGGCAGTGTTTGCGAAAGCAGCGCCTGGAAAGGATCGACAGGCGCCACCTCTTCCACGACTGAACCGTTGATATCCAGCAGCAGGGCCCCATCGCGCACCATGCCGGGATTGGGGCGCATGCTGAGAATGGCGAACAGCGACGCGAAGAACAGCAGCAGGAACAACAGCGCCAACGCGTCCTTGATGCCGACCAGCAGCCGCCAGACCTTGCGTGCAAATGCCATGTAATCGCGATCCCTTCAGCGAGTGATTGCATACATCTAGGGGCCATGGGGCGCGAGGGCCAGCGATAAGAGCTTGAGCGGTCGATGCCGCTCGACTAAGGGCCATGCTTTAATGACATCGCCGCAAAACGCCTCCTCCGGCAGCCGCTTTCCCAAGGGCGGAAGAGCCTTCCCGCATCGCGACCTGATCGGCATTTCGTCGCTGGAGCGGCACGAAATCCTCTACCTGCTGGCAGAGGCCGAGCAGTACGTCGCATTCAACCGGCAGGCTGCCAAGCATTCGGAGCAGCTGGCCGGCCTGACGATCATCAACGCCTTCTTCGAAAATTCCACGCGAACGCTGCTGTCCTTCGAGATCGCGGGCAAGCGGTTGGGGGCGGACGTCGTGAACATGTATGCCGCGCAGTCCAGCGTGAAGAAGGGCGAGACGCTGATCGATACTGCGGTGACGCTCAATGCCATGCGCGCCGATGCCATCGTGATCCGCCATGGCAGCAGCGGAGCCGTGGGTCTGATCGCCAACAGTGTCGATTGTCCGGTGCTCAACGCGGGCGACGGGCAGCACGAGCATCCGACCCAGGCGTTGCTGGATGCCCTGGCATTGCGGCACAAGCTGCGCGAACGCGGACACGATGCGGAAGATTTCACCGGCATGACGGTGACGATCTGCGGCGATATCCTGCACAGCCGGGTCGCCCGGTCGAACATCCTGTGCCTGCAGGCGCTGGGCGCCACCGTGCGCCTGTGCGCACCGCCCGCGCTGATGCCTGCAGGGATCGAGCGGATGGGCGCCGTGCCGTTCCACGATTTCGACGCCGCACTGGATGGCAGCGACGTGGTGATGATGTTGCGTTTGCAGAACGAGCGGATGGACGGGCAGTTCATTCCCAGCCCGCGCGAATACCGCCACCTCTACGGCCTCACACCCGAACGGCTGGCGCTGGCAAGGGACGATGCCATCGTGATGCACCCCGGCCCGATGAACCGCGGCGTGGAAATTGACAGCACGGTTGCCGACCTGAAGGATCGATCAATCATCACCAGCCAGGTGGAAATGGGCGTTGCCATCCGCATGGCCTGCCTCGACGTGCTGACACGCAAGGCGCGCGGTGTGCCCGGTTGGGGTGAGGGGGAATGGGTATGAAGCAGATGCGGCCCCTTTCCATTACCGGCGGCACCATCGTCACGCCCGGCGGCCTGCGAGATGCGGCGCTGCGCTGTGCAGACGGCGCAATTGTCGAAGGCGATGCGCAGGACGGCGACGATCTGATTGACGCCAAGGGCAAGCTCGTGGTGCCGGGCGTCGTCGATCTCGGCGTGTTCGCGATCGACAAGCCGGCCTTTCACTTCGGCGGCATCACCCGCGCGGCGCTGATGCCAGACCAGTCCCCGCCGCTGGATCACCCGGCGCGGGTTCGCTTCATGGCGCAAAGCGGAAAGCCGGACCTGTGGGTGCATCCACTCGCCGCGGCGACGCAAGGATTGGATGGCGCGCAACTCGCCGAGATCGCGCTGATGCGGGAGGCCGGGGCCAGGGCGATTGCAACGGGGCGCAAGTGGATTGCCGATAGCGGCGCGATGCTGCGCTTGCTGCAATATGCGGCGATGCTGGACATGGTCGTCGTCACTCACGCCGAAGACGGCGGGATTGCCGGAAAGGCTGCAGCCACGGCGGGAGAGATGGCCACGCGGCTCGGCCTGCCAAGCGCGCCGAAACAGGCGGAAACGCTGGCGCTGGCGCGGGACATGGCGCTGGCGGAAATGAGCGGCGCGCGCGTCCACGCGCGGCAGGTAACCACCCGCGCAGGTTGTGAACTGGTGCGACAGGCAAAGGCGCGCGGCGTGAACATCACCGCCGGCGTTACGCCCGCGCATTTCATGCTCAGCGACATTGCCATGGGCGATTACCGCACCTTCACCCGGCTTTCCCCGCCCTTGCGCGAGGAGGACGACCGCCATGCCGTGATCGAGGCCATCGGCGATGGCACGATCGATGTGATCGCCAGCGGCCACGATCCGCGCGGACCGGAGGACAAGAACCTACCCTTCGCCGATGCGGCACCCGGGATGGCAGGGGCGGAAACTTTGCTGGCGATGACGCTGACGCTGGTGCGCGACGGCGTGATAGACATGGTTCGCGCTTTCGACCTGCTGGCGCGCAATCCGGCCCGGTTGCTGGGCGTTCCTGCCGGTTCGCTGGAAGTCGGGCTCGAGGCGGACATCGCGCTGCTCGATCCCGAAGCGCCGTGGGTGGTGGATTCGCGGGAGATGGCGGCAGCGGCTGGCAACACACCGTTCGACCGCCAGCCGGTGCAGGGCAGGGTGACGGCTCTCTGGAAAGGCGGAGTGGCAATCGATGTTTGATTTTTCGGGCAAGCGCGTTCTGGTGACGGGCGCGGCTTCGGGCATCGGAGAGGCAGCAGCGAGGGCGCTGGCCGAAGCTGGGGCAGCACACCTGGTGCTGGTCGATCTCGACGAAAGCCGACTGGCCGCGATGGACCTGCCATGCGAGACGTCCCGCCATGCAGGTGACGTTGCAGATGAGGCGCTGTGGAACGCGATCGAAGAGGAGTGCGGCGCGCTGGACGCGGCCTTCCTGAACGCGGGGATTGCCGGAAGCCCGGCGCCTTTCGCCAAGATGTCGCTGGGGGATTGGCGCGCGGTGATGTCGGTCAACCTCGATGGCCTTTTCCTGTCGCTGCGCACGGCCATGAGGCTGGCGAATGACGGGGCTACGATGGTAGTCACCGCTTCTGTCGCAGGGGTGAAGGCGGAGCCCACGACCGGGCCATACGGTGCATCCAAAGCGGGCGCGATTCACATGGCGAAGATTGCCGCCAAGGAAGGCTTTGCGCGCGGTATCCGTGTCAATGCCATTGCACCGGGCGGCGTCGATACGGCGATCTGGGACGGCGTGCCCTTTTTCGATGACCTCGTTGCCAAGCACCAGGGCGACCGTGCGGGCGCCCTTGCCGAGATGGCGCGGGGCATGACGCCCATGGGCCGTTTTGCAACTGCAGAGGAAATAGCCGGACAGGTCATGTTCCTGCTTTCCGAAGCTTCTGGCACCATTACGGGCAGCACGCTCGTAACCGACGGCGGCTATTCGCTCTAGGCAATGAAAAGCCCCTCGTTCGCGACATGCGAAGAGGGGCGAATCAAATCAGCTAGGATTTCCGCTATCAGCGGCGTGCCAGCATCACGCCGCCACGGTCCACTGCGCCGGGCAGCGGGCTGTTGGCGGCCCAGGTGATGCAACCTTCCCCGGACGAGGAACTGTTCACGCTGGAGCACATCGAGCGGCTTGACGCGACGTTGAAGCCACCTGCCGACACGCGCCAGTAGCGCTTGCCGCGCACCACGGCCTCGGTGATGACCATCTCGTGATCGGCCAGCTCCGGATGGCGGCTGACGTAGATGCCCCAGGCGCGGCGCGCACCCTGCTCGCTGGAGAAGCTGCCGAGCTGCACGAGGTGCGTCGGATCCGCGACCGGACCGGCCGAAGCCACGCTGGCGCGAGCCGTTGCGGGCGCGGGTGCAGGAGCCGTTTCGGACGAGCGTGCCACGGCCTGACGAGAGGCCGGACGCGGTGCCGGGTTGGACGATGCTTCGCGCACCGGAGCAGCCGCGCGCTGACGGGCAGGCACTTCCTGCACCAGCGGGGCGCGGGTGAATGACATCGAGTCCGTCGTCACCGGAGCCAGCGCAGCGACCTCGGGAGAGGGCGCGGCGAACGATTCGGCGAAATTGACCGGCGGCTGCGTTTCAGTCTTGTTTGTGTCGAGACCAATTTCCGGCTCGCGGCTAGCGGCCGCAATGGCAGAAAGCGCGACAGGCGCGGAAGCATCGAGCGCGGCCAGTTCGCCGCCAGTTGCGGGAGCCTCCACGCTGCTCTGCGCAGCAAGCTGTTCCATGCTATCATTGAGATTGAGCGCGAGGTGAACCGGCTGGCCCATGTCGCGAACGCCTGCGGGCACGCCGAGCAGTCCCGCCACGCGATGCTGGTAAGCCTCGCTATGGGTCATCTGCGCCCATTCCTGCATCCGAGCGCCGACCTGGTCGGCAGGCACGTCCTGCTCCACCATCAGGCGGGCGTCGCGCCAGCGACCGGCCACGGCATAGGCATAGGCGAGATTCTGGCGCACCTTGACCGTGTTCTGGCCCTGGCGAATGGCATTGGAAAGGATGTGGATACCGCGTTCCGGCTCTCCGGCAAGCGCGAAGGCGAGGCCGAGATCGGGCGCTGCGATTTCGCCTTCCCAGTCACGCAGCAGAGCGCTTGCTTCGGTGAAGCGGCCTTCGCCGGTGAGGGCGAGGGCAAGGCTGAGAGCGGCGCGCGGGCTGTTGTCGCCCAGCGCCATGGCATCCTGGAAACTCGTGGAAGCGGAGGCGAAGCGGCCTTCCTGCAGGTAGGCATTGCCCAGGGTCAGGCGATACTGCGCATTGTGCGGCTCTGCCGTCACTGCCAGTTCGGCGTGCTGGATGGCTTCGCTGGTGCGGCCATGCTGCATGGCGTGCTGCGCATCGGAAGCGGCAACTTCGGCGCGCGGCGTGCTGTTGGCCGTGCAGCCGGTCAGAAGGACAGCGGCCATGGCAGTGCTGACGCCAAGGCCGATCATCGGATTGCGGTTGTCTTTACCGTTCATCGGATAGGTCCCCCTCAGGACTTGCTCTTGTTGCCCGCGACGTGCGCGGCGATGGAATCGAGTTCGGGAATGTCGGACAGGAAACGGTCCAGCGCCTCGGTCACCAGTTCCTGCGCGCTGCAATCCTGCATGGTGCTGGCAAGGCGCAGCTTGAGATGCCGTTCGACATCCAGGCGCAGCGTGAAAGCCGCGCGGCGGCCCTGCTCTGTAGCCTTCTGCCGGCGCTTGCCAGGCTTGGCGACGGGCGATCCGGCGCTATCGTTGGCGATACGCAGGGGAACGACAGAATCGTCTCCGCCCATGTCGTTCCAGCCAAGCGCCGACTGGCTTTCGGCCAGGTCGTCGAAATCGTCTCCCAGCGTCGCCGTGCGATCGTTTTGCGTGAGTTGGGTCCGCATGGCGGGCTTTGCCGTACCCTTGCGGGCAAGGAGCATGGGGCCAAGCGAGGCGAACGAATTGCTCTCTGTCATGGCGCGCCCCATTACTGTGCTACGCGGCGGCCGAAGCCTCCGCCCTGCGCGCGGGCTGCGCCGTTCGCCTGTGCGGCCTTGCTGCCGGGGGCGGCAAAGACGGTGCGGCGGAAGTTCTTTTCCAGCCGATCGGCGATGTAGTGCCACAGCGCCGTCACTTCCTGCGCGCTGCGACCTTCGGGATCGACTTCCATCACCGTGCGGCCGTCGATCATCGAGGCCGCGAAATCGGTGCGGTGGTGAATGGTGATCGGGGCAACCGTGCCATGCTGCGACAGCGCGACGGCGGCTTCCGAAGTGATCTTTGCCTTGGGCGTCGCCGCGTTGACCACGAAGATCAGCGGCTTGCCGGCGCGTTCACACAGGTCCACCGTGGCGCCGACAGCGCGCAGGTCGTGCGGGCTAGGACGGGTTGGCACGACCATCAGTTCCGCCACCGATATCACCGACTGGATAGCCATGGTGATGGCAGGCGGCGTGTCGATCACGGCCAGCTTGAAACCCTGCTGGCGCAGGATCGCAAGGTCGTTCGCCAATCGTGCGACGGTGGTCTGGGCGAAGGCGGGATACTCCGCCTCACGCTCGTTCCACCAGTCGGCAAGCGACCCCTGCGGATCGATGTCGATAAGCACTACCGGGCCAGCGCCAGCGCGCTGCGCCTGGACAGCGAGGTGTCCGGATAGGGTGGTCTTGCCAGAGCCGCCCTTCTGCGATGCCAATGCCAAAACGCGCAACGCGATTCCCCCTTGGAACAAACGACCCGACCAAGTCTCAATGCGGGCCTTCGCCTAAGGGCTTCGCAGACTACCCTTTATTTTGAGTTAATTTGCCTGAGCGGGCAGCGCGCTTTTTTCGGTTCGACTGCGGCCGTGCCGAGTGGCAACCCGCTTTGTCGGCGATCGGATAACCGCGGACAATAAACGCTTTGCTAACGCCTTGTTTACTATGGCACCGTGCGCACCGCCTGGACTGGGGGACAGATTTATCATGGCTGACCGCAACGTTTCTGTTTTCGCCAAAGTCGCCAGTACGCTGGCCTTGTTCGCACTCGCCGCGCCCTTGGGGGCAACGGTGCGCGACGGCGTGGATGCATGGTCGCGCGGGGATTATGCCGCCGCAGTTGCCGAATGGCAGGGCCCTGCCGAGGCAGGCGATCCCGACGCGATGTTCAACATGGGCCAGGCTTACCGCCTGGGCCGCGGTGTGCCGACCGACATGGCGCGCGCGGAGGAGCTCTATCGCAGCGCGGCGCGCGCCGGTCACGTGCAGGCGGCAGATACATACGGCCTGATGCTGTTCCAGGACGGCCGCCGGGAAGAGGCGCTACCCTATGTGCAGGCAGCAGCAATGCGCGGCGATCCGCGAGCGCAGTACTTGATTGGGATTGCGCATTTCAACGGCGACCTCGTGGAACGCGACTGGGAGCGCGCCTATGCGCTGCTGACGCTCGCCAATGGTGCAGGGCTACCGCAGGCCGGCCCGGCGATCGAGGAAATGGATGGTTTCATCCCCCTGGAGCAGCGGCAAAGCGCTGCGGGCCTCGCCCGGCAGATCGAACTGGAGGCAGAGCAGGTGCGGTCAGCGCAGCTTGCAGCAGCCGACCTTTCAGGGCCGACGACGGCCACCGAGACAGTTGCACCGACCCCGCGGCCTTCGGTCGCGCAGTCCCCCTCCATTGCCGCGGCACGCAATGCGGTGGAGCAGGCGCGCGAGGCGACCGGCATGGAAGATCCGGCAGTGGCAGGGGCCAGCTTTGCCCGGCCCGAAACGCCGCCGGCGCCGGCGCCGGTGCCTCCGCCTCCCGCTCCGCGTCCTGCGGCGGCTAACGGCCCCTGGCGGGTGCAACTTGGCGCTTTCGGCGTGCCCGGAAATGGCGAACGTCTGTGGAGCAGGGTGTCGAGCCGCCCCGAGATCGCCGGGCGCGAACGCCTGTTCCTTTCGCGCGGCCGCGTAACGGTGGTGCAGGCGGGCGGCTACGCCTCGCAGGCCGATGCGCAATCGGCCTGTACTGCGCTGAAGCGTGGCGGATTCGATTGTCTGGTGACGCGGGACTGAAGGCCGGATCGCGGCGCTTCCCAAATCCCCTTGCTGCCTGCATAACGCCGCCGGGACGCACACAGGGGAAGCGGCATGGACGAGAACACGGCAACGCCCGATGGCGAGGCGCAGGCGATTGCTCCTGCCACTAGAGGCGAACGCATCGCCAGCCTGGACTTCATTCGCGGCGTGGCAGTGCTGGGCATCCTCGCTGCCAACATCGTTGCCTTCGGCCAGCCGTGGAGCGCCTATGCCTGGCCCGACGCTTTCCTGAGCGGGCACGATGCGACGGCGGATTGGCTCTGGGTGGCCCAGTTCGTCCTGATCGACGGCAAGATGCGCGGGCTGTTCACCCTCCTGTTCGGCGCGGGAATGGCGTTGTTCATGGAAAAGGCATGGGAACGCGGCGCGTCGCAGGCGCTGCTGGTGCGTCGACTGGTTTTTCTGCTGCTGTTCGGCCTCGTCCATTATTTCTTGATCTGGCGCGGCGATATCCTCGTACTCTATTCGGTGGCCGGTTTTGCCGCGATGCTGTTCCTGCGATGGTCGGGGCGGAGGCTCCTGACGCTCGGCCTGCTCGGCTATCTGGTCGGTGCTCTCGTATACGCTCTTGCCATCGGATCGGCCTATGTCATCGCCGATACCGCGTTCGGACAGGCCGAGGGTATGGAAGAGGCGCGTGGATCGATCGCGGAAGGCAAGCAGACCGCGATTGCCGACGACCAAGCCGAGATCCCCATCATGACGGAAGGCAGTTATGCCGATTTCGTGGGCCATAACTTCGCTGAACACGCGGGCGATCCGCTGAATGCGATCTTCTTGATGATTTTCGAAACAGTGCCCCTGATGCTGATCGGAATGGCATTTTACCGCCTCGGCTGGTTCGGGACATGCGGCAATCGTCGCAGCCGCATGGCGTGGGGCTGGGGCCTGTTTCTCACAGGTGCGGGCCTCAGCCTGTGGATGGCGCTTTGGGTGAAAGCGGAGGGCTTCACCTACTGGGCAACGCTCTCGGCGATGATGGCGTTCTCCATGCTGCCGCGCCTGCCGATGATCCTGGGGCTGGCCCTGCTGCTGGCGCTGTACGGAAATTCGGCCAGCGGCTGGCTTGCCGAGAGGCTTTCGGCGGCGGGCCGGGCTGCTTTCACCAATTACATCGGCACGTCCATCCTGATGATGCTCATTTTCCATTCATGGGCAGGGGGATTGTGGGGCGAACTTACACGGCCCGAACTGTACCTCGTGGTCTTGCTGGGCTGGGCGGTCATGCTGACCTGGTCCCGGATCTGGCTGGCGAAGTATCGCTACGGCCCGCTCGAATGGCTGTGGCGATGCCTCACCTATGGGCGGGCCTTTACCATCCGGCGATGACCGTGCGAGATTCTTGAGAATTATTCTCAAATAGCTTGCTAATGCAATTTATTCGCATTAATTTGGTCTCAGTTCAGTAGCCGAGAAGCAAGAGATTCGCGCACCACATGTATACCTGCATCTGCAACGCTATCCGGGAAGATGAACTGCGCAAGGCTGCGCGGCAGCACCGCGGCGGAGCGGAATCGGTTTACGCCAAGCTGGGCAAGCGTCCCAACTGTGGTCACTGCCTCGAAGAAGCGGAATATGTGATCGCCGAAGAGCGAGAGGCGCTTCCCTGTCCGCTCGCCGCTGCCTGAACATTCCTGATTTGCATTCGCAATAGCGCGGTTTTCCGCCGTTTTTTGGCAATCGCCCGGTCGGTTTCGCTTGCAAACGGTTGGCGATCCTGACCAACTGCGCGCACGAAAACTACACGCAGGAGACAGGCCATGAAGGGCGACGCCAAGGTCATTGAATATCTCAACAAGGCCCTCACCAACGAACTGACGGCGATCAACCAGTACTGGCTGCACTACCGCGTGCTGAACGACTGGGGCGTCTACAAGCTGGCTGAATACGAGCGCCACGAATCGATCGACGAGATGAAGCACGCCGACTGGCTGGCCGACCGCATCCTGTTCCTCGACGGGCTTCCCAATTTTCAGGCCCTGCACAAGTTGAAGGTTGGCGAGACCGTGGAGGAGATCCTCAAGGCCGACCTCGCGCTTGAGAACGAGGCGATCCCGCTGCTGAAGGAAGCGGCCGAGTATTGCCAGGAAGTGAAGGATTTCACCTCCGGCCAACTGTTCGAGAACATCCTTGCCAGCGAGGAGGAGCACGTCGACTTCCTCGAAACCCAGTTCGACATGATCGAGCGGATGGGTATCCAGAACTACGTGCAGCTCAATTCCAAGGCCGCCGGTGAAGGCGAGAACGACGCGGGCGCCGCCTGATATCCGGTCAGCCCACACGCCAGTAGGAGGAGCCGCCCACGTGGCGCTTCTCCAGCCGGGCGACCAGCTTTTCTCCGTCGCGAATGCTAGCCTTGCCATCGGCAAGGTTGATGTCCGCGACGACAAGTGCCGTCGCGATGTCGGGAACATCGAAGCTTTGCCGCGCCCCGTCGGAACCGGCCTGAAAATCAAGCTGCAAGCGCTGCATTGTTGTAAATCTCCTAACGGGCACTCAAGAGGCCCATTTATTACAACAACATAACAGCGTGACGGGGGTGTGGCAGATTGCTCGGGCTGCCCTGAAATTCGCTCACCCTGTCGCAGGGCGTGCAGCAGACGGGTTTATTCCATTTCCTTTTCGCGCTTGCGCGCCAGAATTTCACGGCTTCGTTGGCGCCGCTCGCGCGCCGTAGCGCGGGCGAGGTTCGTCTCACGGAAGAAAAGCAGCAATGCGGCGGAAAGCTGAACCATGGTGGCCACCCACAGGACCGCCACCAGCGTGCCGATGCGCGGTTCGATGAATGCGCTGATGAACAGTACGGCCACCACGACGCAGATCGTCAAAGCCGCCGATGTCGACAGGTTCACGGCCATTTGCGCGTAGCTCTGTCGCTGGATAAGTCCTGGCAGCTCCTCCACCTCGCGACCGGCTTCGCCCATCTCGTCCTGCCGCTCGATGAATTCGATCCTGTCGAAAAGCCAACTGAGCCGCTGGTTCATCACGTTCAGCATCGCGCCAATCGCGGCCAGCAGGAAGACGGGCGCAAGGCTGAGCTGCACGATCTCCTGCACGCGCACCGTGCTCGACGTGCGCTCGATCAGTTCGCCGGTGATGGAAAGTGTCTCGAACATTGTCGTCTCGGGCTCGGGCGCTAATCGCGGCCCTGACCACCGCTGAACTTGCCCCCGCCGCCGCGGTTGGAATCGTAAGGGTTCTTCGGCGATTTGAGCGTCAGCCGCACCGGCACTGCGCCGAAGCCCAGCTTGCGGCGTATGTCGTTGAGCAGGTAGCGCTCGTAGCTAGCGGGCAGGTCATCCAGGCGGGAGCCGAAGATGACGAACCGCGGCGGGCGTGTGCCCACCTGCGTGATATAGCGCAGCTTGATCCGGCGTCCGCCGGGTGCGGGCGGCGGATTGGCGGCCAGCGCGTCGTCGAACCAGCGATTGAGCGCCGAGGTCGGCACGCGGCGGCTCCACGCATCGCGCAGTTCGAAGGCCGCGCCCAGCATCGTGTCGAGCCCCTTGCCGGTCATTGCGGACACTGCGAACAGCGGCACGCCCTTCAGCTGTGACAAGCCTTCTTCCAGTGCGCTGCGAATGCCGTTGAACAGGGCGCTGGGATCTTCGGCGATATCCCACTTGTTGATCGCCACCATCAGCGCGCGGCCTTCGTCGATCACCTGGCTGGCGATCTTCAGGTCCTGCACTTCCAGGCCGCGCGTCGCATCGAGAAGCAGCACCACGACTTCGGCATAGTCGACCGCGCGCAGGCCATCCTGCACCGAGAGACGCTCCAGCTTGTCGACCACCTTGGCGCGCTTGCGCATCCCGGCGGTGTCGATCAGCTTGATGACGCGGTCCTCGCCGGTCTTTGGATCGGTCCATTCCCAGTCGATCGCGATGGAATCGCGTGTGATGCCCGCTTCCGGCCCGGTCAGCAGCCGGTCCTCGTCCAGCAGGCGGTTCACCAGCGTGGACTTGCCCGCATTGGGGCGCCCCACGATAGCGAGGCTGAGCGGGGCGGACGGATCGACCTCCTCCAGTTCCTCGCCCGCTTCGGCAGCGGCCCTGGCCTTGTCGGCGGCGATGGCCGCTTCGGCCTCGTCCTCCAGTTGCATCTGCTCGGCCTTGTCGCCGATCAGCGGGATCAGTGCACTGTAAAGGTCGGCGACGCCCTCGCCATGTTCCGCGCTCACCGGCACGGGTTCGCCAAGGCCCAGCGAGTAGGCCTCCAGAATGCCGCTTTCGCCTGCATTGCCTTCGGACTTATTGGCGATCAGCACGACAGGCACTTCCTGCTGCCGCAGCCAGCGGCCGATTTCTTCGTCGAGCGGAGTAAGCCCGGCGCGCGCGTCGATCACGAACAGCGCGGCATCAGCGCCTTTCAGCGAGACCTGCGTCTGCGCCAGCATCCGGCCGGGAAGGGACTTGTCGTCCTCGTCCTCCCACCCGGCGGTGTCGACAGCTTCGAACTCCAGCCCCGAAAGGCCAGCGAGGCCCATGCGCCGATCACGCGTAACGCCGGGCTGGTCGTCGACCAGCGCCAGACGCTTGCCGACCAGCCTGTTGAACAGGGTCGACTTGCCGACATTGGGGCGGCCGATGATGACCACCTGGGGGAGCCTGCGCTTTCTCATGGGCCGCAGGTGGCGCTAGGAGAGCAGAATAGCAAGGGTTATGACCTTGCCACCCGCTTACCAGCTGCCGGTGTTTTCCATGCTCGCCCACGGTTCCTGCGGTTCGAGATGGCCGTCCTGCAGCAATTCCACGCTGATGCCATCGGGAGAGCGGACGAAGGCCATGTGCCCGTCGCGGGGCGGGCGATTGATCGTCACGCCGGCATCCATCAACTTCTGGCACGTCTCGTAGATATTATCGACGCGGTAGGCGACGTGGCCGAAATTGCGACCGCCGTCATACTGTTCCGGCTCACTACCGTCTTCGGGCGGCCAGTTGTAGGTCAGCTCCAGTTCGGCCGTGCCTTCCTGCCCCGGTGCGGCCATGAAGATAAGGGTGAAGCGACCCTGCGGCACGTCCTTGCGGCGCACTTCCTCCAGGCCGAGCAGGTTGAAAAACTTTATCGTTTCGTCCGCATCGGTGACGCGGATCATCGTGTGAAGGTAGTGAACCATGGGCGGGACTCCGTTTGTCGCTGTTCAGTCGTGGCTCTTCGCAGGGGCAAGAGCGAACTCGCGCCGTGATATAGCGATGACACCGGCTCTTCCCAAGCCGCTCTCGCATTGTTTCTCGCAGCAAACGAAGAGAAGGCCCGCACCGTTGCCGGTACGAGCCTTCCCGTTCCTCGCTTTACGCGATTTGAGTGTTAGATGCTGGCCGACACGGTGAAGACCACCGCATCGTCGGTGAAGACGCCGCCCGGATCGACCAGGGCATCGCCTTCGACGCCGATGTAGGCGACGCCGAGCTCCAGCGGGGTGCCAGGCACTGCGACGGACGCGCCCAGCGACCAGTCGATGGCTTCGGCATCGGTCGTGAAGGTCAGGAAGCCGTCGGTATAACCAACGTGACCCGAGAGGCTGACGGGCGTACCCGGGATACCCACGCCGGCATCGGCATAGATGTAGAAGTTGTCGGTGCCGCCAAGCGAATCCTGGTCGGGCGCATAGGCAATGCCGACGGTCACGTCAGCCGGGCCCAGGCCCGCGCCGACCGAGCCGTAGAACTCGATGTAGTCGAAGTCGCCGGCACCGGCATCGGGATAGATGTACATGATCACACCGACATCGGTGGTGATGTTGCCGAATTCGCCGGCCCAGCCGCCATAGATGTCAAGCTCGGTGCTGCCGTAGCCGACAGTCTGCTCATCAAGCGACGAGGCCCAGGTGCCGACATAGAAGCCAGCGGGCAGGCCGACATCGACACCGCCCTGAATGGCGAATTCGCCACCCGACAGGTCGACACCGCGGAAGCGGTATTCGCTGACCATCGCGACATTGGCCGATACCTCGACGCCAATATCTCCATCCTGCGCCATGGCAGGAGCTGCAAAGGCAGCGGAAAGTGCAAAAACAGAAGCAGCCGTAAGACTGCGGACGGACGTAAGCATGGGCAATTTCCTCAATTGCTTGTGGTGAACTAATGCTTCGTCCCACCTGCGCCGTTCGCGTGTTGGCATCTATTAGTGCGCCAATTCGCCGCGAAAGCACTGCTATCTTGCATAGCCATTGTGCATTGCACAAGGAAAATTGCACAGCGTGTCATTTGCGCTTCTCGACTGTGTGATTTTGGCATCACATTCAGCGCCGCGACAGCTTCGGCATAGGATGTGCACGATGCATACCTACCGATTGCGTGACTGTGCGTTATCACTATGTGAGCAAGACAAGTTGAGCATGTTTCAATTCTTTCGATCCAGGAAAGCGGAGCCCCGGCTGCCGCAAATCGAGGCCAGCGTGCCCGAGGGGCAGCGCGTGTATGCCGTGGGCGACATTCATGGTCGCAGCGACCTGCTGATTGCGCTGATCGAAGCCATCGAGATCGACAACCGCGAGAGCGGGGTTGCGGAAACCACCGTCGTCCTGCTTGGCGACCTCGTCGATCGCGGCCCGGACAGCATGAACGTGCTGGCGCTGGCCAGGGAATGGCAGAAGTTCCGCACTGTCCGCATCCTTGCCGGCAATCACGAGGAAATGTTCCTGCGCAGCTTCGACAGCGTCGACATGATGCGCCATTTCCTGCGCCATGGCGGAAAGGAAACCCTGCTCAGCTACGGTCTCGACAAGCGCGAATATTCACGTTCCGATCTTGAGGAATTGCAGGAGTCGATGATCAGTCTGGTGCCCCAGGCGGATATCGATTTCATCGCCGGCTTCGAGAACGTGGTGACGATCGGCGATTACGTCTTCGTCCACGCCGGGGTCGAGCCGGGGCGCCCGCTGGATGAACAGGATGTTTCCAAACTGCGCTGGATTCGCGAGCCTTTTCTCAGCCACCGGGAACCGCACGATGCGGTGGTTGTCCACGGCCATACGATCACGCAGGCTCCCGAGGATCAGGGCAACCGTATCGGCATCGATACCGGCGCCTATTGCCACGGGCGGCTGACGGCCCTGGTGCTGGAGGGCAGCGATCGCCGATACATCAATGCTGTCGATGATGGGGAAGGCAACATCTCCATCACGAAGGAATTGCAGACCCAATAAAATTGCCGGGGAGCCTGTAAGCCGGGTTCTGTCCCGCGACCGGTATCGTTTCCGACAAGCGTGCGCGGCGGCAGCCATTCATCTTACGCGGCGGATTGCTCCGACCGCTCCAGCGACCAACCCGGATCTCATGGGAGCGAAACGCTCCTGCCTCCGGAGAGGCGCGAGACCCCTATGCGGTCTTGCTCCGGGTGGGGTTTGCCATGACGGGAACCGTTACCGGTCCCCCGGTGCGCCCTTACCGCACCCTTTCACCCTTGCCTGTGCTGCAAGGCAGCCATCGGCGGTTTGCTCTCTGTGGCACTTTCCCTGCGGTTGCCCGCGGCGGGCGTTACCCGCCACCCTTGTTTCGTGGAGCCCGGACTTTCCTCGAGACCCGAAGGCCACGCGGCTGCCCGGCTCCCCGGCGATCAGCGATATAGGCGTGCGTAACGCGGTAGGGAAGTCCGTGATTCAGCGGGTGTGGCCGCGATCGCGATCCAGCAGGAGCTGGAACAGGATCGCGCGCACCTCGCCGTCGATCACACCGTCGATCCGTTCCGGCCGCCAGCGGCGCTGGAAGGCTTCCGCCGCCTTGCGCCCGTCGGTGATGTCGTAACCAAATCGCTCCAGCGCGAGGTAGAACGCGGCGTCGTTATCGAACACGGGGTCGGGCGACAGCTTGTCCGGGCGCGGCAGGCACAGTCCGTATTCGGCCAGCCTTTCCCAGGGGAACAGTTCGCCTGGATCCAGCTTGCGTAGCGGCGAGACGTCGGAATGGCCCACCACGTTGGCCCGCGGAATGTCGTAGGCCTTCACGATCCGGTGCAGCAGCGGCACCAGCGCCTCGATCTGCGCATCGGCAAAGCCGCGATAGCCCAACGCGTGGCCGGGGTGGTCCAGTTCGATCCCGATGCTGGCGGAGTTCACGTCCTTGTGGCCGCGCCAGTAGGAAACCCCGGCGTGCCAGGCGCGCTTGTCTTCCGGAACGAGGCGGATGACCTCGCCTTCCTCGGTGATGCAGTAGTGCGCCGAGACCTCGGCCTCCGGGTCGCACATCTTTTCCAGCGCGGCCTCGACCGGCTTCATGTCGGTGTAGTGCAGCACGACCATCGAGATCGGCAGCTGTCGCTCGTTGAAATTGGGCGAGGGCTGTTCCCGGTGGACAAGCGGGTCGGTCAACCGATCATGTCCTCCGGGTCGGGCAGCATGGCGCCCAGCACCAGCGCTTCCTTGCCATGGTGATACTGCACCGCGCCGCCGTCACGCTCGACGATCAGGCGGATGAGATGGGCAGGAGCGGTGCGGCCCGAAAGCTCGTCCGCCGCGAGCGAACCGTCCAGTGCCTTGCCGATGTTCTCGTCGAAAGCGACGCGCGGGCCGCTGGCGCGGATGGCGATCTCGGTCTGGCCGCCACTGCGTTCCGCACCCACGGCCAGCGTTCCGCCCCGAACCAGCGAATCGAGGCCCATGGCGGCAAGGTTCAGCAGCACCTTGATCGCGGGCTTGGACAGTGTCTGCTCGCTCACCGCCCAGTCGAGTGTCAGTCGCTCGTCCGCCGAGGTCAGCGAGGTGAGCAGTTCGTGCGGTTCCTCAACCGGCACCTGCTCTCCGAAACCTCCTGCCGCGCCGTAGGCCAGGCGGAAGAACTTGAGCTTGTTGGCGGAGATGCGCGCGCTCTGTTCCAGCAGGTCGAGGCAGCGCTGGCGCATCGCCGGGTCCTTCTCGTCCGCGAGCAGTTCCAGCCCGTTGTTCAGCGCGCCGACGGGGCTGAGCATATCGTGACATAGGCGGGAGCAGAGCAGGGAAGCGAGATCGAGGGAGGAGGTCATTTGATCAGTTCGTGGCCTTGGTCTGGCGTTAATGTGGAACACCTGGAACACAGTCCTAGGGCAAAATTTCTACGCTGCCACCCGCACTTGTCAAAAAGTGCGACAATGCGGCTGAGTGGGCGAGGCATGGGCGCGTATCTAGGCGCGCAGAGCCGGGTAGGGAAGCTCCGTAAAACCGTCTGGCGCATCGCGCCACCAGCCAATCGCATCTTCGCACACGATGGCCCACACCTTGCCGTCATGCGCGGCCTCGGCGCGGTCGGTAGACGAGGGATATGGCGGTCCTGCGGGGTGCGAGTGGTAGTAGCCCAGCACCTGGGGACCGGCTGATCGCGCTGCGCGATGCGCATCGACCAGCGCCTGCGGATCGATCTCGAAATGCGTTCGCGGGGAGGGATGCACGTTGCGGGCGGGCAGTGCATTAGTGATGCCTGCATCATCGCCCAGCAGGATGCCGCAGCATTCATTTGGATAGGCGCGCTTTGCCTCTCCGCGAAGCAATGCGATTACCGCTCTTGTCACCACGAGTTCCATTGCCCATTGCCCTAGCATGTCCAAGCCGCGAACAGACACGGAAACACTCACCGGGACTATCCACAGCGCCACCCGGCTGGACAAGGCGCTGGCGGAAGTGGCCGATCTGTCGCGAGAACGGATCAAGTCCCTGATTGCAGAGGGAAAGGTGGAGGTGGACGGCAAGCCCGTCACCAGCGCCAGCACCAAAGTTCAAGCGGGCTCGAGCTTTTCTATCCACTTGCCGCCCCCAAGTAATCCACAGGCTGTTCCACAGGATATCCCCATCGAGGTGGTGTACGAGGACGAGCACCTGATCGTGGTCGACAAGCCTGCCGGGATGGTCGTCCATCCCGCAGCGGGCAATCCCGACGGTACGCTGGTAAACGCTTTGCTCCACCACTGCCGGGGCCAGCTTTCCGGCATCGGCGGCGTAGTGCGGCCCGGCATCGTTCACCGGATCGACAAGGATACCTCCGGCCTGCTGGTGGTCGCCAAAAGCGACGCGGCCCACGAGGGGCTGGCGAAGCAGTTTGCCGATCACTCGCTGGAACGGGCCTACCTCGCCGTGTGCGGCGGGCATCCCAACCCGTCTTCCGGCACGCTGAACGCGCGACTCGGGCGCAGCGACCGGGATCGCAAGAAAATGGCCGTTCTGCCCGACGATTCGAAGCGCGGGAAACACGCTGTCACCCACTATCGTACGCTGGAGCGCCTGGATCATTGTTCGCTTATCGAATGCCGCCTCGAAACCGGGCGAACCCACCAGGTCAGGGTTCACCTTGCGTCAATCGGTCATGCGTTAATAGGAGATCCTGTGTACGGACGCACTCCAGCCGCTTTACGGCCTGTTATCAAGGCCCTGGGTTTCGAGCGCCAGGCTCTTCACGCCGCGCGACTCGGTTTCATCCATCCCGTCACCGTTAACGCCCTGTCGTTTTCCAGCGAATTACCGGCCGATATGCGGGAACTGATCGACCAAACAGGTCATTCCAATCGATGAAATGCACCCTATATCGGCCCGTGGTGCGCTATAAGAGAGTTGCACCCAATGTGACCGCTAAGACCGGGTGCCCAGAAGGGGCCCGATACGAGTGGTCGACAAAGAAGAAAGGTTTGGGACATAGTGAGTAACAATCGACCCACGGTGCCGGCACTCGGCGGTGAGCAGGGACTCAACCGCTACCTGTCGGAAATCAAGAAATTCCCCGTGCTGACGCCCGAGCAGGAATACATGCTCGCCAAGCGTTATGAAGAGCACGAAGACCCCGATGCAGCAGCCCAGCTCGTGCAGAGCCACCTGCGGCTCGTGGCGAAGATTGCCATGGGTTATCGCGGCTATGGCCTGCCCGTTTCGGATCTCATTTCCGAAGGCAACGTCGGCCTGATGCAGGGCGTGAAGAAGTTCGAGCCTGATCGCGGTTTCCGCCTGGCGACCTATGCCATGTGGTGGATCAAGGCCAGCATCCAGGAATTCATCCTGCGTAGCTGGAGCCTCGTGAAGATGGGCACCACGGCCGCGCAGAAGAAGCTGTTTTTCAACCTTCGCCGCATGAAAAAGCAGCTGGAGGCTTATGAAGACTCCGACCTGTCGCCGGAAGACGTCACCAAGATCGCTACCGATCTGGGCGTGCCGGAGCAGGAAGTGGTCAACATGAACCGCCGGATGATGATGGGCGGCGACGGCTCGCTCAACACGCCGATGCGCAATGGCGAGGAAGGCAGCGGCGAATGGATGGACTGGCTGACGGACGACCGTCCGCTGCAGGACACCATCGTGGCCGATGCTGAGGAAGCCGACGTGCGCCGCGAAATGCTGGTGGAAGCGATGGGCGCGCTCAACGAGCGTGAGCAGCACATCCTGACCGAGCGCCGCCTGACCGAGAACCCGCAGACGCTGGAAGAGCTGTCTCAGGTCTACGACGTCAGCCGCGAACGCATTCGCCAGATCGAAGTGCGCGCGTTCGAGAAGCTGCAGAAGGCCATGCAGCGCATCGCCAGCGAACGGCTGATGCCGCAAGCCGCGTAAACATACCGTCGTAACCAGTGCGACACCGAAAGGGGCCGGGCCATGCAGCCTGGCCCTTTTTCTTTGTTCCGAGTTCTGGCAAGCCGCAGGTCTGGAAGGGATATTGGAAATGAGCAAAATGCTGCGGTTCGTGCTTGTCTTTCTCGCATCGTGTTGCGGCGTCGTAGCGACGGCGGCGATGGCGCAGGGCGAGATCGCGAATGCGCCCGATCCCTTCGTTCATTCGCGCGCAGGCGTGGAATTCCCGCTCGCGCTGGATGGCTTCACACGGCAACGCGTCTATCAGTTCGACGATCGCGGCGAAGATATCAGCATTGGTTACCGGGAAAGCGGTTTTCCTACTCCAATAACCGTTACGATCTACGTCTATCCGCGCTCCGGCAGTTGTTCCGATAGCTTCGCGTCCACGGTCGAGCCGATCATGGAATACAAGGGTGCAAAAGACCTTGGCGCGGATATCGATACACAATGGAGCAAGGCGTTCGCCGGGCAGGAGCAGTACTTCGCACGGTTCCTCGTTCCGGCCGGTTCCTATGGTCATGACCATCCTGATCTCACTTCGGTAGCGTGGGTCGCCTGTCCGCGAAATACCAGCTGGGTCGTGAAATTGCGTGCGAGTTACGAGAACGAGGCTGCCGAGCCGATCCTGCGACCCCTTGTCGATCAGATCGACTGGTCGATGTTGCTCGGACGGCAATGATCCGCCGCGCCCTGCTCTGGACTGCAAAGTTCGTCCTGTGGTTCGTTATCATCAGCGTCGCGCTGGTGATCCTGCTGCGCTTCGTGCCCGTCACCTACACCGCGACCATGCTGATGGACGAACGCAGCGTGACGCGCGACTGGGAGCCGCTTTCGCGCATCGACCGCAACATGGTGAGCGCGGTGATCGCGGCGGAGGACGGCAAGTTCTGCACTCACAACGGCTTCGATACAGAAGCCATCGAGCAGGCATTGGAGGAACGCGCGCGGGGCGAACGCCAGCGGGGTGCCTCCACGATCAGCCAGCAGACCGCCAAGAACGTGTTCCTGTGGCAGGGGGGCGGCTGGTTCCGCAAAGGGCTGGAGGCGTACTTCACAGTGCTGATCGAGAACCTGTGGGACAAGCGGCGGATCATGGAGGTCTATCTCAACGTCGCGGAAACGGGGCTTGGCACCTACGGCGTGGAAAGCGGGGCGCAGCGGTATTTCGGCCATTCCGCCGCGCGTCTGTCGCCGGACGAAGCCAGTCGCATCGCTGCGGTCCTTCCCAGTCCGAAAACGCGCGAGGCGGTGAATCCGCGCGGCTTTACAGCGCGCTACGGGAATACCATCGAAGCACGAATTGGCGTGGTAAGGCGTGACGGCCTCGATTCCTGCGTCTACGAGTAGGCCGATGGGGTCAGGACATTCTCACGCGCATTCGCATTCGCACGGGCACGATCACGGCCATGGGCATGGCCACGGGCACTCCCATGCGCCCGCCGACTTCGGACGCGCCTTTGCCGTGGGCATCGTGCTCAACACCGCTTTCGTCGTTGTCGAGGCAACCTTCGGCTTCCTCTCCGGCTCGATGGCGCTGGTGGCCGATGCCGGGCACAACCTGTCGGACGTGCTGGGGCTGCTGATCGCCTGGGGCGCCAGCGTGGCGGCGAAGAAGCCGCCTTCGGATAGGTTCACCTATGGCCTGAAAAGCTCCACGATCCTCGCCGCTTTCGCCAATGCCATGCTGCTGCTGGTGGCCATAGGCGCGATCCTGATCGAGACCATCGACCGGTTGATCGATCCCGTCGAGCCGGAAGGCTGGACGATGATCTGGGTGGCGGGCGTGGGCATCGTCATCAACACGGCAACCGCGCTGATGTTCATGCGTGGGCGAAAGCACGACCTGAACATCCGCGGCGCTTTCCTGCACATGGCCGCCGATGCATTGGTATCGGTAGGCGTGGTGATCGCGGGCGTTGCGATCCTGATGACAGGTTACGTGGTGATCGACCCCATCGTCAGCCTCGTGATCGTGGCGGTGATCGCCTGGGGCACCTGGGGCTTGCTGAAAGACAGCGTGAAGATGGGCCTGCTCGCCGTGCCCGACACAATCGACGACTGCAAGGTGCGCGCCTACCTGCGTGGCCTTCCGGGGGTGGAGGCGGTGCACGACGTGCACATCTGGCCGATGAGCACCACCGAGACGGCGCTGACCGCGCACCTCGTCATGCCGGGCGGTCATCCCGGCGATGCTTTCCTGCGCGATGCCTCGCACGCACTGGAGCATCACCACGCCATTGGCCACGTCACGTTGCAGGTCGAAACCACGTTCGAGGATTGCAAGGAAGATTGCGGGTGAGCGGTGGCACGGTGCGCGAAGGCGGCTGCGCCTGCGGCAAGACCCGCTATCGCATCGCGGGCGAGCCGATCATGGTGCACCACTGCCTGTGTCGCCAGTGCCAGCAGCAGACCGGCTCCACCGGCGTCGTGAACGGCTTCTGGGAAAGCGACCGCGTCGAGCTGCTATCGGGCAATCTGGCGGAGTTTTCCGTGCCCGGCGGCAGCGGGGAGCCGCACACCATTGTCCGCTGCAAGGACTGCGGCAGTGCCGTGTTCAGCCATTACGGACGGCTGGGGCGGCTGATGACAGGCGTTCGTGCAGGGTCTCTGGACGAGCCGGGCAGCATCACGCCCGATGTGACCATCTTCACGGCGGAGGCGATGCCGTGGGTGCGCTTCGATACCGACAATCCGCAGTTCGAAGGATACTACGACCCGCGAGAGGTGCTGCCGGAGGAAAGCCTCGACCGGCTTCGCGCGCTGGGAAAGCGGCGCAGGGCCGACGAAGGCTGAAACAAAAAGGGCGGCCCTCAAGGCCGCCCTTCGTGGCAGGTCAACCGCCCTGCTGCTGTTCGCCCTCGGTGGGCTCCTGCGTCGGCACTTCGCCGGTGGGATCGCTTTCGACCAGCTGGGCCACCTGTTCGTAAACGGCGGCGTTCTGGTTCATCTGATCGGCCACGGGCGGGTTCTGTTCGCCTACCTGGCGGAAGAACATCGAGGCATCACGCAGCATCTTGGCGGCGAGTTCGTTGTTGGTCGGCATAGTTTAACTCCTTGTGGGGGTTGCCCCTGCGCCGTGCAGGGGAGGTCAGGCGCGCCGGGTCGTCAGGCACGCGGAAGGGCGGCCCGAAAGGACCGCCCGTGATTTTCCGGAAAAGTGGTAGAACCGGGTGGGAGGCTGGTTGCGGCAGGCGATTACGCTGCCGCTTCCTTCTTGCCCTTGCCGTTGTCGTTGGCGAGCACGCGGACGGGTTCCTTGCGGCCCTCCACCACGTCGGCATCCACCACGACTTCGGTCACGTTGTCCATGCTCGGAAGGTCGAACATGGTATCGAGCAGCAGGCCCTCGACGATGGAACGCAGGCCACGCGCGCCGGTCTTGCGCTTAATCGCCTTCTTGGCGATGGCTTCCAGCGCCTCGTCGGTGAAGGTGAGTTCCACGTCTTCCAGCTCGAACAGCTTGGCGTACTGCTTCACGAGCGCGTTCTTCGGTTCCTTCAGGATCGTCACCAGCGCATCGGTATCGAGATCGTGCAGCGTGGCGATCACCGGCAGACGACCGACGAATTCGGGGATCAGGCCGAACTTCAGCAGGTCTTCCGGTTCGCACTTCTCCAGCATTTCGCCGATCTTGGCCTTGCTGGGGTCTTCCACGTTCGCACCGAAGCCGATGGAACGCTTCTGCAGGCGATCACCGATGATCTTTTCCAGGCCGGCGAAGGCACCGCCCACGATGAACAGGATGTTGGTGGTGTCCACCTGCAGGAATTCCTGCTGCGGATGCTTGCGCCCGCCCTGCGGCGGCACCGAGGCGGTGGTGCCTTCCATCAGCTTCAGCAGCGCCTGCTGGACGCCTTCGCCCGACACGTCGCGGGTGATGGAGGGGTTTTCCGCCTTGCGCGTGATCTTGTCGATCTCGTCGATGTAGACGATGCCCTGCTGCGCCTTCTCGACATTGTAGTCGGAGCTTTGCAGCAGCTTGAGGATGATGTTCTCCACGTCCTCGCCCACGTAGCCCGCTTCGGTCAGCGTGGTGGCGTCAGCCATGGTGAAGGGCACGTCGAACGTGCGCGCCAGCGTCTGCGCCAGCAGGGTCTTGCCGCTGCCGGTGGGGCCGACGAGCAGGATGTTGGACTTTGCCAGTTCGACGTCGTTGCCCTTGCCGGAGTGCTTGAGGCGCTTGTAGTGGTTGTGCACGGCGACCGAGAGCACGCGCTTGGCGCGATCCTGCCCGATCACGTAATCGTTCAGCGTTTCGCAGATATCGATGGGGGCAGGTACGCCGCCATCCTTGCGTCCGCCAAGGCCGCTCTTGGCCTCTTCACGAATGATGTCGTTGCACAGCTCCACGCATTCGTCGCAAATGAAGACCGTGGGGCCTGCGATAAGCTTGCGAACCTCGTGCTGGCTCTTGCCGCAGAAGCTGCAGTAGAGGGTGCTTTTGCTGTCGGTTCCGCTCAATTTCGTCATTACTTTCGTCCTGTGCGCCCGAACTGTGGCCTTTTTACAGGCGTGAGCGCGGGATTCGGCCTGCCAATCTAGGGCAGGCACGATGAATATCAAACAAATGAAACCCTATCATCCCCGGCTTGCGCCAGCCTGAAGCTTCAGGGTTGCCAAAATGCTACAACTCCCATGCGGGCTATCAACGCGCATGAGAGCCGCCCACCTATTCGCTGTCCGGCGTGGGAGCGCCGCCGCTACCGTCGCGGTCGTGCTCGCCATCGTCCTTCGGGCGATGGGCGAAAACGGCATCCACGATGCCGAACTTCTTGGCTTCCTCGGCTTCGAGGAAAGTGTCGCGATCCATCGCCTTCTCGATATCGGAAAGGCTCTGGCCCGTGTACTGCACGTAGAGATCGTTCATCCGCTGGCGGATGCGCAGGATCTCGCGTGCCTGGATCTCAATGTCGCTCGCCATGCCGCGCGCGCCGCCGCTCGGCTGGTGCACCATGACGCGGGCGTTGGGCAGGGCCACGCGCATGCCGGGCTCACCCGCGGCCAGCAGGAACGAGCCCATCGAAGCCGCCTGGCCCACCACCACGGTGCGCACCTTCGGCTTGATGTACTGCATGGTATCGTGGATCGCCATGCCGGCCGTCACCACGCCGCCGGGCGAGTTGATGTACATGGAGATATCCTGCGAATTCTCGGATTCGAGGAACAGCAACTGGGCCACGATCAGCGAGGCCATGTTGTCTTCCACCTGGCCGGTGACGAACACGATGCGCTCGCGCAGCAGGCGGCTGAAGATGTCGAAGCTGCGTTCGCCGCGGCTGGTCGATTCGACGACGACGGGCACCAGGGCGCCGGTGACGGGATCGGTGGTGAAACGGTCTTTGTTGTCGCCGAACAGGTCGAACATGCGTGGTCCTCTTATCTCGAGTTCTGTCTCGTGTTTCAGGGCCTATGTCGCCTCTAGACCCCGCGTGTTCAAGGGGCATGGCGCAGCAACCTTCAGATTCCGTTGATCGATCCCCGATCGCCGCTGATCTATCGACCGGGCCTGCACCGATTTGCGCCCGAACGGTGACTTTCGGGATTGGCCTGTCCTTTGCTCCGCCAGGCGAGGCGGGGTATTGCAGAGCGATGGAATGCAGCGCAAAAGGTTGCGCATGAAAACAACGCTTGGGCTGCTCGCCGCCACCGCACTCCTCTCCGCCACAGCCTCCGCGCAAGATATTGCCCCCCGTGCCGAGGCCACGACAGGCGCTCTGCGCGAGCCGGTGGTGGTCGACCCGTGGACCGGCCGCTCGGAAGGCGACATTCGCCATCTCGACCAGCGCCTCAATTCCATCATCGTCGCCGATTTCTCGGCGCTCGAAGCGCCGCAGGTGCCCGATACGCTGCTGGAAGGCCGCACGGTCCTGTTGAAGGACAATATCGAGGCGCGCGAATGGCCGACGACGGCAGGCTCGCTGGCGCTGGCAGACAACGCAACGGGCCGTGACGCGCCGCTGGTGGCCAACTTGCGCCGCAACGGCGGCGTCGTTCTGGGCAAGACCAACCTTTCCGAATGGGCCAATTTCCGTAGCACGAATTCCACCAGCGGGTGGAGCGGCGTGGGCGGTCAGACGCGCAATCCCCATGCCACCGATCGCAACGCCTGCGGCTCGTCCAGCGGCAGCGGCGCCGCGGTGGCGGCGGGCTTTGCCTGGGCGGCCATCGGCACGGAGACGGACGGTTCCATCACCTGCCCCGCCAGCGTGAATGGCGTGGTCGGCTTCAAACCCACTGTCGGCATGGTCAGCCGCGCCCGCGTGGTGCCGCTCAGTGAAAGCCAGGACACCGCCGGCCCGATGACGCGCAGCGTGCCCGATGCGGCCCTGCTGCTGACGGCTATCGCGGGCAGCGATCCGCTCGACCCTGCAACCGCGCAGGCAGACCAGTACTACGGCGATTTCACGGTCGGGCTGGCCGATGCATCCCTCGACGGCGTGCGCGTGGGCGTGGTGCGCAATCGCTACGGCGGGTTCGAACCGCTGCGCCTGGTCTGGGAGCAAGCGCTGGAAGACCTGCGCGCGGCCGGGGCCGAACTGGTGGACGTGGAATTCACGCCCAACGGCGAAATGGGGGAGGCCGAATACACGGTGCTGCTGCATGAATTCCAGCGCGATATCGACGCCTACCTGAAGGACAGCCCGGCGGACATTCCGGTGCGCGCCCTCGAAGACCTGATCGCGTTCAACGAAGCCAATGCCGAGCGCGAAATGCGCTGGTTCGGGCAGGAGATTTTCGAAGCCGCGCTCGAAACAACCGACACCGAGGCCTATGAAGAGGCACTCGCCACGTCGCGGCGGCTGGCGCGCGAGGAAGGCATCGACGCGATGCTGGCCGCAAACGACGTCGCCTTGCTGGTGGTGCCGACGCGCGGACCTGCGTGGAACGTGGACCTGATCCTTGGCGACCAGTTCAACGGTGGCATCGGCATCGGCAGCCTCGCCGCCGTGGCGGGCTATCCGCATCTCACCGTGCCGATGGGCCACATCGAGGGCTTGCCCGTCGGCCTGTCCTTCATCGGTCGCCAGTGGGACGATCACGCCATCCTGAAAGCGGGCGCAGCTTACGAACGTGCACGCACGGCAGAGATCCCCGAACCGCGTTTCGCGCCCTGGGAACCGTGGTCTCCCACGCCCGGACAATAGCCCTTCTCGATTGACCGTCCCGCTTTACCTCGAGGGCATTTCGGTCTAGCTCGCCGGACAAAATCAATCTGGGAGGGTTTTCGCGTGTCTATCCGTTGTCCACGGGCCGCCTTGCAGGCGCTGGCCGTGGCGCTTCTGTTTCCGTCGGCCCCGGCCTTGGCCGACGATGCAGAAACCGCCGCCGCGCCGCCGCAACAGGCAGCGCGCGAGGGGCGCGGCGCGACAGCGCGTGAAGTCTATTTTCCCGCCGATTTCGAACGCTTCGCCCCGCGCAGCGCCGCTGACCTGGTGGAAGAGATCCCCGGCTTCGATATCGACGATAGTGGCGACGGCAGCCGAGGCTTCGGACAGGCGCAGGGCAACCTGCTGATCAACGGCGAACGGATATCCAGCAAATCCACCAGCACCTCCGAGGCCCTGGCCCGCATTCCTGTCGGCAACGTGGTGCGCATCGAGGTGGTCGACGGCGCGACGCTGGACATTCCGGGGCTGTCGGGCCGGGTGGCGAACATCATCGTCCAGCAGGGTGGCCTGACCGGACAGTTCGAGTGGCGACCGGAGGTCTACTCCGGCATCGCCAATCCCAACCTGTTCGACGGCGAGGTCTCGATTTCGGGCAGCACGGGCCCGATCGACTTCACCGTGGCGCTGGAAAACAGCCCCTTCTATCGCGGTTCGCAGGGCCCGGCGATCTTCACCGACGCGCTGGGCGTGGTGGACGAACGCAACAATGCCTCGTGGGGGGATTCCAATCGCCCGACTCTCAGCGGCAGTCTCCAGTTCGCCGTCTCACCGGAAGTGACCGCGAACCTCAATCTGAGCGGCGGCCACGGAATTTTCCGCAGCGAGGAAACCGAGCGCAGGGTGGAGGGCAATCCACTGGCCCCCTTCCTCGAACGGTTTCGCGCCACCAACGATGAATGGTTCTACGAAATCGGGGCGGACATCGAGTTTCCTTTCGGGCCCGGACGCCTGAAGCTGATCGCGCTGGAGGCATTCGAGGACGGCGATTTTCTCACTCGCTCCCTGCTGGACATCGGCACTTTGCCGACCAGTGGCACCCAGTACACCAGGGACAGGCAGACGGGCGAACGCATTGGCCGCGCAGAGTACACCTGGGGCATGTGGGGCGCGGACTGGCAGCTTTCCGGCGAGGCGGCCTTCAACCGGCTGGACCAGGTGGGGCGGCTGTTCGCTTACGATCCGGTGGCCCGGCAATATGCCGAGCTGGATTTTCCGCAAGGCGTCGGCGGCGTGCGCGAGGATCGCTACGAAGGCCTGCTGAGCGTCGGCTTCCCGATCACCGGCAACCTGTCCGTGCAGCTGGTGGGCGGGGGCGAATACTCGGAGATATCGCAAACCGGCAGCAACGCCCTGTCGCGCACGTTCCAGCGGCCCAAGGGCTCGCTGGCGCTGGCCTGGGCACCTGCCGAGGGTCTGGACGTCAACCTGGAGATCGCGCGCCGTGTGGGGCAGCTGGACTTCGGCGATTTCCTGGCCAGCGTGAACCTGACCGAAGACCAGCAGAACGCGGGCAACAATTCCCTGCGCCCGCAGCAGAACTGGGACTTCGCGGTGGAAGTGGCGAAGAACTTCGGCGCGTGGGGCTCGGCCACGCTGACCGTGTTCGACGAGCGGATCGAGGACCTGGTGCTGATCGTTCCGGTGGCAGGCGGCGGAGAGGCGCGCGGCAATATCGCCGATGCCCGCCGCACGGGCGCCAGCCTGACGGGCCGGCTTGAACTGGAGCCGCTGGGTTGGCGTGGTGCGCAACTGGACATCCAGATGGATATCGAGGACTCACGGCTGGAAGACCCGGTGGAAGGCTTCAGCCGCCGCTTCGACGGCAATAACCCATTCGAGATCCTGCTCGATTTCCGCCATGACATTCCCGAAACCGACTATGCCTGGGGCTTCAGTTTCCGCGATACCGAGCGGGCCTTGTTCTACCGTGTGGAGGAAGTCTTCTTCGATCACGCGCCCAGTACTTTCGGGGCGGTATTCATCGAGCACAAGGACGTGCTCGGCGCGACGGTGCGTTTTCGCGTCGGCAACGTTTTCGACGCGAACACGACACTGATCCGGACAGTCTATGACGGGCCGCGTGGCGAAGCACCGGTGCTGTTCACGGAAGATCGCCGCCGGGATATCGGGCAGACGTTTCGCCTGAGCATAGCAGGCAACTTCTAGAAGGAAGGCGATCCTCCCCGTACCGCGGGCACGGGGAGGGAATCAGGCCAGATCTCAGCTGTCCTTCTTGGCGGCAGCCTTCTTGGCCGGAGCCTTCTTTGCAGCGGGCTTCTTGGCCGGTGCCTTCTTGGCAGGAGCCTTCTTCGCTGCAGGCTTGGCGTCGGCATCGTCCGCCTTCTTGGCCGCGGCCTTCTTTGCCGGTGCCTTTTTCGCCGGGGCTTTCTTGGCGGCGGGCTTGTCGTCGGCGTCCTTCTTGCCGTCCGACTTCTTGGCCGCAGCCTTCTTGGCCGGGGCCTTCTTCTTGGCGGCGGGCTTCTTCGCCTTTTCGGCTTCGGCCTCTTCCTCTGCCTCGATCGCGGCTTCCAGTTCCTCGCGCGTCACTTCGCGTTCGGTCACTTCGGCCTTGTCGAACAGAAAGTCGACGACCTTGTCTTCATACAGCGGGGCGCGGAGCTGGGCCTGGGCCATCGGCTCGCTGCGCACGTATTCCATGAACCGCTCGCGGTCTTCCGGGCGATACTGCTGGGCGGCCTGCTGGATCAGCATCTGCATTTCCTGCTGGCTGATTTCCACGCCGTTGGCCTGGCCGATTTCCGACAGTAGCAGGCCCAGGCGCACGCGGCGCTCGGCAATACGCTTGTAATCGTCCTTTTCGGCTTCGATTTCCTTCAGAGCGGCTTCGGGATCTTCTTCCTTGGCAGCTTCGGCCTGCAACTGGTTCCAGATCTGTTCGAACTCGGCTTCCACCATGGTCGGCGGCACGTCGAAATCGTGGTCTGCAGCCAGCTTGTCGAGCAGCTGGCGCTTCATCTGCGTGCGGGTGAGACCGGCGCTTTCCTGCTCGATCTGGCCCTTGATGAGTTCCTTCAGCTTGTCGAGGCTTTCGAGGCCGAGGCCCTTGGCGAACTCGTCGTCGATCTTGCTCTCGGTCTCGACCTTCACCTGCTTCACAGTGACGGCGAACTGCGCGTCCTTGCCCGCCAGGTGCTCTGCCGGATAGTCTTCCGGGAAAGTGACGGTGATGGTCTTCTCGTCACCGGTCTTCACACCGGTCAGCTGTTCCTCGAAACCGGGGATGAACTGGCCCGAGCCGATCACCAGCGGAGCGTCTTCCGCCTTGCCGCCTTCGAATTCCTCGCCGTCGATGCTGCCGACGAAATCGATGATCAGCTGGTCGCCGTCAGCGGCCTTCTTGGTCTTGGCGGCGTCCTTGTAGCTCTTCTGGCCCGATGCGATGCGCTCCAGCGCCTCGTTCATCTGCTCGTCGGAAACCGGCACGGTCAGCTTTTCCAGCTTCAGGCCATCGACGGAGGGTGCCTCGATCTCGGGCAGCACTTCCACTTCGACGGTCAGCTCGGCATCCTTGCCCTGCTCGTAACCGTCGGCCATTTCCACCTTGGGCTGAAGCGCGGGACGCAGCTTCTTGTCCTTGATCAGGCCGTCTACCGATTCGCGCACCGTGGTGTTCAGCACGTCGGCGTGCAGGGCATCGCCGTGCATCTTGCGCACGAGGTTGGCCGGCACCTTGCCCGGGCGGAAACCCGGCATGCGCACCTGCGGGGCGACCTTCTTCACCTCGGCATCGATCTTGGCATCGATATCCTTGGCCGTGATGGTGAGGGTGTAGGCGCGCTTGAGGCCTTCGTTGGTGGTTTCGACAATCTGCATGATCAGCCTTTACTCAATACTCTCCAAAGGTCCGGGTAGGGCCATGTGAACCAGCCTTGTGGAACTGGTGCGGGCGAAGGGACTCGAACCCCCACATCTTGCGATACTGGTACCTAAAACCAGCGCGTCTACCAATTCCGCCACGCCCGCGGCCCGACGAACCTTGCAGGCGGGGAGCCTGCGAAACGAAGCGGTGCCCATAGGGCCGCCGGGCGAAAAGGGCAAGGATCACGATAGGCGGAATGTGCAGGAGGAACGCGGAACCGCCTTCGCCCGTTGACAGATCACCCGGAACAGGAGGCTCGCGCCATGACGTCCAAGACCAACAAGACTTCCGATCCGTCCGGACCGGCGAACACTATCGTCCCGGAAAACCGCCCCTTGCGTGCCGGTGAACTGGCCGGCGACAAAGGTGCCGACCAGCGCTCGGGCGACGAGGTAAATCCGAAGCGTCCGGATGAGATCGAGATCGAACGCGGAGACACCGATGAGCCCGGCAAGGGCGGCGACTTCGACGATCCGGACCGCGGCGGCGATATCGACCGTCCCGGCGAATCGCCCGACGAGATGCCGCCCGACATCATCAAGCTGCCGCCCGATTGATTTTTGCGCCGATGCGGCTAGTGGCATTGGCCCATGAGCGAAGAAAACACTCCCGCCGCCTCCGGCGACACCCCGCCCGATCACCTGTCGATAGACCCGCGCAGCGAGCATTTCGACGCCGACAAGCTGCAGCGCGGCGTCGGCATCAAGTTCAAGGACCGGGTACGCACCGATATCGAGGAATACTGCATTTCCGAAGGCTGGGTGCGCGTGCAGGCGGGCAAGACGGTGGACCGCAAGGGCCGCCCGCTGACGATCAAGCTGAAAGGCCCGGTCGAGGCATGGTACGAAGACCTGGGCGATAATCCGCCGGTGGCGAAGGCAGGCTAAACCCGGAGATCAATCTCGGCAATTACGAAAAAGGCCCCCGCGTCCGGCTGGACGCGGGGGCCTTTTTCGTCCTGGCCTCGATCAAACGACCGGGCTGGTGGGATCGTCCGCCGCCTCTTCCGGGTGCGTCGTCGTCAGGCGCAGGACGGTGTAGCCGAGCACGGCCGAGATCAGGGAACCCGTGAGGATGCCGATCTTGGCCTCGTCGCGCAGCAGGCGGGCGGCTTCGTTCGTGCCTTCGAAGGCGAGTTCGCCGATGAACAGGCTCATGGTGAAGCCGATGCCGCACAGGATCGACACGCCCCAAACTTCCGCCCAGGAACAGGCCGGCGGCATCTTCACGATGCCCAGCTTCACAGAGGCCCAGACCGTGGTGAAAATGCCCAGCTGCTTGCCGATCACCAGGCCTGCGCCCACGGCCAGCGGCAGCGGATCGAGCAGCGCTTCCAGCCCGAGGCCCGAAAGGCTGACGCCGGCATTGGCGAAACCGAAGATGGGCACCACCAGGTAGGCACTCCACGGCACCAGCGTGTGCTCGACATCGTCGAGCATCGAATAACCGTCCTTCGTCTGCATCGGGATGGTGAAGGCGGCCAGCACGCCCGCGATGGTGGCGTGGACGCCGGAATTGAGTACGCAATACCACAGGGCGATCGTGGCGATCACGAACAGCGAGACGTGGCGCACCTTGTAGCGGTTCATCGCCAGCATGACGATGAAGACGCCCAGCGAGATGAGCAGCCACATGATCTTCGGCTCGGAATAGAAGATGGCGATGATGGCCACCGCGCCGATATCGTCGACGATGGCGACGGTCAGCAGGAACAGGCGCAGCGACTTGGGCACGCGGGTGCCCAGCAGGCCGATCACGCCCATGGCAAAGGCGATGTCGGTCGCCGCAGGGATCGCCATGCCCGCGCGGTATTCCGGCGCGCCGCCCGTTACTGCCAGGAACACGCCGATGGGCACGGCCATGCCCGCAGCCGCGGCAAGGATCGGCAGGGTGCGCTGTTTCGGATCGGCAAGGTTGCCGCTGATCAGCTCGCGCTTCACTTCCAGCCCGACGACGAAGAAGAAGATCACCATCAAACCGTCGTTGATCCAAAGGTGCAGGGTGTTCAGGTAGAACGCGTCCTTGGACCACAGGTAGCCGTTGAACAGTTCGAAATAGGGGCCCGCAATGCCCGAATTGGCCACCACCATCGCGACGACGGCGACGGCGATCAGGAGTATCCCTTCGAATGCGTCGGCCTTGAACAGGGCCTTGAAGTTGCGGACTGCGGAGCGGACGATACTGGGTTCTGCCATGCTGAAGGCCCTTCACCAAAATCGGCGGCAGATGCAAGCCCGCAAAACGGCCATGCGATTTTGAACGCCGGATTAACGCGCCGATGTTGCCTTTTGCGTCACGAAGTTTATCCCCACGTGCAATTACTTAGGGGCAAGGGTAAACCATGGGTGATACTGCGGCGACCGCGCTATATTGGCTGGCGCTGGTCGAGCACGAACTACTGCTGTTTGCAGGCGTTTTTTTCCTGATTGGCGCGATCGACGAATTCGCCATGGACATCGCCTGGTTCTGGCTGCGCCTGACGGGCCGGGCCGACACACCCGTGCTCAACCGCCGCGAAGTGCGCTACCGCCAGCTTTCGGGCCGGGCCGCGGTTCTGATACCGGCGTGGCAGGAGGCCGGCGTGATCGGCGACACGCTGACCCACGCGCTTTCCGTATGGCCGCAGGAAGACCTCAGGATCTACGTCGGCGTCTATCGCAACGATCCCGCCACGCTGGAAGCCGCCGCGCTTGGTGCGCGTGACGACGGGAGAGTGCGGATTGTCGTGCACGATAGAGAAGGCCCGTCCACCAAGGCCGATTGCCTGAACAGGCTGTATCACGCATTGCAGCAGGACGAATTGCGCGAAGGGCGCGAGGCGCGCATGGTGATCCTGCACGATGCGGAGGACATGGTCGATGCCGCGGCGCTGTCCTTGCTCGACCGTGCAATCGGCACCGCGCAATTCGTCCAGCTTCCCGTCCTGCCGATGCCGCAGCGCAGTGCGCGCTGGGTGGGTAGCCACTATTGCGAGGAATTTGCCGAGGCGCATGGCAAGGCCATGGTGGTCCGCAACGCACTGGGTGCCAGCCTGCCCGCCGCCGGCGTGGGCTGCGCGTTCGGGCGCCGCATGCTGGCGCAGATCGCTTTCAGGGCAGGCCGCGATGCCCCTTTCGACGAGGATTCGCTGACCGAGGATTACGAGCTGGGCGTGAAAGTGGCCGCGTTGGGCGGGCGCTCGCGCTTCCTGCGGGTGCGCGGAGAGGACGGACAGCTCATCGCCACGCGCGCCTACTTCCCCGGTCAGCTCGGTCCCGCCGTGCGGCAGAAGGCGCGCTGGATGCACGGCATCGCCCTTCAGGGATGGGACCGGCTGGGCTGGACCGGCGGTCCCGGCGAATGGTGGATGCGCCTGCGCGATCGGCGCGGACCGCTCTCCGCATTGGTGCTGCTGACAGGTTACACTTGATGGTGCTGGCGCTGGTTCTGGCTGGCCTCGATGCCGCCGGATTTGCTCCGCCCTGGAAGCCGAGCAGACTGGTGCTGGTGCTGCTGGGCCTCAACCTCGCCAGCTTTGCCTGGCGCGCTGTCATGCGGTTCAGCTTCACCTGCGCCGAATTCGGGTGGCGAGAAGGTCTGCGCGCGGTGCTGCGCATCCCGGTGGCGAATGTCATCTCGATCATGGCCGGATACCGGGCGCTGTTCGCCTACTCCAAGACGCTGCGCGGCGCGGTGCCCGAGTGGGACAAGACCGCGCATGACACGCACCCCGCGCGGGCGGTGGCGCTGGAAGGTGCCCGGTGAGCGCTGGAGGTACGGCAAGACGCGGTTGGCCGCTGCTCTCGCTCGGCATGGTGCTGGGCAGCTGGGTGATCGTGCGCGTTGCCTTGTGGGAAGCGCCTTTTCCCGCCGTCCTGCCGCCAAGCGAGCCTGCGCCCGCAACCGCCGATGCCGCGGATCTACCGGCTGTATCGCAATCGCAGCCGATACCTGAAAGCCCGGCGATGCCACAGTGGCTGGACGAGGGCACGACGCCCTACGCGCCGCCCAAAAAGCCGTTGCCGGAAATTATCGAGCGGCCCGATTTCGCGCCGCCAGAGATGCCTGGCGCCGCGCGCGCCCCGCAGCGTTCTGCCGTGAGCAAGGCAGGCCTGCGCGGTGTCGATCGCATCATCGCCCATTCGATGCTGCTGGCTGCCGGATATTCCGCCGGTCGGCAGGATGGCGAAAAGCAGCCTTACCAAAGCGGGGTCGGCCCCGTCGCGCCGGGCGTCATCTATGCGCCCGAAGCCGCGCAGGACTTCGCCCATGGCTCTTCCCGCCGACGCTGGTCGATGGACCTTTGGGCGCTGTGGCGCGAGGATACAACTACGCCGATTACGTCCGGCAGGCCCAGCTATGGCCGCAGCCAGGCGGGCGCCGTGATGCGTTACCGGCTCGATCCCGCCAGCCGTCACGCCCCGCAATTGCACCTGCGGGCCACGCGGGCGCTGGATGGCGAGCGGGAAACCGACGTCGCGCTGGGCGCTTCGGCGAGACTGCTGCCTTCCGTGCCCGTTCGCCTCGCCGCCGAAGCCCGGGTGAGCGAGACCGACGCCGGCACCGAGCTGCGCGGTGCCGCCTACGCCGTAACCGAATTGCCGCCGGTCAGCCTGCCTGCCGGCCTGACGGGCGAGGCCTATGTCCAGGGCGGCTACGTCACCGGCGAATTCGCCACACCGTTTGTCGATGGTCAGGCGCGCATCACGCGTGAACTGGCGTCAGCCGGGGATTTCCGACTGACGGCTGGCGGCGGCATGTGGGGCGGAGCGCAGGAAGATGCGGAGCGGCTGGACGTAGGGCCCAGCGCGGGGCTCAGCTTCCGCATCGGTGCGGCGCGCGGGCGGGTTTCTGCCGACTATCGCTTCCGCGTAGCGGGCGATGCGGAGCCATCTAGTGGCCCTGCGCTCACACTCACGGCAGGTTTTTAGTCGCGTCGCACCATTCACCTTCAATCAACCGTGCCTTTGCATTAGGCGCAAGGTCATGGATGTCTATCTCCCCATTGCCAACCTTGCTGTCGACGGTCTCGTTATCGTCGCGCTCGGCGTGGCGACGGGCATCCTTTCGGGCGTGTTCGGGGTGGGCGGCGGCTTCCTCACCACACCGCTGCTGATTTTCTACGGCATCCCGCCGACAGTGGCCGCCGCCTCTGCCGCGACGCAGGTAACGGGCGCCAGCGTGTCCGGAGTCTTCGCGCACAGCCGCAAGGACGGTGTGGACTACCAGATGGGCGGCGTCACCGTTGCGGGCGGCATGGTGGGCGCGCTTCTGGGCGCGCTGATCTTCAACCTGCTGCGCTCGGCCGGTCAGATCGATGTCGTCATCAACGTGCTTTACGTGCTGATGCTTGGCACGATCGGGGGACTGATGGCGCGCGAGAGCCTCGAATCGCTGCGCAGCACGAAGGATGGCAGCACGAGCAAGCGCGCCGCCAAGCGCCGCCATCACCCGATGATCGCCAGTCTCCCCTACCGATGGCGCTTCTACAAGTCGGGCCTCTACATCTCGCCGCTGGGGCCGCTGATCCTGGGCGTGGTGGTGGGCATACTGACCATGTTGATGGGCGTGGGCGGCGGCTTCTTCATGGTGCCCGCCATGCTTTACATTCTGGGCATGAGCGCGAAGGTCGTGGTTGGTACCAGCCTGTTCAACATCCTGTTCATCACCATGCTGGTGACGATGGTGCACGCTTTCACCACCCGCGCGGTGGACATCGTGCTGGCGGGCCTGCTGCTGATCGGTTCGGTGACAGGTGCCCAGCTTGGCACCAAGATCGCCAACTTCGCCAAGCCGGAGCACCTGCGCCTGGTGCTGGCGATGATCGTGCTCGGCATTGCCCTTCGCATGGCGTTCGGCCTCGGTGTGCGGCCGGACGAGGTCTATACGGTGGTGCCGCTATGACCCGCCTCATCGCCTTTCTGCTGTCCCTCGTGCTGGCCACGCCCGCCTTCGCGCAAAGCGAGGATCCCATACTCGTGCCCGATATCTCGCAGCACGAGATCGTCCTCCAGCAAGGCTTCACCGGCGCGACGCTGCTGCTCTACGGCGCCGTGCTCGACCCGGCAGACAGCGATGCGCAGTACGATGTGGTGGTCGTGCTCAAGGGCCCGAGCGAGCCGATCCTGCTGCGCGAGAAGGAGCGGATTTTCGGTATCTGGGTCAATTCGCAGGAGTCCGCCTACCGCTCCGTGCCCTCGTTTTATGCCATGGCCAGTTCCCGCCCGGTGCTGGACATCGTGGATGAACGCACGGCGGCGATCTACGAACTGGGGCTCGACTACCTCCAGCTTTCGCCGTCAGGCTCCATCGACCCGGCGGAGCAGCAACGCTTTTCCGAAGGACTGGTAGACCTGCGCCAGAGGCAGGGCCTCTATGCGCAATACGACGAGGGCGTGGAGATATCGCAGGGCGTTCTCTACCGCGCCGACATTCCGATCCCTTCCAACGTGGTTGCGGGCCGCTATGTCGCGGAAACCTTTGCCATTTACGACGGCCGGGTGATTTCTTCCGCGACCTCCGAAGTGCAGGTGTTCAAGGAAGGCTTCGAACTGGGGGTGGAGGAAGCAGCGAACGACTATTCGTTCTTTTACGGGCTATTCGCCGTGGGCCTCTCGGTCTTCATGGGCTGGGCCGCAGGGCGACTGTTTGCGCTGGTCTGACCGCGCGCCTTTCCGCCACAAGCGCCTGTGATTTAGGCGATCTTAACTCCGATCGAGCTATCGCCTGCGGGTATTCACCACGGGCGAGAGCTATATCCATGACTGAAATGCCGGGTCACATGTCGAGTTTCAATTCGGTGCCTGCCGCAAATGGCGGTGCACGGACGGGCGCGGAGCCGGCTCCGGCTCCGGCCCCTTCTCCAGCCCCTGCGGCTCCCCGGTCCGAAGCCCCCGTCGCCGACGAATCCTCCCTGGAAAGCGCGCGCCAGCCCATCGGCGTCGTGCTGGACGTTGCCGGTTCGGGTTCGCAGATCGCGCTCGACCTGGAGCGCCTGAACGAGTGCATGGACCACGACGACCCCTCGGTCGCGCTGGCCGGGCAAGTCGGCAGCCAGATCAAGATCCGCACCCGCGACGGGTGGCTGCTCGCTTCCGTGCGCGACCAGAAGCAGGATCGTCGCAGTGGCGGCAATTCGGTGATCGCCAATATCGATTTCATGGGTGAGGGGCTGGAAGAGCGCCTGACCGGCAAGATCCACAGCTTCCGCCGCGGTGTGACCCGCTATCCTGTCCCCGGCGCGCTGGTATTCCCGGCAACGACCGAAGACCTTCGCCAGATCTATTCCAGCGACGGGCGCAGCGCGATCCAGATCGGCACTGTCTATCCCACCTCCGACATTCGCGCCGGCATGTACATCGATGCCATGCTGGGCAAGCACTTCGCGCTTCTGGGCTCCACCGGTACGGGTAAGTCCACCAGTGCCGCGCTTATCCTTCACCGCATCTGCGAGGCGGCACCGCAGGGCCACGTGCTGATGATCGACCCGCACGGCGAATATTCCGCCGCGTTCAAGAATTACGGGATGATCTTCGACGTCTCCAACCTGCAGATGCCGTACTGGCTGATGAATTTCGAGGAGCACTGCGAAGTGCTGCTGAAATCGAGCGGCAACGACCTGCAGAACGACAAGGACATTCTCGCCAAGTGTCTGCTGGCCGCGCGCAGCAAGAACCGCCTGGCGCAGTCGATGGGCAAGATCACGGTGGATTCGCCCATCCCGTACCTGCTTTCCGATCTCACCAGCCTGATCCAGGACGAGATGGGCAAGCTGGACAAGGCGACCAACACCGCCCCCTACATGCGCATCAAGACCAAGATCGAGGAACTGAAAGCCGACCCGCGCTACCAGTTCATGTTCTCCGGCATGCTGGTGGGCGACACCATGGGCGAGTTCATCTCCAAGATCTTCCGCATGCCCGGCGACGGCAAGCCGATCTCCATCGTGGACGTGTCGGGTGTGCCTTCCGACATCACCAGCACCGTGGTGGCCGTGCTCAGCCGCCTGGTGTTCGACTTCGCCATCTGGGGGCGCAACGAGAAGACTGCGCCCATTCTGCTCGTATGCGAGGAAGCACACCGCTACGTGCCGAGCGAGAAGAACGCCGACGGCAACTCGGTGGGCCGCGTCCTTTCGCGTATCGCCAAGGAAGGCCGTAAGTACGGCATTTCGCTGGGCCTCATCACGCAGCGACCGTCCGACCTTGCCGAAGGCGTGCTGTCGCAGTGCGGCACGATCATCTCGATGCGTCTCAACAACGATCGTGACCAGGCGTTTGTGAAGGCCGCCATGCCTGAAGGTGCCCGCGGCTTCCTCGATTCCATCCCGGCGCTGCGCAACCGCGAATGCATCATCTGCGGCGAGGGCGTGTCGATCCCGATCCGCGTGTCGTTCGACAACCTCGAGGAAAGCAAGCGTCCGGCTTCCGAAGACCCGAGCTTCGTGGACCTGTGGAACCATGGCGGCGGCGAAGAAGACGCGGTCTATCGCACCGTCCAGCGCTGGCGCGCGCAGGGGACCTGATTTGTTTTTCGCTCCGGCCTCCGCCGGATCGTATTCAATTTGTTCGTTGGTCCCTCAAGCGCCGGGCGGACGCCGTCCGGCGTCCTTGGCTTCCTCGCATTGGCTCGGGCGCGCATTCGCGCTTGCGGTCGCTTGCGCGACCGTGTCCTGCGCAACTCTTCAGATTTTGACCTCGTCCGGTCCGCGACCAGCGGATCGCAAGGCCGAACGGCCGCCCGCAGCGGGCGCGTAGCGCCTTTAGCGAGGACGATCCGACGGAGGTCGGATCGAAAGCAAACCCTATAAATCCGGCGTCATCCGGCCGGCGGGCAGTCCGTCCGCATGGCTGCCTTCTTCCGCTTCCTTCGGACCTATCGGCAATTCACGGCGCCAGTCCCAGTAGTGATAGAACCACCAGCCCATCGCGAGGCCGCTGGCGGCGGATACGGGGTAGGACAACCATAGGGCATCCGCGCCCAGCCAGTCGTAGGTCGCGTAGTAGAACCCCAGCCGCACGGGGAACAGCGCGATGCCGACCACCGCCAGCGGCACCCACACCGCGCCTGCGGCGCGCATCGTCGCAGTGTAGATCTGCGTGACGCCGAAGATTACGAAGTTCCAGCTCGCGAGCAACTGGATGTGCCGGGCAATGTCGACAGCGGGGCTGTCCGGCCCCAGGAACAGTACCAGCACCGGCCTGTCGAAGAGGAGCAGCAGCACGGTGAAAGAGCCGGTGAAGACGAGGTTCATCACCAGGCCAGCCCTGGTGACGGCGTGCAGGTCATCCCACTTTCGTGCGCCGATGTACTGCGCTGCCATCGCGCTCACCGCGCCGCCGATGGCCATGGCGGGCATCTGGATATAGGTGAACAGCTGCATGGTCGCGCCGTAGGCCGCGGTCGTCATCAGCCCTTCGCGGTTGACGAGGCCGACCAGCACGATCCCCGCCGCCGCCATCACCGCCATCTGCGCACCCATCGGCAGACCCTTGGTGACGATGTACCGCAATTCCTCGCGCGCGGGCTTCAGGTAGTGCAGTTCCGCCCCGCGCAGCCGCAGCGGCAGGTCCTTGCGATAGACGTAGATCACCATGCCGATGAAGGAGAGCATCGAGGCAGCGATGGTCGCCGTGGCGGACCCGGCGATGCCCATCGCGGGCAGCGGGCCGAGCCCTGCAATGAACACAGGGTTCAGCACCGCGTCGATCAGCACGGTCACGCCCATGAAGATGAGCGGGGTGCGCGCATCGCCGGTGCCGCGCAGGCCCATCGACAGGATGATCGAGACCATGCCGAACGGCATCGAGAGGAAGATCAGCCGCAGGTAGATGAGCGCCAGCGGATAGGCTCCCTCCGGCGTCGCCAGCAGGCGCAACAGGCCCGGCGCAAGCAAAAAGCCCAGGCCCGCGATCACCACCATCAGGAGGGCGCAGAAGCCTACTGCGCTGCCGAAAGTGCGCCGTGCCCCGTCCAAGTTGCGCGCGCCCCAGCGCTGCCCGATCATCACCGTGCCCGCCATGCCGAAGCCGAAGGAGAGGCTGGCAACGAGGAACATCACGATATTGGCATTGGCCGTGGCGGCGAGCGCCTCTTCCCCAATCAGCCGCCCGACCCAGATAGAGTTGATGGTGCCCGACAGCGATTGCAGCACGTTCGTCAGCAGCGCAGGCACGGCGAAAACCAGCAGGGTGCGCGGGATCGGTCCCTGTGTCAGGTCTCCGCGCATCGCGGCGGGCGGTTTTGCCGAATCGGCCTCGCTCATGTCCCGCGGGTATCGCCGAACAGGTGGATGTGCAGCCGATCGCTCATGCGAAAGCCATGCTCGAGGCAGAGCGGCACAAGCCATTCCTCGCGCTGGCGCAGGGTCCGGCTGTCGGTGCCCTCGGGCATCAGGAAGACGCGGCGTGTAGGGATCATGTGCGTTTTCACGAGGGCGAGAACCTCGTCCACATCACCCGGCTGCGCGATCACGAACTTGAAGAACGCGCGCTCGTCCGTCGCCCAGCGGTCCAGCATCTCGGGCTTCAGCGCCAGCTCCGCCGGATTGCCGCTGTGCGAAAGCTTGGGGCTGACATTGTACTGGTCGACGCGGAAATCGAGCCGCGCTGGCGGATCGACGGTGCCGTTGGTCTCGATCTCCACCTGCATGTCGGGCAGGTGCTCCAGCATCGCCGCCAGCTTGCCCGCCTGCATCGTCGGCTCCCCGCCGGTAATGACGAGGCGCTTCTGCCCCAGCGCGGCGATACGGGCGGCGACGTCGGCCTCGTCAAGCTCGACCTGGTTGGCCTTGCGGTCGTAATGCTCGCCGGAGCGGTGCGGACGCTCGTCACCCTCGAAGTGCCAGGTGTAGGCGGTGTCACACCACACGCAGGCGAGGTTGCAGCGCGAGAGGCGCAGGAACGCGACGGGCGTGCCCGCGCTCGGTCCTTCGCCTTGCACGGAGGCAAAGATCTCGGGCTCTCCCGGAGCCTGCGTGGCGAGAACGAGCGCCAAGTTACCCCAGCCGTTCCAGCGCCGCTTCCAACCTTGCGATCTCATCGAGATGGAAGGTGTGGTCGGCCTTGGCCTTCTCTACTGCTTCGGGCTTGGCGCGTTCGACGAAGTTGGCGTTGCCGAGTCGCCCTTCCAGCGATTTCGCTTCCTTCTGCGAGGCGGCCAGCGCTTTTTCGAGGCGGGCGCGCTCCGCGTCGACATCGATTACGCCTTCCAGCGGCACGATGAACACGTCGCTGCCCGAACTCACCTGCATTGCCGCGCCTGCGGGCGCTTCGCCTACGGTGATCGGGGTGAGGCGGGCAAGGCGTTCGATAGCGGCGCTGCTACGGTCGATCACGCCCTGCGCCAGCGGCGAGGGGTTCTCGATGAAGGCAGGCAGCTTCTCGCCGGGCGAAATGCCCAGTTCGTTGCGTGCACCGCGCGTGGCGGTGGTGAGGGCGATGACCCAGTCGATCGCGTCGGTCGCGTCCTTGCTCACTGCGGCGCGCGGCTCCGGCCACTTGGCGTGGATCAGGTCGTATTTCCGGTCGCCTTGCGCGTGCCAGAGTTCCTCCGTCACGAACGGCATGAAGGGATGCAGCATGACGAGGATCTGGTCGAGCGCCCATCCGGCGACGGCCTTCGTCTCCTGCTGGATCGGGCCGTCTTCGTCGGACTGGAGGACGGGCTTGATAAGCTCCAGATACCAGTCGCAGAACCTGTCCCAGGTGAAGTGGTAGACGGTGTTCGCGGCGGCATCGAAGCGCAGTTCGGCCATCGCCTTGTCCAGCGCTTCCACGGTCTGCTGCACTTCGCCGATGATCCACTGGTTCGCGGCGAGGCGGGCGGGCGGCGCCTTGATCGTGTCCGACGCACCGATGCCGTAGCCTTGGCAGAAGCGCGTGGCGTTCCACAGCTTCGTGGCGAAGTTGCGATACCCCTCCACGCGCTTTTCATCCATCTTGATGTCGCGGCCCTGGCTTTCCATCGCCGCCATGAAAAAGCGCAGCGCATCGGCGCCGTACTGGTCGATCAGGCCGAGCGGATCGACCACGTTGCCCTTGGACTTCGACATCTTGGAGCCGTCGGCCGCGCGCACGAGGCCGTGGAGGTACAGCTTCTCCCACGGGCGCTCGCCCATGTTGTAGTAGCCCATCATCATCATGCGGGCGTCCCAGAAGAACAGGATGTCGAAGCCGCTGATGAGCAGGCTGTTGGGGTAGTGCTTTTCCACCCGCGCCTCGGCATCGGGCCAGCCGAGCGTGGCAAAGGGCCAGAGCGCGGAGGAGAACCACGTGTCGAGCACGTCCTCGTCGCGGGTGAGCGCGACGCCTTCACCGGCCTTGGCCTGCGCTTCTTCCTCGGTTTCGGCGACGAACACGTTGCCGTCAGCATCGTACCAGGCCGGAATCCTGTGCCCCCACCAAAGCTGGCGAGACACGCACCACGGCTGGATGTTCTCCATCCAGTTGAAGAAGGTCTTTTCCCACGTGGCGGGCACGATCTCGATCTCGCCCGACTTCACCGCATCGATGGGCTTGGCCGCCAGCTTTTCCGCATCGACATACCACTGGTCGGTCAGCCACGGCTCGATCACCACGCCGCCGCGGTCACCGAAAGGCGTCGCGATGGTGCGCGGTTCGGCGTCGAGTTCGACCTCTTCGCCCTTCTTGGTCTTGCTCTTGTGCGTGACGAGGTGGCCGCTGTCCTTCAGCATCTCCACCACGCGCTTGCGAGCCTCGAAACGCTCGAGGCCGAGCAGTTCCTCGGGGATCAGCCCGTCGGCGGTCTGGCACACGTTCGCATCGGCATCGAGCATGTTGAGCATGTCGGCAGGAGCAATCCCGGCGCGCTTGCCCACCTCGAAGTCGTTGAAGTCGTGCCCCGGCGTGATCTTCACCGCGCCGCTGCCCAGTTCGGGATCGGCGTGCTCGTCCGCCACGATGGGAATCTCGCGGCCCGTGATCGGCAGCTTCACCTTGGCCCCGCGCGCCACGAGGTCCTTGTAACGCTCGTCCTCGGGGTGAACCGCCACGGCCATGTCGGCCAGCATCGTTTCGGGGCGGGTGGTGGAAACGCGAATGTCGCCGCTGCCGTCGGCCAGCGGGTAGATGAAGGTCCAGAAGGAACCCTGCACGTCGCGCGTCTCCACCTCCAGGTCGGAGATCGCGGTGCGCAGCTTCAGGTCCCAGTTCACCAGCCGCTTGTCGCGGTAGATCAGGCCGTCGTTGTAGAGGTCGACGAACACTTTCAGCACCGCCTTGGTGAAGTGGTCGTCCATCGTGAACTGCTCGCGGCTCCAGTCCATCGAACAGCCCAGGCGGCGCAGCTGGCGGGTAATGGTGCCGCCGCTCTCTTCCTTCCACTCCCAGACCTTGTCGACGAATTCCTCGCGGCTGTAATTGGTGCGCTTGTCCTGCCGCTCTTCCAGCTGGCGCTCCACCACCATCTGCGTGGCGATACCCGCGTGGTCGGTGCCCACCACCCACAGCGCGTCCTTGCCGCGCAGGCGTTCGTAACGGATCACGATATCCTGCAGCGTGTTGTCGAGCGCGTGACCGATGTGCAGGCTGCCCGTCACGTTGGGCGGCGGGTTGACGATGGTGAAGGGCTCCGCATCCGGGCGATCCGGGCGGAACGCGCCGGTCTCTTCCCAGTGGGAATACCATTTCGCCTCGATGGCGGCGGGATCGAAAGTCTTGCTCAGTTCACTCGTCATGGCAAAGGCCACTGCCACCTGATTCCCCCAAGGGCAACACGCTAAAACCTTGCTGACAGCCTGAATAATGCCCATAGCTGCCCGCAATGCGCGAATGGGCCGAATACTCTATCGAGGAAGCTGGGGGGCGGGCGACCGTCACCATCACCGGGCCCATGGTGGTTTCCGGTGTCGGCGAGATCGATCCGCAGCTGCGCGACATCACCGATTCGATCCAGACCATCGATATTTCCGGCGTCTCCCGCATCGACACGGTCGGCGCGTGGATCATCTTCCGCTTTGCCCAGCGCACCGGGGCCGACGTGGTGGGTGCCAGCGAACAGGCGGAAGTACTGCTGGATGCGGTGGAGGAGTGCGAGAGCGAGGCCGCCATCGCCCCGCCGCGCCGGCGCAATGCGAAACAGATTACAGAGCACGTCGGCATCGCCGTGATCGACTTCTTCAAGGGCATGCTGGCTTCGATCGCCTTCCTGGGCTCGGTCATCGCGGCGTTCTTCAGCCTGGTGATCCACCCGCGCCGTTTCCGGCTCAAAGCGCTGGTGCGGCAGATGGAACTTGTAGGCGTCACCAGCCTGCCGATCATCGGCCTGATGAGCTTCCTCATCGGTATCGTCATCGCGCAGCAGGGCGCGGTGCAATTGCAGCAGTTCGGCGCGGAAACGCTGACGGTGAACCTCGTCGGGCGCATTACCCTGCGCGAACTGGGCGTGCTGATGACGGCGATCATGGTGGCGGGCCGCAGCGGTTCTGCCTTTGCCGCCCAGATCGGCACGATGAAGCTGACCGAGGAAATCGACGCGATGCGCACCATCGGCGTCTCGCCGATGGAAGCGCTGGTCATCCCGCGCATCCTTGCCGCCGTGCTGATGATGCCGCTGCTGGGCTTCTTCGCCTCGGTCGTCGCCATCATCGGCGGCGCGGTGATCGGCGATGTGATGCTGGGCATTCCCTTCCTCACCTTCCTTGCGCGTGTGCAGGAAGTGGTGCCGCTCACCGATTTCTGGGTGGGCATGGTGAAAGCGCCGGTGTTCGGCCTAATCGTGGCCATGGCGGGCTGTTATCAGGGCATGCAGGTAAAGGGTAACGCCGAGGAAGTGGGCCTGCGCACCACCGCCGCCGTGGTGCAGGCCATCTTCATGGTGATCGTGCTCGATGCCTTCTTCGCCGTCTTCTTCGAGAGGATCGGCTGGATATGAGCGAGCACATCGACAACGAGACCGCCCACGAAGCCGCGCCGGGCGGGGAAGACTATCCCATCCGCATCCGCGGGCTGACCAACGCCTTTGGCGATTTCGTGGTGCACGAGGACCTCGACCTCGACGTGCGCCGCGGTGAAATCCTTGGCGTGGTGGGCGGATCGGGCACCGGCAAGAGCGTGCTGATGCGCTCCATCATCGGCTTGCAGTTCCCGCAAGCTGGCGAGATCGAGGTGTTCGGCCACAACATCACCGAGGCAGAGCCGGACGAGGATATCGGCGTGCGCAACCGTTGGGGCGTCCTGTTCCAGGGCGGGGCGCTGTTCTCCACCCTGACGGTGGCGGAAAACGTGCAGGTGCCGCTGAAACAGTTCTACCCCGAGCTGACGCAGAAGCTGCTGAACGAGATCTCGCGTTACAAGACCGTCCTGACCGGGCTGCCGGCCGATGCCGCCAGCAAGTTCCCGTCGGAGCTTTCGGGCGGCATGAGAAAGCGCGCCGGCCTTGCCCGCGCGCTCGCCCTCGATCCCGAACTGTTGTTCCTCGACGAACCGACGGCCGGCCTCGATCCCATCGGCGGCGCCAAGTTCGACGAGTTGTTGCGCGAACTGACCGACACGCTGGGCCTCACCGTGTTCCTGATCACCCACGACCTCGATACGCTCTACGCCATTTGCGACCGCGTGGCCGTGCTGGCCGACAAGAAGGTGATCGCGGTGGGGACCATCGAGGAACTGCTCGAAAACGAACACCCGTGGATACAGGAATACTTCAACGGCCCGCGCGCACGGGCGGCCACAGCAACCCACGAGCGGGGGAAAGCGTTGGACAAGCAAGGCAGCGAGAAGGCATAGACGAAACGGATGGAAACACGGGCAAACCATATCTGGGTCGGCGCTGTCACGCTGCTGCTGCTGGCAGCGGCTGCGGTGTTCTTCGTCTGGCTAGCGCGGCTGGGCGAGCGTAACAACAAGGAATACGACATTTTCTACGAGCAGTCCGTCGGCGGGGTGGCCGAGGGTTCTGTCGTGACCTACTCGGGCGTTCCAGTGGGGCAGGTGGCCGACATCTCCATCTGGGAGCGTGACCCGGAATTCGTGAAGGTGCGCATCAGGGTGAACGGCGACACGCCCATCCTCGTCGGCACCACCGCCAGTATTTCGGCCAGCTTCACCGGCGTTTCGAATATCAGCCTGTCGGGTGGTCGTTCCAACCAGCCGCCGATCACGTGCGACACCACCGATTGCCCCGAAGGCGTGCCGGTCATCCCCCCGGCGCAGGGCGCCGTGGGTGAGATCCTCGCCAGCGCCCCGCTGCTGCTGGAACGCCTCGCCACGCTTACCGATCGCCTGACGCGCGTGCTGGACGACGAGAACCAGGATTCGATTTCGGGCATTCTCGCCAACACCAATACCATCAGCCGCGAACTGGCCAATTCCTCGCCGGAAGTGCAGCGCACCCTGCAGGAACTTCAGGCCACGCTGGCGCAATCGACCGAAACCCTGGCCGCGTTCGAGGACACGCTGGAAACCACCGACCAGCTGCTGGAAGGCGAAGGCCCGGCGCTGGCCTCCGACTTGCGCGCGACGCTGGCATCGGCCCGGCAGGCGGCCAACTCGCTGGAGGGCTCGCTTGCCAACGTAGAGCCGCTGACGCGGCAGCTGAACGAAGACACGCTGCCCGCGGCGACCGCAACGCTGCGCGACCTGCGGCAGACCAGCGAGAACCTTCGCAACATGACGGAGCGGCTCGAGAATGAAGGCGCCGGTTCGTTGCTGGGCTCGCAGCCATTGCCCGATTACGAGCCTTGAGGGCGGAAACGATGACCATGATGAAGAGCAAATTCCTCGCCGCCGCAGCGTCGCTCGCCGCGCTTTCGGGCTGCATCAGCCTCGGCGGGGGCGATCCGCCCGACCAGTTGCTGACGCTGACTCCGTCCGCCTCCATCCCCGCCGGCGCGGCGGCCGAGGGAGAGGCCTCGGCGGCCCTTGCCGTGCAGGTACCGAGCGTCACGCAGCGCCTGAATGTCACGCGCGTGCCCGTCACCACCAGCGACAGCTCGCTCGCCTACCTGCAGGACGCTTTCTGGGTCGAGAAACCCGCGCAACTGTTCCGCAACGTGCTGGCCGAGACGATCCGCGCCAAGGGCAACCGCCTTGTCGTGGGCGGCGGGGAACTGGAATATGTCGCGCGCACACAGCTTTCGGGCCAACTGGTCGACATGGGCTACGATGCCGGCAGCGGCAGCGCGATCGTGCGCTACGACGCCATGCTGGAAATGCCCGACGGCACGATCCGCACGCGCCGTTTCGAGCACAGCGAGCCCGCGCTTCCCGAAGCGAACGATGTCGGCTCGGCGCTGAACCGCGCGGCCAATGTCGTCGCGGACGAGGTTGCGGAGTGGGTGGGCTGAGCTAGCCCCGCGCCGCTTTTGCGAACTCCGCCGCGCGGCGGAACGCCTCCAGCTTGGCCTTGCGCGCTACCTCGGCCTCGTGATCCTGGCCCCATAGCTCGGCCTGCCAGTCTTCTTCCAGATTGGTGGCGGCAAACAAGGCGTCCACGTCGGCCTCGTCTTCCAGCACTGCGAGAGCGGCCGTCAGCGAGGCGCCCAGCGATGCCAGGGTCACCAGCGCCGCGAGAGTGAAATCATCTTCTCTGTGCAGACGCGCGCGCAAGGCAGCCAGCGCATCGTCGGATTGCTTGCGATGGATGATCCCGCTCGCGCGCTCCAGCCGGATGCCGTGCGCAGCCTCGCAGGCGGCAACGATGGGCTCCCATACCTCCTGCTGGCGGCGATAGAGCGGCTCGTCGGGGTCGGCGCGGTAGCACAGGGTGTCGGTTTCGGCGTAGGCGAGAAGCTTGGCGACGTGCGCGGCGCGGTCCTCGCGCACCATGTCGATGGCGAAATCGGCCATGTCGCGGAAGATGAAGGACTTCGGGTCCACCTTCTCTCCCTGGTCGGCGAATTCCTTTGCCAGCGCGTCGGCAAGTCCACGCGTGGGCAGCACTTGCGGCTTGCCGGCCTGCGTGCGGATGGGGCGCCCGTCCAGCGTCACCTGCCAGCCGCCGTCATGTTCCTCGACGGCCACCTCTTTCCAGAACCGTTTCATCGCTTGTCGTTCGTGCTCCACATGCGGGACAGCAGGGTGGGGGTGACGAATGTCTCGAACATGCCCAGCACCAGCAGCAGGTAGCCCGCCCAGTCGGGCAGGGGCAGAGCCTCGTTGAATACGGCGATTGCGGCCAGGATCATCACCACGCCCGCGATCCGCATGGCGTTGATGAGCATGAAACGGCCCTTCGCGCGGGCTTCTGCGTCCTCGCGGCTATCCATCGATCAGTTTCTCCAGTTCGGCCATCGTATCGGCCACGGCAACGGCCCCTGCGGCGAGCAGTTCGTCCGGTTCGTGATAGCCCCACGACACGCCGATGGGGCGCACGTTGGCGGCCACAGCCATCTCGATATCGAACACGGTATCGCCGATCATGCAAGTCACGTACGGCTCGGCCATCGCATCCTCCATGGCGGCATGCAGCATGGCGGGGTGGGGCTTGGAAGGATGGCGGTCCGCCGTGTGGGTCGTGGCGAAGAATCGCGTCAGGCCATGCACGGCCAGCGTGCTGGCAAGACCGCGGTCGGACTTTCCGGTAGCCACCCCGAGCGTCCAACCCCGCCCGTGCAGGCGCTGCAGCATGTCGGCCATGCCCTCGAACAGGGGCTCGCGCAGGGTGCCGTTTTCCCGCGCGCTGCGGAAGGCGGTCTTGTAGGCCTGCACAATGGCGTAGTGCTGGTCGTCCGACAGGTCCGGCGACAGGCGGCGGATCGCCTGCGGCAGGCTGAGGCCCACGATCCGACGAACCTGTGAGTGGTGCGGAGCGGGCGCGCCGACTTCGGCGAAGGCGGCGTTCATTGCATTGACCACACCTGCCTGTCCGTCGCTCAGGGTGCCGTCGCAGTCGAAGACGGCTAGGCGTACACTCACTTCCTGCCCCGCTTCTTGCCGCCCGGCTCGGCGCGACGCTTGCGCTCTCCGCGTCGGGCCTTGCGATATTGCTTGGCATGCTGCTTGGCGGCCTGCTTCTCTTCCGCCTTGGTCCGCTTGGGTTTCGGCGTGGCGACCGGTTTCGCATCGCTGAGGGCAGGGTCGAAGCCGAGTTGTTCCATCGACTGTGCGAAATGCTCTGGCAGGTCTGCGCTCACGTCCAGCTTCTGCCCGCCGGGCGCCTCGATAATCAGCCGCCGCGCGTGAAGGTGCATCTTGCGGCTGATGCTGCCTGTCAGGAAGGCATCCTGCCCGCCGTACTTGCCGTCGCCCACAATGGGGTGGCCCATCGCCGCCATGTGGACGCGCAACTGGTGGGTGCGTCCCGTCAGCGGTTGCAGCTCCACCCAGGCCGCCGCATTCCCGGCCCGCTCCACCACGCGGTAGAGCGTCTTGGCGGGCTGGCCGTTCTCGGTGTCGACATGCATCTTTTCGCCGCCGGTGCCCGGCTGCTTGGCCAGTGGTGCCTCGATCTCGCCTTCGTAAATATCGGGCACGCCGACCACCAGCGCCCAGTAGATCTTCTTCGCGCTGCGGCCCGAAAATCGTTTGGAAAAGAACGCGGCGCTGCCCGGTGTGCGAGCGACCAGCAGAATGCCGCTGGTGTCCTTGTCCAGCCGGTGGACAAGGCGCGGGCGTGGCTCGTCATCGCCGGCATAGGCATCCAGCAGCGCGTCAACGTGGCGGGTCGTCTTGGTGCCGCCTTGCGTGGCGAGGCCCGGCGGCTTGTTCAGCACAAGCGCGGATTTCGTGCGGGTGATGAGGATGTCATCGGCCAGCGATTCCTCTTCCGGCGTCAGTTCGCGGCGCGTCCTTTGCGTGCGCGCCTTGTCCTCGCCGCCCGGCGGCACGCGCAGCACTTGGCCGGCAGTCAGGCGATCATCCACCTTCACGCGCTTGCCGTCCACCCGCAGCTGGCCGGTGCGTGCCCAGCGGCTGACCGTGCCGAAGCCGACCTGCGGCAGGTGACGCTTGAACCAGCGGTCCAGCCGCACGCCATCGTCGTCCTCGCCAACGGTGAACTGGCGGACTTCATTTGCCGCGTTGCTCATGAGAACAACCGCGTCACGGTGATGCCGAAGAAGAAGCCCGATACGCCAAGGCCGATCGAGAGCATGAGGTAGATCGCCGCAAGGCCCAGTTGGCCGCGCTGCATCATGTAGGCCATCTCAAGGCTGAAGGCACTGAAGGTGGTGAACCCGCCCAGCAGGCCCACGCCCAGCAGCAGGCGGAGCTGGTCCGCGCCTTCGGGACTGCCACGCACCAGCCATCCGGCCAGAAGACCCATCAGCAGGCTGCCGATGGTGTTCACGGCCAAGGTGGCGAAGGGAAAGGCGCTGACGGCGGGCGCTCCGAGCCAGCCGGTCATGAACCGGCCCATCTGGTAGCGGGCAAGCGCGCCAATTCCCCCTCCCAGCGCAACGGAGAGGGAGGCATAGAGTTGCGGTGTTGCATTGGACATGGCCGTTCCCTTAGCGTTGCAGGCGGCCATGCGGAACCCAAAACGCTCTGCGCCTTGCATTTCGCCCGCGATTCGCTTATCTGCGCCCTCGTGAAGCCGACCCCGTGAGGGATTCGGCGCAATTTTCGTTTTGTTTATCCGGTGCATCCCGCGCCTGACTGCAGCGGGCTCTCGCCGTTTCTGAAATTAGAAGGTGGCTTAGATTTATGCAGATCATCGTTCGCGATAACAATGTCGAGCAGGCTCTCCGTGCGCTCAAGAAGAAGCTGCAGCGTGAGGGTGTGTATCGCGAAATGAAGCTGCGCCGCCACTACGAAAAGCCCAGCGAAAAGCGCGCTCGCGAAAAGGCTGCTGCCGTGCGCCGCGCCCGCAAGCTGGAGCGCAAGCGCGCCGAGCGTGACGGCGGCCGGTAATTCAGGTCGGCAATAGCGCCGGATTTCGGGCTCTCGAAGCTTGAAAGCACATCGCAGCTAAGCCAAAGGGGCGTGGAAAGTTATTCCGCGCCCTTTTCGTTTGGCGCGCCAATATTCACGGGATCAGATTACCATGGCCGAAGTCACCCGCGTTCCGCTGCAGCCGATTGCCAAGGGCTCGCTCACCAAGCTGTGGATCGGCGTCATCATTGCCGTACTGGTGGCCGTGGGCATCGCCTGGGCCGCCACGCCCCAGGGCCTCTCGGTGGATACCGTCCGCGCGGGCGAGGGCCCCAGCCCGACCGAAGAGGACGTGGTGTTCGTCAACTACACCGGCAAGCTGGCCGACGGCACGGTGTTCGACCAGTCGCAGTCCATGCCGCTGCCGATCCCCGGCATCTTCCCCGATGGCACGCCGCTGCCGCTGGGCGACATGATCCCCGGTTTCCGCGATGCCCTGCTGCAGACGCAGAGGGGCGGGCAGTACGAGATCTTCATTCCGTCCGACCAGGCCTATGGCGCGGACGTGCCCGAGGGTGGTCCGATCCCGCCGAACAGCGATCTCTATTTCGACATCGAAGTAATCGACTTCATGAGCCGCGAGGAGTTCCAGGCGCGCGTCCAGTCCTTCCAGCAGCAGATGATGCAGCAGCAGATGGAAGCGCAGGGCGCAGGGGACGGAACGGAAGGCGCCCCGGCGCAATAGGCAGATGGCCGGGGAGGGAGGCATCGCGAAGAGCGCTCTCGCCCATGACGGCGATCTCGTGGAAGACTATCCCGCGCGGCCGTGGCTGCTCGCAGGGCTGGGCGGTGTCGCCGGCCTGATCGTCCACCTTTTGCTGGATGTCGATGGCGAAGAGGCTTGGCGCTACGCCCTGGCGTCTTTCACCTTTTTCGGATTTGCAGCGTCCAGCTTCGTTCTCGGTTCGCGCAGGTGGATAGAGGTCACGGTGTTCGCGCTGGGCCTTGGCGCGGTGATGGGTGGTCTTGCCTACCTCGCTGTCGATGCTGGTGACCGCGTGGCAGGCGAGGAATTCGCCTTTGCCGCGGGCGTGTTCTTCTCTCTGCTGGCCGTTCCGCTGTTCCAGGCCGATTTTCATCGCAGGCGCTGGGCTACCCCATACGAGGAAACACACTTCCACGTCTGGACCGATGCCCTGACCGCCGGCGGAGCGCTGCTGTTCGTCGCGCTGTCCTGGCTCCTGTTATGGTTGCTGCACGCGTTGTTCAGTCTTATCGGCATCGAGATTATCGAGGGCATGATCGAGACCACCGGCTTCGTCGGGCTGTTCATGGGGGCGACCTATGGCGCGGCGATGGGGGTTCTGCGCAACCAGCTCGGGATCATCGGCACGCTGCAAGGCGTGGCGATGCTGGTCTTCTCGTTGCTGGCGGTGCCGTTCGCCCTTGCCATCCTGATCTTCCTTTTCGCACTGCTCGCCTCTGGCGGTAGCGCGCTGTGGGAGGCAACCGACGATGCCACCCCGGTGCTGCTGTCCTGCGCCCTGGGATGCTTCGTGCTCGCCAACGCCGTGGTGCGCGACAGCGACGAAGCGCGCAGCAGCAACGTGGCCATGCAGGTGGCGGCGATCTGGCTGTCCGCTGCGATCTTCCCGCTCACGGTGTTCGCGGCGATCTCCATGGGCATCCGCATCGACCAGTATGGATTTTCACCCGAGCGGCTGTGGGCGCTGGTCGCCACGGGTATCGCCACCGCCTATGGCCTTGCCTACTGGGCGGGCCTGGCGCGTGGACGTCTGGCGGGGTGGAGCCACTACCTGCGCCGCGCCAACCTGCACCTGGCCGTGGCGTCTTGCGTGATCGCGTTGCTGCTGGCCCTGCCGCTGGTGGATTTCGGCGGCATTTCGGCTCGCCAGCAGGTTGCAAGGCTGGATGCGGGTGAGGTGTCGGCGGAAGAATTCGATTACGCTGCCCTGCGCTGGGATTTTGGCGATGCGGGGCGGGAGGTTCTGCGGCGTTTGGCGCGACGTGAGGGCCAAGTCGGCGAGAAGGCGCAAGCCGCACTGGATGAGCAGACGCCCGCCGATCGTTACCGCGAGCTCGGCTCCGAAGAACATCGCCGCGCAAACATGCAGGTAGAGGCCCGCGATGCTTATTGGGAAGGGCGCATACGAGAGCATTTTGCTCGCCTCGGCTGGCATTGCGACGAGCCGTGTTTTGCCATCGATCTGGGCTTTGATCAGGACGGGGAGCGAAGGATCAAGCTGATCCAGGGCGCGCAGGTAACGGACTGGTTCCTCGAACGCGAGAATGACACGGAGCCATTCGAGCCAGATATCGTCCTTCCGCGGCGAACCGCAGGTCCGCTGCGGGAGGACTCGACTGTCGAAGTGCGCGAATGGCAAGGTCGGCAGATCTACGTCGACGGACAGCCGATGGGCGACCCGTTTCCTGCTGAGGAATAACTTCCTAATCGCTTGAAGCGCGCCCGCGGCACGGCTAACGGAAGCGCCATGTCAGTCACCCGAGAAGAAGTCGCCAAGATTGCCAGTCTGGCGCGCATCAGCATGGACGAGGCCGCCCTCGACCACATGGTGCCCGAACTCAACAATATCCTCGCCTTCGTGGAACAGCTGGGCGAGGTTGACACCAGCAATGTCGAGCCGATGGCCGCGGTCATTCCGCAAGACCAGCGCCTGCGCGACGACGTGATCGACGCCGATCCGTTGACGGGCGGTGGCCGCCGCGAAGACGTGCTGGCCAATGCGCCCGTGGCAGAACACGGCTTCTACGGCGTTCCGAAGGTGATCGAATAGTGACCGATTTCACGCAAATGGGCCTCAAGGCCATCCGCGACGGCGTGGCCGCCGGCGATTTCACCGCGCGCGAAGTGGCAGAGGTGCACAACGACGCCGTGGCCGCTGCTGCCGAACTGAACGCCTTCATCGTCAACACGCCCGACCATGCACTGGCCGCTGCCGACAAGGTGGATGCGGACCGCGCGGCGGGCAAGGAACTTGGCCCGATGGCCGGTGTGCCCATCGGCATGAAGGACCTGTTCGCCACCAAGGGCGTGCAGTCGGCCGCTGCCAGTCACATCCTCGAAGGGTTCAAGCCGCCATACGAATCCACGGTTTCGCAGAAGCTGTGGGATGCGGGCGCGGGGATGCTGGGCAAGCTGAACATGGACCAGTTCGCCATGGGTTCCTCCAACGAGACAAGCTATTTCGGCAATGTCGCCAGCCCGTGGAAAAGGCAGGGCAGCAATGCCACGCTGACGCCGGGCGGCTCTTCGGGCGGTTCGTCCGCCGCTGTTGCCGCACGCCTTTGCCCGGCAGCGACCGGCACCGACACGGGGGGCTCGATCCGCCAGCCTGCCGCGATCACCGGCATCACCGGTATCAAGCCGACCTATGGCCGTTGCAGCCGGTGGGGCATCGTGGCCTTTGCCAGCTCGCTCGACCAGGCGGGGCCGATGGCGCGATCGGTGGAAGACTGTGCGATCATGCTGGGCGCGATGGCCGGTTTCGATCCCAAGGATTCGACCAGCATCGACGCGCCCGTTCCCGACTGGGCCGGGCTGCTGGACGCCGATCTTGCGGGCAAGACCGTGGGCATCCCGCGCGAATACCGCGTGGACGGGATGGATGCCGAGATCGAGGCGAGCTGGGAAGAGGGCAAGCAGTGGCTGCGCGATGCGGGTGCCAAGGTGGTCGACGTGTCGCTGCCGCACACCAAGTACGCACTGCCCGCCTACTATATCATTGCCCCTGCGGAGGCATCGTCCAACCTCGCCCGCTACGACGGCGTGCGCTATGGCCTGCGCGACCTGCCCGAGGGCGCGGGTTTGCAGGACATGTATGCTGCCACCCGCTCCGCCGGATTCGGCGACGAGGTGAAGCGCCGCATCCTGATCGGCACCTATGTGCTCAGCGCAGGCTTCTACGATGCCTATTACACGCAGGCGCAGAAGGTGCGCACGTTGGTGCAGAAGGACTTCATGGATGCCTTCGAGCAGTGCGACGTGATCCTGGCACCCACCACGCCGACCGCGGCCTTCGCGCTGGGCGAGAAGACCGACGATCCGCTGTCGATGTATCTGAACGACGTTTTCTCGGTGCCTGCATCGCTGGCCGGTCTTCCTGCCATGAGCGTGCCTGCAACGCTCAATTCCGACGGCCTGCCGCTGGGCCTCCAGCTCGTCGGCAAGCCGATGGACGAGCAGGGCGTGCTGAACGCCGGCCTCGCCATCGAACAGCGCGCCGGGTTTACCGCCCAGCCGGAGAAATGGTGGTGAGCTTCTTCGAAGTCCTCGTCATCGTGCTGCTGGTGGGCGGGCTGATCCTGCCGATCTGGTGGCTGGTGGGCACCGTGCACTTCGCCAACCGCAAGCAGCGCCAGCAGCTGCAATCGGCGCAGCGGTGCATGGCCTTTACCGCGGTGATGGACCGGCTGATGAACGAAATGCGCGCAGACCGGAAGCGCGCGCCCATCGTGGTCGCCTGCATCCGCGAACTGCAGACCTTTCCCGAATACCGCGACATCTCGGTGACGATGATCAACGACATCAACGTGAGCGGCAGCACGCCCTACGACCAGATGTTGAAGAACGAACTGAAGAAGACCGAGGCATTCCTTCTCGAGGCGAACTCATGAGCAATTACCGTGTCCAGGGCGCAACCGGCGAGTGGGAGGTCGTGATCGGCCTCGAAGTCCATGCGCAGGTTACCAGCAAGGCCAAGCTTTTCTCCGGCGCTTCAACGGCGTTCGGCGCGGAGCCGAACACGCAGGTCAGCCTTATCGATGCCGCCATGCCCGGTATGTTGCCCGTGCCCAACCGCGAGTGCATCCGCCAGGCGGTGCGTACCGGCATGGCGATCGAGGCGCAGATCAACGCGTGGAGCCGGTTCGACCGCAAGAACTACTTCTACGCCGACTTGCCGCAGGGCTACCAGATCAGTCAGCTCTACCACCCGCTGGTGGGCGAGGGACAGCTGGTGATCGAGGCGGACGAGAAAGCCGGTATCCCCGAGGACAAGGTCATCCGCATCGAACGTATCCATGTGGAGCAGGACGCGGGCAAGCTGATGCACGACCAGCACCCCACCATGTCCTACGTCGATCTCAACCGCACCGGAGTGGCACTGATGGAAATCGTCAGCCGCCCAGACATGACGTCGCCCGCCGAAGCCGGGGCCTATATCCGCAAACTGCGTTCGATCCTGCGCTATGTCGGATCGTGCGACGGCAACATGGAGGAAGGCTCCATGCGCGCCGACGTGAACGTGTCGGTGCGCAAGGTCGGCGATACCGAATTGGGCACCCGGACGGAAACGAAGAACGTCAATTCCGTACGGTTCGTCATGCAGGCGATCGAGCACGAAGTGCAGCGCCAGATCGACGTGCTGGAGGACGGCGGCCAGATCGTGCAGGAAACCCGCCTGTTCGATCCGAACACCGGCACCACCCGCTCGATGCGTTCGAAAGAGGACGCGCACGACTATCGTTACTTCCCTGATCCCGACCTCCTGCCGCTGGTGCTGGAGCAGGACTTCCTCGACGAATGCCGAGCCTCGCTGCCGGAACTGCCGGATGCCAAGCGTGCGCGCTACGAAAACGAACTGGGCCTGACGCCTTACAACGCACGCGAACTGACGGCCGAGGTGGAGACCTTCGCCCGGTTCGAGACGCTGCTGGCCGTCGCCGCCAAGGCTATCGGCAAGCCCGAGGCCAAGGTCGCAACGCAGGTGGCCAACTGGTCCCTTTCCGTGGCGCCCGGCGTGGTGAAATCGCTGGGTGACGAGGCGGACATGGCCAACGCTACTGCCGAACGCCAGGCTGCGATCCTCGCCATGCAGGACGAGGGCGAAATTTCCGGCGGACAGGCCAAGGAAATCTACGAGATCGTCCTCAAGGAAGGCCGTGAGCCTGGCGAGATCGCCGATACCGAGGGCCTGAAGCAGGTCAGCGACACCGGCGCGATCGAGGCAGCGATCGACGAGATCATCGCGAACAACGCCGACAAGGTCGAGGAGTATCGCGGCGGCAAGGACAAGTTGTTCGGCTTCTTCGTCGGCCAGACGATGAAGGCGATGCAGGGCAAGGCCAATCCGGCGGTGGTGAATCAGATACTGAAGGACAAGCTGGGCTAGGGCAGGCCGCATGGCTGCCCGCCCGATCATCGTCCTCGTCCATCCGGAAATCCCGCACAACACCGGGGCTGTCGGGCGCACCTGCGTGGCGCTGGACATGGAGCTGGTGCTGATCCGGCCCTACGGCTTCACCCTCAGCGACCGGCATCTCAAGCGTTCCGGGCTCGATTACTGGCAGCACGTGCGGCTCAGCGAATATGCCGACTGGGGCGCGTTTCTGGAGGAGCGCAGACCGCGCGCAGGGCAGATGTTCCTGTTCGAGGACGATGCGCCGCGCAGCTTTTACGAACCCGACTACGCGGACGATGCCATCCTCGTCTTCGGCAGCGAGACGAAGGGCCTCCCCTCGGCGATTCGCGACCGGCACCGGACGTGCGAGGTCAGCCTGCCGATGCGGTCCGACCACATCCGCTCGCTCAACCTCGCCAATACGGTGACGGCCGCGGCCTATCAGGCGCTGCGCGGGAAGTTCTGACGCGCCTCAGCCCTGCCGTTGGGCGGTGAAGGGCATGGTGCCCATGATGCCTGCCTTGATGGAGCCGGTCACGGCATCGCCATCAACGGTGGCTTCGCAATCCAGCGTCATCGGCATGGGCATGCCCATCTTCATCTTCCAGTTGAGCGTATTGCCGCTGATCGTACCGTCCTGCACGTCCATCGTGCCCATGCCGCCCGAAAGCTGGCCGGTGAAGGTCTCTCCATCGGGGCCGGGCACCACGGTGAAAGTGCCGGTCTGCTCGCCCATCGGGGACTGCGCGACGAAATCGTAGGTTCCACCCACTTCGGACATTGATAATTCTCCTCTGGGCAGACCTAAAGGCTGTCCGCCTCGACATAAGTCACATCGATATCGAGGTTTTCCAGCTGCGGTTCAACCGTTTCCCTGTCGCCGACCACCACGATGGTGATGTTTTCCGGCTGCAGGTAATCGCGCGCGGCGGCGTTGATGTCTTCCGCGTCGATTGCGCTGTAGAGCTGCGGCAGCAGCGTCTGGTAGCGGTCGTCGCGTCCGGCGTTCTGGTTCGAAAGCAGTGCGCCAAGCACCTGGCCGTTGGTTTCGAAACGGTTCGGCAGGTTGCGCACGTTGCCATCGGTAACGCGCTGCAGTTCGACCGCGTCGACAGGGCGGCTGGCGGGGAAGGCTTCGAGCTGGTCGAGGATGACCTCGATCGAATCCGCCGTCCGGTCTGCCTGCACCTGCGTGGCGATGCGGAAGGTGCGCGGTCCCTGGGCGTTCGGCAGGCTCGATCCGATGCCGTAGGTCCAGCCTTTGGTTTCGCGCAGGTCGTTGTTCAGGCGCGAGAGGAAACCGCTGCCAATCACCTCGTTGGCAAGGTCCAGCGCCTCCATGCCGGGCTGCCAGCCTGCGATGCGCGCCGGGCGACCGAGGACGAGGTAGCTGGAAGGCGAGTTGGGTCGATTGACCACGACGACGCGCGGCGCATTGGCGAGCGGGAGTGTTTGATCGACGTCCTTTGCGGGAACGGGCGTTGCCGGATCCTGCCAGTCGCCCAGGGTCGCTTCCAGCGCGGCGACCAGTTCATCGATGGTAACGTCGCCGACGGCCGTGATCGTGGCCGTGGCGGGGCGTATCCACTCGGCGTGCTCCGCGACCATATCTTCGCGGGTCAGCGCGCCGATCACTTCCGCATCGCCCGCGGTGGAGGCGTAGGCGTAGGGGTGCGTTTCGCCATAGACCAGCGCATAGAAGGCGCGGTTCGCCAGGCCTGCGGGCGAGGAAAGCTCCTGCGCGACGCCAGCCGTGCGCTGGCTCTTGACCCGCTCCATTGCATCGGGCGCGAAGGCCGGGTTGCGGACCACGTCAGCCAGCAGTTCCAGCGAAGGCTGGAGGTTGGGGCTGAGCGCCGAAAGGAAGGCCGCAGTCGTTTCCGACCCGGCATCGAAGCTGAGCGATGCGCCCAGCGTTTCCTGCTTCACCGCGATATCCAGCGCGCTGCGCGTGGTGGTGCCTTCGGAGAGCAGGTCGACCATCGTGGCGTGGGTGCCGTACTGCCCGGCAGGGTCGACCACGGAGCCTGCATCGAAGGTGAGGGCCAGGGAGACTTTTGGGACCGACGCCCGGCGTGCCAGCACCACCTCGATACCGTTCGAAAGCGTTGCGCGCTCCACCTGCGGGAAGGTGAGTTCGCCAACGGGTTCTGGCGTGGGCAAGGGGATTTCCGGGCCGGTGCGCGTCACTTCGATGTCGACGCCGGTGTCCGGCTCGGGCGCGGGGGTCAGGTGTTCGTCTCCCCAGCCGCCCATGGCGCCGCCGTCCAGCGTGCGCTCTCCCGGCACCACGGCGAGGTTGTAGGCCGGGCGCGAGAGCCAGCGTTCCATGGCGGCGCGCACATCTTCGGGCAAGAGCTGCGCCATGCGCTCAAGTTCCGTGCGGTAGAAATCGGCGTTGCCGGTGTAGAGCAGGCCTTCTGCGAGGATAGAGCCCTTGCCGCCGAAGCCGCCGATCCGCTCCAGCGAACCCACGAGGCTGGAGGCGATCTGAGTGGTCGCACGGTCAAGCTCGTCCTGCGTCGGCCCCTCAGCAATCAAGCGGGCGATTTCAGTTTCGAGCAGCGCCTGGGCTTCGTCCTGCGACTTGTCGGGGCGCACCTGGACGTATGTCTGCGCATAGCCGATCTGTTCGTATGCCTGGTAGGCGGCGGAAACGCTGGTCGCCAGTTCGGCACCGCGCACCATCGCATTGTCGAGGCGGGAGGAGGCGAGACCGCCGAGGATGTACATGCCCACCTGCAACGGCACGGCATCGGGATGCTGCATGTCCGGCCCCGTCCACGCGCGCACCAGCAGCACCTGCGGCACCTGGTCGGTCATGGTGTCGGAGCGCGGCTCTGCCAGCGTGACCGGCCCTGCGTCGAACTGCTCGACCTCCGGCCCGCGCGGAATCGCGCCGAACCAGCGTTCCACCATCGGGCGCGCGGTTTCCGCGTCGATATCTCCGGTGAGGGAGAGGACCACGTTGTTCGGCCCGTAATTGTCGGTGAACCATTCGCGCACGTCCAGCAGGCTGGCGGCGGAAAGGTCTGCCATCGAACCGATGACTGAGTGGCGATAGGGATGGCCTACCGGCAGCAGCCCTTCGGACAACTGATAGTTGATGAGACCATAGGGTTGGTTGTCGCCCTGCCGCTTCTCGTTCTGCACAACGGCCCGCTGGTTATCGAGCCGCTCCTGCGTGACAGCGCCCAGCAGGTATCCCATGCGGTCCGCTTCCATCATCAGCGCAAGGTCCAGCGCGCCGGTGGGGACCGTCTCGACATAATTGGTGCGGTCGTAGCTGGTGGACCCGTTCGTGCCGGTGGAGCCTGCGGCTTCCAGCGGAATGTCGAAGTTGTCCACGTTCTCGCTGCCGGTGAACATGATGTGCTCGAACAGGTGCGCAAAACCGGTGCGGCCGCGCGGCTCGTGCTTCGATCCCACGCGGTAGTAGACCGTCACGCCCACCAGCGGCGACTTGCGATCGGTGTGGACGATGGTGGTGAGGCCATTGTCGAGCGTGAACGTCTCGTAGGGGATGTCCACCGCAGCGATGATGTCGTCGAGCGAGGCTATCTGCGGCTCGGCCTCGAGCGTCTGCGCCGCTGCCGTCTCGGCAGGCGTGGCGGCGGTGGTGGAGCAGCCTGCCAGCACGAGGGCGGCGGCAAGGGGGGCTAGCGTGCGAAGCGCGAGGGACCTTTTCATGTGAAACGGGATAGCACGGCGCGCCTCGAACGAAAGGCGTTTCATCGCAAAGCTATGCAGTTCGTCGATACCTGTCGGCGGTCTGCCAATCCGGGGAGGGCGCTGGCGTGTTGTCCTCGATCAATGACGCGGGATGCCGATGGGCTAGCTCTATTGAAACTTAACAACCATGGTCGCATCTCAAAGAGACCTATGATCCAGAGCGCAGAAAGAAAATTGCGGCCACGCAACACTTGTGTTGTATAAAAGCAACACTATCTTGTGAGGGAACCTGAAATGAGGGGCAAGGAATGAACCTGGAAAAATTTACCGACCGCGCCAAGGGTTTCCTGCAGAGCGCGCAAACCGTCGCCATTCGTAACAGCCACCAGCGCATCAGCCCGGAGCATATCCTGAAGGCCTTGCTGGAGGACGAAGAAGGCATGGCATCCGGCCTGATCCAGCGCGCCGGTGGCGATCCTTTGAAAGCCGTGCAGCAGGTCGATGCCCTGCTGGCCAAGATTCCCGCAGTCAGCGGCGGCGGGGCGCAGCAGACACCGGGGCTGGATAACGACGCAGTGCGCGTTCTCGACCAGGCCGAGCAGGTCGCCGAGAAGGCGGGCGACAGTTACGTGACCGTGGAGCGCCTGTTGCTGGCGCTCACGCTGGCGCGGCAGACCAAGGCGAGCCAGGCGCTGGCCGATGCGGGGCTGACCGCAGAGGCGCTCAACAGCGCGATCAACGAACTGCGCAAGGGCAAGACGGCGGACACCGCCAATGCCGAGGCCGCCTATGACGCGATGAAGAAATACGCGCAGGACCTGACGCAGAAGGCGCGCGAGGGGAAGCTGGACCCGGTGATCGGCCGCGACGAGGAAATTCGCCGCACCGTGCAGATCCTCGCCCGACGGACGAAGAACAACCCCGTCCTGATCGGCGAGCCCGGCACCGGCAAGACCGCGATTGCGGAAGGCCTCGCGCTCCGCATCGCCAATGGCGACGTGCCCGACAGCCTGAAGGACCGGCAATTGATGGCGCTCGACATGGGCAGCCTGATCGCCGGCGCGAAATATCGCGGCGAGTTCGAGGAACGGCTGAAGGCCGTGCTCGACGAGGTGAAGGGCGCAGAAGGCGAGATCATCCTGTTCATCGACGAGATGCACACCCTGATCGGTGCCGGTGCCAGCGAAGGCAGCATGGACGCCAGCAACCTGTTGAAGCCGGCGCTCGCTCGCGGCGAACTGCACTGCATCGGCGCGACGACGCTGGATGAATACCAGAAGTACGTGGAGAAGGACGCGGCCTTGCAGCGCCGTTTCCAGCCCGTGTTCGTGGACGAGCCGAGCGTGGAGGACACCATCTCCATCCTGCGCGGCATCAAGGAAAAGTACGAATTGCACCACGGCGTGCGCATCACCGATGCCGCGATCGTGGCTGCTGCCCAGCTTTCCGAGCGCTACATTTCCGACCGTTTCCTGCCGGACAAGGCCATCGACCTGATGGACGAGGCCGCCAGCCGCATCCGCATGGAAGTGGAATCGAAGCCCGAGGAAATCGAGGCGCTCGACCGGCGCATCATCCAGCTGAAGATCGAGGAATCGGCGCTGGCCAAGGAAAGCGACGATGCATCGAAGGATCGCCTCGCCAACTTGCGCGAGGAACTGGCGAATCTCGAACAGCAATCCAGCGAACTTACGACCCGCTGGCAGAACGAGCGCGACAAGATCCATGCGGAGGCGCGGATCAAGGAAGAGCTGGATCAGGCGAAGATCGAACTGGAACAGGCCCAGCGTGCAGGCGACCTCGCGAAGGCGGGTGAGCTTTCCTACGGGCGCATCCCACAGCTCGAAAAGCAACTCGCCGAAGCCGAAGGGCAGACCGAGAACGCGCTGCTGAAGGAAGAAGTGACCGAGGATGACATCGCCTCCGTCGTCAGCCGCTGGACGGGCGTTGCCATCGAGAAGATGCTCGAGGGCGAACGCGAGAAGCTGCTCAAGATGGAGGAGGTTCTCGGCAAGCGGGTGATCGGCCAGGAAAAGGCCGTGGAGGCCGTGTCCAAGGCCGTGCGCCGTGCGCGTGCGGGGCTACAGGATCCGGGCCGTCCGCTCGGCAGCTTCCTGTTCCTCGGCCCCACCGGCGTCGGCAAGACCGAACTGACCAAGGCGCTGGCGGCCTTCCTTTTCGACGACGACCAGGCAATGGTGCGCATCGACATGAGCGAGTTCATGGAGAAGCACGCGGTCGCCCGTCTGATCGGCGCGCCTCCGGGTTATGTCGGTTACGACGAGGGCGGCGTGCTGACCGAAGCCGTGCGGCGCAGGCCTTATCAGGTCGTGCTGTTCGACGAGGTCGAGAAGGCGCACCAGGACGTGTTCAACGTGCTGCTGCAGGTGCTCGACGACGGTCGCCTGACGGACGGTCAGGGCCGGGTCGTGGACTTCTCGAACACGCTCATCATCCTCACCAGCAACCTTGGCAGCCAGTTCCTCTCGAACCTCGGCGAGGACCAGAAGGTGGAGGATGTCGAGGACCAGGTGATGGATGTGGTGCGCGGACATTTCCGGCCCGAGTTCCTCAACCGGCTCGACGAGATCGTCCTGTTCCACCGCCTCGGCATGGAGCACATGGCGCCGATCGTGGAAATCCAGGTGGCGCGGGTGCAGAAGCTGCTGAAGGATCGCAAGATCGTGCTCGACCTGACCGACGGCGCGCGAGCCTGGCTGGGCCGGGTCGGCTACGACCCCGTCTATGGCGCAAGGCCGCTGAAGCGCGCGGTGCAGCGCTACGTGCAGGACCCGCTGGCGGAAATGCTGCTGGAGGGCAAGGTGCCCGATGGCAGCACCGTCCACATCGACGAGGGCGACGGTCAGCTGGAAATGAGGGTCGGCTAGGAGTGAGGCTCGGCTGCGTTCAGGCGTAGCCGAGCAGGCTCCTGAGGCCCGGAGCTGCAAATTCCACCAGCGCCTTTTGCGAATCGGTGAGTTCCTTCGGGATCTCGATACCCGTGCCGGGGGACAGGTTCTCCCGCGCCGTGCCGCTCTGCTTGCGGTCCGATCCGATCTTCACCCGCTCGCGCCAGTCGTCGGGAATGCTGGCGAGGCCCGCCGCCTCGAAAACAGTTTCGAAGTAGGCATCCGATTCCGCGGAGCCGAGCGTTCTCACCGCCTCCAGCAGGTCTTCGTAGCGCAAGGTGGTGCAATCGCTGCCCTGCCAGGCGACGGCGTTGTAGGTGAACAGCTCGCGCATGCCCATGGCCTTGCCGTGAATGCCGAAGATCATCAGGTTGATGAGGGAATCGACGGTCAGCTCGCCGTTCTTTACCAGCACCGAGTTGTCGCCGAATTCGTCCGACAGGAAGAAGCGGGCGCGGGCCAGCACCCAGCTATGCGGATCGCGCACGAGGATGATCTTGCGCGCCGGGCCTGCCTCGACGGCGGAAGCATCGGAAAACAGCAGGTGGCCCCAGCTCAGCATTTTCGCCTCGGCGCGGAAGGCGTGCTTGTACTGCTGCAGGTTGCCCCACTGGATGAACTGTTCCTTGAAGTGATCCTCCACCGGCACGAACATGCGCATGATGTTCTTCAGCAGGTGGCTGCCCGACTTGGGCACCGAATTCAGGAACAGCGGGCGAGGCAGCCGCTGATGGCTGAACTTCGCGTTTTCCTCGTCCAGCGTGTCGGGCTTCAGGCGGATATGGACCATGCGGGTTTTCCTGCGGGGAGAGTGGATTTCCAGATAGCCGATAAACGAAGGGCGGCGGGTTTGTCACCCGCCGCCCCTGTTTGGCTCAAGATCGTGAAAGCGATCAGTAGCGAACGTTGATGTTCACGAACGCACGACGACCGAACAGGTCGTACTGCGAGTAGAGAACACCGTCGCCCAGCTGGTTGATGCCGTCGCCACCCACGTTGGACGTGCGGGGCGGACGGGTGTCGAAGATGTTCGACATACCGGCCGTCAGCGTGAAGCGATCGCTGAACTCGTAGGTGAGCGATGCGCTGTGGTAGAACGTCGCCGGCACATCCAGGTCGAAGCAGATTTCGTCCGGGTAGGTGGTGAACGTTCCGCACAGTGCGGTGTCCTGGTCGGCCTGCGTCTGATCGGCTTCCTCGATACCCAGTTCGGATTCGGTGAAGTCCGCAACGTCGCTGGCGGAGCCGACAACGTCGAGGCCGTAGAACAGCGACCACGGACCGGCGTCGAGCTGGGCGTAGAAATCGCCAACCCACTTCGGCTCGCCGAGTTCGCCGTTCACGCTTTCCGGGAAACCGTCGAACACCGAGATCTCGTCCGTGGTCTGCCACGTCATCTGGCCCTGGACCGTCAGCGTGATGTCGCCGGCGAAGTCGTGAATGACCCGCGCGGTGACGTCGACGCCAGCGTTCTTCTGGCTGTTGATGTTGATGAAGCTGTCACGAACGAAAGCGATGTTGTTGGAATCGCCGGCATTCCAGAACGGATCGCTCGGATCGAGGTCGTCGATACGGGCGAACTGGCCGCAGAGCGGATCGTTCGGGAAGTCATCGGAAGCGTAGCAGCTTGCGATCACGTTGCCTGCGCCGAAGCGGGCGATTTCGCCGGTCACTTCGATGTCGAAGTAGTCGACGGCCAGGCTCATCCGGGTGTTCGGCAGGAAGCCGAAGTCCGGGGTGAGGACGACCGACGCGGTCCATGCGGTGGACTCTTCGGGATCGAGCACGCCAAGGCCGCCACCGGTGATGGTGGAGCCGTTGATGCCGGCACCGCTGTGGTTTTCCGGAACGCCGTCGGCAGCACAGTTGTCCGCGAAGGACTGGCTGATTTCGTTACGCTCCAGCTTCAGGCCCCACTGGATACACGGGTCCAGCGAACGCTGCGGCAGCGAGCCGACCTGGTCGAACAGGAACTGTTCGAACAGGGCAGGCGCACGGAAGGAGGTGCCGTAGGTTGCGCGGAAACGCAGCCAGTCGGTCACTTCCCAGTCTGCACCCAGCTTGTAGGTCCAGTTGCCGTTGTCCTCGGCGCTCACGCCGTCGGAACGCGTGGCCTTCACGTTGGTGATACGTGCGGCAGCGGTGACGTTGAACGACTGGATCAGCGGCAAGTCAGCCAGCAGCGGGATGTTGACTTCGCCGAAGCCTTCCAGCGTGTCGCTGCGACCAGCCGTCACACCGGCGGGACCGCCGAGCCAGACGTTGCCGGCTTGCGAGATCGGGCCGGGAACGTCCTCGATCTCGTCGCGGCGGAACTGGCCACCAAGGGCGACGCCGATCGGGCTGTCGCCCCACAGGCTGAACAGGTCGCCGCTGACGACGCCTTCCACGTACCACTGGGTGTATTCGGTTTCGCCGACTTCGGTATCGCCGAGGAAGTTCAGTTCTTCCTCGGTGAAGTCGCCGAACATCACGCGCGGCGTGTACCAGTCCACGTCGACGCAGTTCTTGCCGCCGACGGGCGTGACCGTGCCAACGCACGAGCTGGTGCGGAAGTCCTGGGTCGCCATGGAGTCGGCCAGGATACGCTCGTTGGTGTAGGTTGCGTCGGACAGCGAGTACTGGCCGTACAGGTCGTACGACCAGTTCGACGAGATGTCGCCGCGGAAACCGAGCACGCCGCGGTAGTAGTCGACTTCCTGCGAGCTATCGTACCAGTCGATGAAGGCCGTCGGGCTGAACAGCGCCGGGCCGCCGAAACCGTTCGCGAACGGATCGCCAACGCCGGGAGGTAGGCCGAACAGGCCATCGTCGGTTTCGCCGAAGCCGAACTGGTAGACCTGGCCCGAGGAGTCGAACTCGGTCTTGCGCTTGTTGTAGAGCAGTTCGGTGTAGGCTTCGATGCCCTGCGTCAGTTCGTAGGCCGCATCGACATAGAGGGTGTAACGATCGGTCGTCGGGATGATCGTGTCTTCGTTCATCAGCGGGTGGTAGTTGTTGTAGACCGCGCGCGAAGCGGGGTCGTAGCCAACGTTGTACCAGCCTTCGGGAACGTCGATTTCGCCGAACGCGCCGCTGCGGCCGATTTCCGGCAGGTACTGGCCCAGGTTGTCGCCGGGGTAGCTGTATTGCAGCAGCTGTGCAGGACCGTCGCCGTCGCTGCCCGGGATGTTCGATTCGCCATCCGCGGTCAGGTAGGAGCTGTAGTCATAGGTCCAGATGTGGCCCCAGGTGACGTTGCTTTCTGCACCGTTGCAGCTGAAATCGCCGGTGCGCGGGTCGATCAGGTCGGCGCGTGTGCTGTAGCTGAGGTCGGTGAAGACGTTCGCTTCCGAGCACTGCAGGTAGCTGCGATCGCCACGCGCCAGCTCGTTCTGGCGGTAGTAGTTCGCCGAAACCATCACGTGGCCGCGGTCGAAGGTCTTGCCCCAGGTGGCTGCTGCCGACCAGGTTTCACCGCCCGAGGTGAAGGGGACCGAGCCGAACAGGTCGAGCTCGATGCCGTCGGTGTCGGTCTTGGTGATCAGGTTGACCACGCCGGCCACGGCGTCCGAACCGTAGATGGAGGAGGCGCCGTCCTTCAGGATGTCGACGCGTTCCACGATCGACTGCGGAAGTACGTTGAGGTCGAATGCGGAAACGGCACCGCGCGTACCGGCGGGACCGGCACGGCGACCGTTGAGCAGCACCAGCGTGCGGTTGGCACCCAGGCCACGCAGCGAGATGGTCTGCACGCCCTGGCCACCATCGACGAGGAACTGGCTGGAGAGAGCCGCGGTCACCTGCGACGAACCGGCCGCGATCGGCGAGCCCTGGATCATCGAGCCGGTGTCCATCAGGCCCTGGCGAACGGCGATTTCCGGATCGACGAGGGTGATGGGCGAGGCGGACGAGAATTCGTCGCGGCGGATGCGCGAACCGGTAACGAAGATGGCACCCTGCGTAACGGAGTCGCCGGTGGCGCCAACAGGTTCTTCATCTTCGCCGGGCGTTTCGGCGCGGATTTCCTCGGAGGTTTCGTCGCCCTCGTCCTGTGCCAGCGCCGGATTGGCGATCAGCGCAACGGAGAGTGCGATCGGGGCGCTAGCGCCCTTCAGAGCAGTTCGAAGCTTCACAGATATTTCCCCACTATACGACCGGTCCCCCGGCCAGGTGATACGGAGTAGTCCCTCCCGGTCGTGATAGAGACCCCGTACGACCGGAACGGCAGGTCTTGCCTGCTATTGACCTGCTTGAAGGTAGGAGAGGTTGCAATTGTAATTGCCGGTGTTCCACAGAATGTTTCACCCGTGTTGCAGTTGCACAACAATGATGTTGCACCACGGCAGTGACTCCGCTTGACCCTCGGTGGCGGGCGGGTAGGACGTTTGGGTAACATTCGGTCCGCGAAGCTGGATTTGAGAGAGGTAGAATTATGAAGATCGACAATTCTGTTGCGGCAGTGGTGACAGGCGGCGCCTCCGGGCTTGGGGAGGCCACCGCGCGGGCGCTGGCCGCCAAAGGCGCGAAAGTCGCGCTGTTCGATCTCAACGACGAGCGCGGGGAAGCCGTGGCAAGCGAGATCGGCGGGATTTTCTGCCGTGTCGACGTATCGGACGAGTCGTCCATCGAGGCAGGATTCGCCAAGGCCCGCGAGGCGCACGGGCAGGAGCGGGTACTGGTCAACTGCGCCGGCATCGGCACCATCGGCAAGCTGACCCGGCGGGACCGCGAGACGGGCGAGATCAGCCACCTCGATTTCGGCCTTTTCGAAAAGACCATCAAGGTGAACCTGATGGGCACCTTCGCCTGCATGGCCAAGGCCGCAGCGGGCATGATGACGCTGGATCCCGTCAACGAACACGGCGAACGCGGGGTGATGATCTCCACCGCGTCGGTCGCCGCCGAGGATGGCCAGATCGGCCAGGTCGCCTACGCCGCGTCCAAGGCGGGTGTGAAGGGCATGACGCTCCCGGTGGCGCGCGACCTGATGAACGAGGGTATCCGCGTGAACACGATTCTGCCGGGCATCTTCATGACGCCCATGATGGCAGGGCTGCCGGAAAAGGCGCAGGAATCGCTGGCGGCATCGGTGCCGTTCCCCAAGCGCCTGGGCCGCCCCGAGGAATATGCCGACCTCGCGTGCTTCATGGTGCAGTCCGAATACATGAACGCGGAATGCGTGCGCCTCGACGGCGCCATCCGCATGCCGCCCAAGTAGGACGCCGCGCGATGAGCGACTGGCACATCGGGGTTATCGGCGGTTCGGGCCTGTACGAGCCCGGCGCGCTGGAAGACGCGCAGGAAATTCCCATCGAGAGCCCATTCGGGGAGCCGTCCGGCCCGGTAACGACCGGCACGATCAGCGGGGTGAAGTTTACCTTCATCGCCCGGCACGGGGCAGGGCATATGCTCTCGCCCGGCCATGTGAACTACCGCGCCAACATCGACGTGCTGAAACGGGCAGGGGTGACTGACGTTGTGGCGATCTCCGCTATCGGCAGCCTCAAGGAAGAGCTGGAACCGGGGCATTTCGTGGCCGTGGACCAGCTGATCGACAGGACTGCCGGGCGCGAGCGCAGCTTCTTCGGCGAAGGCATCGTGGCGCATGTGCCGCTGGCCGATCCTGTCTGTGCGCGCCTTTCCGGCCTTGCCGAAACCGCAGCCAGGAAAGCGGGAGCGACCATCCACAAGGGCGGCACTTATGTCGCCATCGAGGGACCGCAGTTCTCCACGCGGGCCGAAAGCCATCTCTATCGCCAGTGGGGAGCCGACGTGATCGGGATGACCGCCATGCCCGAAGCACGCCTTGCCCGGGAGGCGGAGCTTCCCTACGCGCTTGTCGGCATGGTCACCGATTACGATTGCTGGCGCGATCCGGAAGGCGACGTGGATGTGACGGACATCCTGAAGGTGATGGGTGCAAACGCCGACAAGGCGCGCGCCATGCTTGCACAATTGGCGGCTGCACTGCCGAAAAAGCGCAAGGCGAGCCCGATCGATACGATCCTGGACACATCCATCATCACGCCGCGCGACAAGTGGAGCACTGCGGCGACCCTGCGGCTGGACGCCGTTGCGCGCCGATTGGTAAACCTGTTTCCGGATGCGAAAGAGTAATGCTCGAAACTTGCAAAGCCGCGCAAAGTTTCGCAAGGTAGTTGCTTATGCAACCGACAACATCCTTATCGCACTTCCTGCCCTACCAGCTCTCGCTTGCATCCAATGCGGTCAGCGGGCGTATCGCCGTGGAATACCGGCAGCGCTGGGGCCTCTCCATCCCCGAATGGCGCGTCATGGCGGTACTGGGTGATGTCGGGGCGCTGACCCAGCGCGATCTCACCCGTCGCACGCTGATGGACAAGGTTGCCGTCAACCGGGCGTGCAAGGGCCTGGAAGAGCGGGCGCTGGCGCAGCGCACCCCCAACGAGTCCGACGGTCGATCCCACCTGCTCGACCTGACCGACGAGGGGCGGGCGATGCATTCGGAAATCATGCCGCTGGCCCGCGAGATGGAAAAACGCCTGTTCACGGGCTTCTCGGCCGAAGAACTGGACCTTTTCCGCACTCTCCTGGACCGGGCCCGCAAGCAGGCAGAAGACCTCGACGCAGAAGAGCTTGATGGCGGTTTCGGGGTAGGCTGAACAACTCGCCCGCTTTCGCCGCCAAAGCGCGCAAGCACGAAAATGGCCCCGCCGGTTCGATCCGGCGGGGCCTTTTCTTTTTGGCTATGCCATGTTTCCGAGATCAGTCGGAGAAGGCGTCCGAGATGGAACAGGCGGCCGGACCAAGGATCACGATGAACAGCACCGGCAGGATGAACAGGATCAGCGGCACGGTCATGATGGCCGGCAGGCGCGCGGCCTTTTCCTCGGCGCGCATCATGCGCTCGTTGCGGAATTCGGCAGACAGCACCCGCAGGGCGGAAGCCAGCGGCGTACCGTAACGTTCGGTCTGCACCATCGTGGTCACAACGCCGCGCACGGCTTCCAGGTTCACACGGTAGGCAAGGTTTTCGAACGCCTGGCGGCGCTCGGTCAGGAAAGACAGCTCGATCGCGGTCAGGGCGAATTCCTCGCCCAGTTCCGGATAGGCGCGGCCCAGTTCCTTGGCCACGCGGTTGAACGCTGCGTCCACCGTCAGGCCGGCCTCGGCGCAGATCACCAGCAGATCCAGTGCGTCCGGCAGGCCTTTCTGGATTGCGAGCGTGCGCTTGGAGGACACGTTGGCAAGGTAGATTTCCGGCCCCTTGTAGCCGACGATCACGAGACCGGCGAAGCCCATGAAGCGCTTCAAGCTGCTCCAGTCGGGGAACATGTCGGTCCAGTAGAAGATCACCACGCCGATCAGGCCGAGCACCACAGGCAGGACCATGCGAGCAAAGATGATCAGGATCGCCAGTTCCTTGTTGCGGTAACCCGCCTGCGCCAGCTTCTGCTGGATCATCTTGACCTGGCTTTCCTGCAGCACCTTCATGCCCTGCAGGGTGTCCTTCATCTTGTCGGTCGTGTCGGACCGGCGCGTCAGGCTCTGGCGCTTCTTGGTGCTCTGCGTGAGCATCCCGGTCTTCAGTTCGGCGCGGCGGTCGTTCAGCGTCTTCACGCGCTTGGCCATCGGATCCTTCACGGTCACCGCGGCATAGATGGCGAACATCATGGCAGCAGCGGCGATACCGGCCAGGATCGTGCCGACGAGGATGACGTCGACGCCGAGCAGCGAGGGGCCGGATGCGGGAGCGAGTGTCAACATTGGTTCTTATCCCTCCCGATCAGATTTCGAAGCTGACCATCTTGGCCATGATGAAGGCACCGATGCTCATCCACACCAGGCCGCCGAGGCCGGTTACGATCAGGCGATCGTCGGTGAAGAAGCCGCCGATGTAGTTGGGGTTGATCCAGTAGATCATGCCGAACACGATGAAGGGCAGGGCACCCACGATGTAGGCGGAAGCTTTCGATTCAGAGCTCATCGCCTTGATCTTCAGCTTCATCTGCGCGCGCTTGCGCAGCACGTCACCCAGGTTCGACAGGGTCTCTGCCAGGTTGCCGCCGGTCTCGCGCTGGATGGCCAGCGTGATGACGAAGAACTGGAATTCGGCAGTGCCCAGCTTATCGGCGGTCTCCTGGAGCGATTCCTCCATGGTCCGACCGATCTTGATGCGTTCCACCACCGCGCGGAATTCGCTGCCCACGGGGCCGGGAACTTCGCTGGCGACCACGCCGAGGGTCTCCGTTACCGGCAGGCCGGAGCGCAGACCGCGAACGAGCAGGTCGATGCCGTCGGGGAACTTGGCGTTGAACTGGTTGGTCCGACGCTTGATGAAATGCCCCACCGCCATGTGCGGCAGGCCGGCACCGGCGAGAAGGCCGATCCCCAGCGAGAGCATGGCCGCGTCGGTCTTCAGGTACAGGAGGGCCGTCAGGACTACCGCGATGCCGAGCGACGCATAAAAATACTGCGCCAGCGACCATCCCATGCCGGTACGATCAAGCCTGAGTTGCAGGGCCGCCAGCCGGGAATCGGCCCCGGCACGCGTGAACTGCTTTGGCTTGCGCGCGGCGATAGCCTTCTTGAGCTGGCTTTCCACCTTGTCGGTGGTGCTTTCGGAGTGCCGGTAACGCACCGCCTGAAGGCGACGCTGGCTCTCCTTGGCAGGAGACGAGCCGGTCATCAGGACGTAGCCCATGACCATCAGGGCCAGGAGCCCACCGGCTATAGGCAGAAGCTGGACGATGCTCATGAAACCCTCTTTCAAATCCGTGTCGTTCTGGTTCGGGCGGCGGGTGGCCTTGCCGGCAACCCGCCGATCTCACTGGCCTATTCGGCAGGCTCTGCCGGGGCCTTGTCCTTCTTGGGCGTGGAGCCAAGCAGCGACTTCAGGTCGAACTTGCCGAGCATCGATCCCTTCTGTCCCGCTTCCTCGATGCTTGCGCCGTCGTCTTCGGCGACGCCCACAATCATCTTGGCAATTTCGCGGATCGGAGCGACGGTCTTGGAACCCTTGTTCGCTTCGATGAAGGTCTGGCCCAGCTTGGCGGCATTGGCCGCCGCCTTCTGGTCGAACGGGATCTGGAAATTGATCTTGCGCTCGATCGAGGCTTCGAAGTCCGCCTTGCTGATTTCCGCGGAACCGGACTGCATCCGGTTGCACACGATCAGCGGGTGACAGGCAGGAGCGTTCTGCTTCAGCCATGAAAGGATGCGGATCGTATCGCGCGCCGATGCCAGAGTGAGCTCGGTGACAAGCGTCACGACGTTCACGTCCGTCAGCAGGTGCGGGAAATTAATCAGCATGTTGCGCGGCAGGTCCACCACCGTCATGTCGAAAGCCTGGCGGAACTCCTCCTGCAGTTGCAGGAAAGCGGTGCCGTCGGTCATCAGCGGCGAATTGATCGGCGCTTCTGCAGACATGATGGCGAGGTTGTCGTTGGCACGGATCATGGCGCGTTCGATGAACAGGCCGTCGATGCGGCTGGGGTTCTCGATCGCGTCGGTCAGGCCGCGGCCCGGCTCCAGGTCCAGCGCCAGTGCGCCGGTGCCGAAGTGCACGTCGAGGTCCAGCAGCGCCGTCGAACGGTGATGTTCGCTGGCGAACAGCCAGGCGAGGGAGGTGGCGAGGGTGGATGCACCCACGCCGCCGCGCGTGCCGACGACCGCCGTTGCCACGTGTTCCTGGTCGCTGTCGCCGTCCGCGTTGCGCGGCGAGGCGAAAACGGCCTGGGCCTGGGTCAGGGCATCGCGCAGCTGGCCGGCGGAAAGCGGCTTCAGCAGGTAATCGTGGATGCCGCTGGCGAGCAGGTCGCGGTAGAGGCGAACGTCGTTCACCTGGCCCACCGCAATCACCACCGTGCCCGGTTCGCAAACCTCGGCCAGGGCGTTGATGTCGTTCAGCGGGTCTCCGCTTTCGGACAGGTCGACCATCAGGATGGCCGGGCTGGCGGCGATGGAGAGCGACTGGATGGCGTTACGCAGGCCACCCTTGTTGCACTTCTCGGGCTGCCAGCCCATTTCGATGACCACCGGACGCAGGACGTCGAGCGCGCTCTCGTCGCAGATGAAGGCGGAAAAGGGCTCGCGGTTACCCATCGAACCGGTTTTGAATGGCGAGTTCATGGATTATTCCCCCGATGACGAGACTTGCGGAAGACCAGCCGCGCCGGTCGGCTGCTGGTCGCGGAAGGTTTCGATGGCCCGGTTGGAACTCATCACAACGGTTTCGCCGGTGCCCTCGGCTCCTTCGAGCAGGTGCTCGGGGTTGGCGACCATCGCGGCGATGTTGCTGTTGACCGCACAGCCAAAGCCGGCCGACGTGTGGTTGCCGCGGTCGAAGCCGTAGCTACCCGACCAGTCCGGGCAGCCCGGAACGGAAGCGGTTGAGCGGGTCACGACGACGCGGACACTGCCGGGATCGACATAGCCCTGCGTCACAGGTGCGCCGTCCGCCACGAGGATGCCGTAACGACCGGCGATTGCGGCGACGTCTTCCATGACGGCGGGGTTGGTGACGGCGGTGTCGATGGCAACGCGGTCGCCATAGCCGAGGTCGAGCATGTCGAACCAGTCGTTCAGGCGGCTTTCTTCCATCGCGTCCAGACCGGCAGGGCTGGTGCGAAGGTCGAGCACGTAGTTGCTGCGTTCGACAACCGGCTGGTGCACCGAGTTGAGCGAATAGTTGTTGCCCTGGATGCCGCCTTCACAGGCTGCAAGTCCGAAGGCGAGCGAGATCGCCAGTGCCGAACTGGCTGCACGTTTGAAGCTGATGGTCATGACGATCACTCTCCGTTTGCAATGCTGAAGCCGGGCGTGGCGCGCGCGGCAGTGCGGGTGGCGGCACCTTCGGGGCTTCCGCCGCCGGCAAGCGCTGCTGCGTTCTGGTCGGTCACGCTGACTTCGGGACCGGCAGGCGCCGGGTTGGCGGCGCTTGGCATCGGCCGCTGGCCACCCGTCTCGCCGTCGGATTCCTGTCCGAACAGGAATTGCGAAGCAGCGTTAGGCAGGGCGAACCCGTCGGTCGGAAGGCTGATCTCGCGGTCATCGACCGGCTCCACCAGGTAGGGCGTGATCACGATCACCAGTTCGGTTTCGCCGCGGCGGAAGTCCGTCGAGCGGAACAGGTTGCCAAGGATGGGAATGTCACCCACGCCCGGCGCCTGATCGATGGTGTTCTGCGCGTTGTTGGACAGCAGGCCCGCGATCATGATGCTCTCGCCCGAACCCAGCTCCACCGAGGTTTCCGCACGGCGGATGGTGAGGGCGGGGATCTGGAAGCCGTTCAGCGTGACGGCACCCTGGCTCGAAAGCTCGGAGACTTCCGGGCGCACGCGCAGGGCGATGCGACCATTGGCAAGCACCGTGGGCGTATAGGCCAGGCTGACGCCGAAGCGCTTGTATTCCACCGTGGTGGTGCCAAGGCCCTGCGACAGCGGGATGGGGAACTCGCCACCCGCAAGGAACTCTGCCGTTTCGCCGGAGAGCGCGGTAAGGTTGGGCTGCGAAAGCGTGGTAACGAGGCCGCGCTGTTCACCAAGGTCCAGCGCACCGGCAATATCCAGGCCGAGGAACTCACCGATACCGCCCAGGGTCGTGCCGGGCGAGTTGGGAATGATGTTCGAGCCTTCGATCACCGTTCCGTCCGGCAGGGTGACAGTCGTTTCCGTGCCCATGCCGAGCGCACCCGAACCGGGGTTGAACGTACCCACGGCGGGACGGCCGCGGTTCAGGCCGAACAGGAAGCCGCCGGTGCCATCGATCGTGGTCAGGTTGGCGCCGATGTTGCGGGTCAGCGAACGGCTGACTTCGGCAAAGCGGACGCGCAGGTTGACCTGCAGCGGCGTGGCCATTTTCAGGCGCGAGATGACGTTGGCACCGTCGCCCACGAAGGCACTTACCAGGCGCTCTGCCTCGGCCGCGTCTTCCGGGGCGGCAACGGTACCGGTCAGCAGCACGGTGTTGGTGCCCATGGTGGCGATGCGGATATCCGCTTCGGGCATGGCCAGGCTCAGCATCTGGTCGACACTATCCAGGTTCGATCCGACGCGGATGTTGGCGGACCAGATGATGTCGCCGGCAGAATTGCTGGCGTAGATCGTGGTCTCGCCGCCCGACAGGCCGAAGACGTACAGCTGGCGCTGCGACTTCACCTGCACATCGGCCACGGCGTCGTTCGACACGAAGATGTCGGCCATGTTGCCGGGAACCGTGATCAGTTGGCCGCGTCCGATGGACAGGACGATATCCTGTGCCGGGCTGACGGCGGTCTGCGCGGTGGCGGTGCCTGCCGGCACTGCGGCCAGCGGTGCAAGGGCGCATGCGGCGCTCAGCACGGTCTTGAAAAGGCGGCTCTTCATCGTCTTGCCTTTCGGTGCGTTTCCAGTGGAAATCGTGAATTTGTTGCGGATCATTTTCATGGCGATCACCGCAGGGTCGACATGCCGACCGGGGCCACGCGGGCGCCTTCGCCCATTGCGCTGGCCTGACGGTCGAGCAGGGCACCCGCGCCGCGATCGACGGGAGTGACGGTGGTGGCCTTGCCGCGGGTCACGCGGACCGAAGGACCGGACGGCGTGGCGTTGGCCGAGATACCCGGCGCAACCTCGACGGGAGCCTGGGCAACGGCGGGTGCGCCGCGACGGTTGTCTCCGCCCTGTGCAGGCACGGTGCTGCGCTGGAAGCGGGAGACGTCGCCGCCGGTCTGGTAGGTCGTCGGCCCTTCGCTGGGGCGCGACATGGCGGCGCGCAGGATACGCTCTTCCTCTTCCGGCGTCGCGTCATCGGGCACGGCGATGTCACCCGATGCCAGCGCACGTTCCAGTTCGGCCTGGTTGTCGGCGATGGAGCGCAGCGAGAGGCTGAGCGTGCCGATCGTCTGGGCGACGGCAATCTTCTCGGCAAGGCGCGGCGTCACCTCCAGCGTCACCGTGCGGAAGGCGCGGACAATCGTGCGGCCGTCTTCGGTGGTGGTCGATTCGGTCGACTGGTCGGTGGCCAGCACGCGCAGGTTGGTGAGGATCGTCTCCGAAGCCTGCAGCGCATCGCCGCCGTCACCCGTCACGCGCTGCGTCAGCACCATGTCCACGCGGTCTCCCGGGAACACGAAGCCTGCAACGCCGGTGCGGGCAGAGACAGGCACGGTCACGGCGCGCATGCCCGGACCAAGCGCCGCGGCCAGGAAGCCACGGTCGCCCGGCGCGACGAGCGAGCCCTGGGTCACGGGTTCACCCGCGGTGATGGGGTGGCGGACCACGGTGCCGAGCAGCGCATTCATGTCGGCTTCGCCGTCGATGAAGTAGGCGTCCTGCACCAGTTCCTGCGGCCACAGCTGGTATGCCACGGCATCGGCAGTCACGATCGTGCCCACTGGCAGGCCGCGCTTGGCAACCAGCACTTTCGGGCCGGTCGGTTCAACCTCGGCAGCAGCCTCGGCTTCGGGTGCCGCAGCACCGGCGAACATGCTGCGGGCGAGCAGCGCCGTACCGATCGCAACGATCAGCGCCCCTACCAGCAGAATAACTTTCTTCTTGTCCATGGTGCGTCAAGCCCCCTCAGATGGTCCTTGCATTAAGGTTTCCGCCGAATACGGCAGGAGTGGTTAAAATCAGGTTCACTGGGCCACGGCAGCGGCGGCCGCGGCATTCATTGTCAGGTTGCTGATGGTCCAGAGACCGGCGGCGGAAATGGCCACGCCATAGGGCACGGCCCAGCGCGTCTTTTCTTTCTTGCGCCGGATCATCACGTTGCGGATGCCGACGACCAGGGTCAGCACGCCGCCCAGCAGCGCCATGATGATCACGAGCTTCAGCAGCACCAGCGGCGTCATCCAGAGCGCCAGCGCAGTCAGCAGCTTCACATCGCCGCCGCCCATCTGGCGCATGGCGAACAGGATGCTGCCGACAGCGAAAACGAGAAGGCCGAGTCCGATCTGGATGGCCACGTCCGGCCACAGCGAGAGGCCGCTGGCATACCAGTAGACAGGCGCACCGATTGCGATTGCGCCATTCAGCCAGTTCGCGATGCGGCGGCTCTTGATGTCGGTGAAAGCGGCCCACACCAGCGCGATTGCCAAGGCAGCGAGCAGTGCGTACGTGATCGGATCGTCTAGCATCGAGGCCCCCATTAGTCCTTCGAGCCTTGTGCTAGCGTGCATGGCTTACCAAAAAGTAACCAAAGGCAGGAGGACGGAATTAGCCAAGCAGACACCCTCGTTCCCGCGACTTTCGATCGCAGGGCCATTCCGGCGGACGCGCATGAGACGATGTGGATGGCCGAGGACGGCCACGAAATCCGCTTCATCGACTGGAGCGAGCCGCCTGCGGGCGTGACGGTGCGCGGTTCCATCCTGTTCATGGCCGGGCGCGGCGATGCCTACGAGAAGTATCTGGAAACGTTCGAACACTGGCGCTGCAAGGGCTGGCGCGTCAGCGCCGCGGACTGGCGCGGGCAGGGGGGATCGGGCCGCCTGGGCAACGATGATGCGACCGGACACATAGACGATTTCGCACTGTGGATCGCAGACCTGGCGCAGCTGTGGAAGCACTGGTCCGAAAGCCGCGAGGGTCCGCTGGTGCTCGCGGGCCATTCCATGGGCGGCCACCTGACACTGCGCGCGGTGCAGGAAAAGGCGCTGAACCCTCGCCCCGATGCAATGGTGCTTTCCGCTCCCATGCTGGACGTGTTTCCCGAATTCGTCCCCTTGCCGGTCAAGCGCTGGCTCTCCAGCGCGATGTCCAGCATCGGCGATGCCAAGCGTCCGGCATGGAAGATCAGCGAGAAACCGGGAAGCTCCATCGCCAACCGCCAGAAGCTGCTGACCCATGACGCGCAACGCTACGAGGACGAACGCTGGTGGCGCGAGCAGCGGCCCGAACTGCGCCTGGGCCCGGGTAGCTGGGCGTGGGTGCGCGCTTCGGCTTTCAGCTCGACTGCGATGTTCCGCCCTGGCGCGCTGGAATCGGTCTCCATCCCCGTCTTCATTGTCGCCACCGATGCGGACCGGCTGGTGAGCCCGGCGGCAATTCGCGCCGCCATTGCCCGTCTGCCCGATGCCGAGGCGCTTATCTTCGGGGAGGAGGCCCGCCACGAGATCCTGCGCGAGGAAGACGCGGTGCGCCTGAAAGCACTCGCCGCCATCGACGATTTCCTTGATCGCCGTGTAGCAAGCTGAGCCGTCGCATGACCGAAACCTTCGATATCGCCGTGATCGGCGCAGGCATGGCAGGCGCCAGCATCGCTGCCGAGCTTGCTCCTCACGCCAGCGTGGTGCTGTGCGAGGCCGAGGACCAGCCCGGCTACCACACCACGGGTCGCTCCGCTGCCTTTCGGGAGGAATGTTATGGCGGACCGGACGTGGTGCCGTTGACCCTCGCCTCGGGCGATTACCTGAAGGATGGCGGTTTCCTGAGACTGCGCGGGGGCCTTTATCTCGCGCGGGATGGGGAGGATGCGAAAGTCGAAGCATTCCGCAAGCGGTTTGCCGATTCGGGTGTAACGCTTCACCCTCTCGACCGCGTAGAACTCGAAAGTCGTCTGCCGGGCGTACGCGAGGAATGGACGCGAGCGCTGAGCCAGCCGAATTGTGCCGATATCGACGTTGCTGGCCTTCACCAGCACTACCTGACGCGCGCGAAGGCAGCAGGGGCGCAGCTTCGTGCGCGTCACCGGCTGCGAGGCGCGCAGCGCGACGGCGAGCAATGGCGGCTCGATTTCGGCGCGGCGGGAGAGCTTCGCGCGGGCGTGGTGGTGAATGCGGCAGGTGCCTGGGCCGATCATGTCGCTGGCCTGCTGGGCGCGCGCGCCCTCGGCATCCAGCCATTTCGCCGAACCGTGGTGCAATTGCGCGTCGATCCGGCACCCCAGCCGGACCTTCCGCTGACGCTGGATATTGCAGGGGATTTCTACTTTCGTCCGGACAACGGTCGCCTGTGGCTCAGCCCGCACGACGAGACGCCAAGCGAAGCGTGCGATGCTGCGCCTGAGGAATACGACGTGGCTCTTGCCATCGACCGGTTCCAGCAAGTCGTCGACTGGGAAATCGAGACGGTGGAACGCAAGTGGGCGGGACTGCGCAGCTTCTCTCCCGACCGGCTCCCGGTCTATGGCTACGATCCCGAAATCGACGGCGTGTTCTGGTTCGCGGGACAAGGCGGTTACGGCATCCAGACCGCGCCTGCCGCGGCCCGCCTCGGCGCGCAATTGCTGCTGCGACACCCGCGTGACGCGATGACCCACGAGCTTGATGAACAACTCTATTCGCCCGCGCGTCTGCGCGCGTAGAGCAGCTCGGAAAGCGGCCTAGCCAAGCCGTTCATCTTTGTTATGGTGGCCCGCGACCAACCAACGGGAGACCAGACGAATGGCACACCATTTCCAGATCTATAAGGACAAGGCCGGCGAGTTCCGCGTGCGGTTCAAGTACAACGACGAGATCATGTTCTCGACCGAAGGCTACGCCTCGAAAGCGAGTGCGAAGAACGCCATCGAATCGATCCAGAAGAACGGCCCGGGCGCGGAAATCGTCGACGAAAGCTGATTATCAGCGGGCGCTGTCGGCCGCATCGCTGGCGATGCGGTCGACGCGTTCGTTTTCCGGGTGGCCGTTGTGGCCTTTCACCCATTCCCACGTGATCCTGTGCGGCGCGGCCGCCTCGATCAGGTCATGCCACAGGTCGGCATTGCGCACCGGCTTCTTGCTGGCATTCACCCAGCCGCGCTTCTTCCACCCGTCGATCCACTTCGTCATGCCGTCAATCAGGTAACGACTGTCGGTATGCAGCGTTACCTCGCAGGGTTCTATCAGGGCATTGAGCGCGCGGATCGCCGCCGTCATTTCCATGCGGTTGTTGGTGGTTTCGGGATCGGAGCCGGATAGCTCCTTTTCGTGCCGTCCCATGCGCAGCAGGGCGCCCCAGCCGCCGGGGCCGGGATTACCCTTGCAGGCCCCGTCCGTGAAGATCTCGACGTGCTTCATGCCGCAAAGACCTCGGTTCCATTCGTGCGATAGAATTCCAGGCGGCGAACGAAGTCCATCGGGTCCTTCTTCGTCACCAGGGCATCGGCGGGTGTGTCTATCCAGTCCTGTGCACGGCTGGAGATGAAGCGGAGCGCCGCACCTTGCGCCAGCAAGGGCAGGGCCTCGCGCTCCTCAGGCGACAAGGCGCGCACGCTTTCGTAGCCTTCCACCAGCGCCTGCCCCACCTCGGCGCGGTAGCCATGGCCGTCGCCGCTGAAACTCCAGGCGGCGTGGGTGACGGCAAGGTCGTAGGCCATGGCATCGTTGCAGGCGAAGTAGAAGTCGATCAGCGCGCTGACTGTGTCGCCCAGCATCAGGACGTTGTCCGGAAACAGGTCCGAATGGATAACCGACTGGGGCAGGCCCTGCGGCCAGCCATCGGCGATCTTTTCCGCGACGGGGATGACATCCGGCAAGGCGGCATCGATCTTCGCCAGCGCGTCTTGTCCGCAGTCCGCCAGCACCCGCGCCGAAGCGTGGGGATCGAGATCGTTCGCGCGCGTGCCCGGAAAATCCTGTGCCGTCTCATGCATTTCCGCCAGCACCCGGCCCACGCTGCGCGCTTGTGCGGGCGTGGGATGATCGACGGATACGCCGGGCAGGAATTCGATCAGCGCCACCGCCTTTCCATGCAGCATACGGGACGATGCGCCGGACCTGTCGTGGATGGTGCGCGGCACCGGGCACCCGTTCGCCGCCAGGTGATCGAGCAGTCCGAGGAAGAACGGCAATTCCGCGATATCGATGCGGCGCTCGTACATCGTGAGGATGAAGCGCTTGCCGTTGGTCTCGCTGCCGGTGGTTTCCACCAGCCAGTTGGAATTGGAAACCCCTTCGGCAATACCCTTCGCGGACACGAGTTCGCCCACGTCGTATTCGGCGACGAGATCGGCCAGGACTTCTGCGGAAAGCTGCGTGTAAACGGCCATGTCAGCCGAGCCTATTCGGTGAGCTGGCGGGGCAGCTTGAAGACCATTTTCTCTTCCGCCGTCGTTATCTTTTCCTCGCTCACGGTGCGCCATTCGCCCAGCTTCGCCACCACTTCGCGCACCAGCACCTCGGGCGCGCTGGCCCCGGCGGTAATGCCGATGGTCTCCACGCCCTCGAGCCAGGCGGGATCGATCTCGGTCGCGCGCTGGATCAGGTGAGATGTCGTGCCGAGGCGCTCGGCCACTTCGACAAGGCGCAGGGAATTCGAGGAGTTGGGCGCGCCGATCACCAGCACGAGGTCGCAAGCGGGCGCCATGGCCTTGACCGCTTCCTGCCGGTTCGACGTGGCATAGCAGATATCCTCCGCCTTGGGCGCGACGATGTGGGGATAGCGCTCCTGCAGGGCGTTCACGATTTCGGCAGTGTCATCCACCGAAAGCGTGGTCTGCGTGAGGAAAGAGAGCTTGTCCTCTGCCGTGAAGGGCAGCTTCGCCACGTCCTCCACCGTTTCCACCAGCGTCATCTGCCCGGCCGGGACTTGGCCCATGGTGCCGATCACCTCCGGATGGCCCTCGTGGCCGATAAAGATGATGTGCTTGCCCTTTTCGATCAGGCGCTCGGCCTGCCGGTGGACTTTCGACACCAGCGGACACGTGGCGTCGACATAGATCATTTCGCGTCGCTGCGCCTCTGCCGGAACCGACTTGGGCACGCCGTGGGCGCTGAACACCACCGGCATGTCGTCCGGAACCTCGTCGAGTTCCTCGACGAAGATGGCGCCTTTATCCTTGAGGCCGTCCACCACGTAGCGGTTGTGCACGATTTCGTGCCGGACATAGACCGGGGCACCGAATTTATCGATCGCGCGCTCGACGATCTCGATAGCGCGATCGACACCGGCGCAGAAGCCGCGCGGCGCTGCGATCAGCACCTTCAGCGGCGATTTGTCGCCCGTGGGGCGATTTTCCTGAAAGGGGGCGTTCATGACCACGTCTCTAGCTGTTGTCGCCTACCCGCGAAAGGGCTAGGGCCTCGCGAACTGAAATTACTGCCTGCATTGAACAAGGAATGGGAATGAACGCTCGGATCGCAATACTTGCCGCTGTTGCCGGCCTCACGGTGCTGGGCGGTTGCCGGAGTGAAGGCGATATTGTGGTGGAGCAGGGCGTGGGCATCACCGCGCTGCGCTCGGTCTGCCCGGCAGTGGGCGTTCCCGACTATACCGGCGATGTGACCCTGTTCTCGCCCGCCGATGCCCGCACCGCCGACGCCATCGACGTGAGTGCCGCGATCACCAATGTCCGCTCCACCTGCGACGATACGGGCGAGCAGGTCTATTCCAGTGCCACGTTCGACGTGATCGCGACCCGCCGCGACACCACCGCGCCGCGCACCGTTTCGCTTCCCTACTATTCCACCGTCATGCGCGGCGGGACTTCGGTGGTGGCCAAGCGCATCGGCACGGTCGAGTTGAACTTTGCCGCAGGCGAAGCACGGGCGCAGGGCAGCGGCACTGCGGGCGCCGTGGTCAACCGCGCCGAGGCGACGCTGCCTGCCGATATCCGCGAACGCATCACGCGCCGTCGCCGCGCCGGAGACCAGTCCGCCGCCATCGATCCGCTGACCGAGCCCGATGTGCGCGCCGCCGTCGCCCGCGCCACCTTCGAACTGCTGGTGGGCTTCCAGCTGACCGAAGAACAGCTAGCCTACAACGCAACGCGTTAATCCGGCACTTTGCGCGGCCAGCCAAACAGGCTAACGGCTCGCCCATGTCCGAGAACAAGACCCTTTACGCCGCCTATGCGGAGAAGATCGATGCCGTGCTTTCCGCGCTGGAAGCGGAAGGCTCGCTGCCGCCTGAAACCAATCGCGCCAACGTGAGCGTGGAGACGCCGCGCGATCCCTCGCACGGCGACCTTGCCACCAATGCCGCAATGGTGCTGGCGAAGCAGGCAAAGACGAATCCGCGCGCGCTGGCAGAGAAGATCGTCGAGCACTTGGCGCGCGACCCCTCCATCACCAGCGCCGAGATCGCGGGCCCCGGTTTCATCAACCTGCGCCTGTCGCCTTCCGTCTGGCTGGACGAGGTCTCCGCTATCGCCGCAGCCGGCGACGATTACGGCAAGTCCTCCATTGGCGCAGGCACGCGGGTGAACATCGAATATGTCTCCGCCAACCCGACCGGCCCGATGCACATGGGCCATTGCCGCGGCGCGGTGGTGGGCGATGCGCTGGCCAGCCTGCTGGAGGCCGCCGGGCACGAGGTCATCCGCGAATACTACGTCAACGATGCAGGCGGCCAGGTCGATACGCTCGCCCGCAGCGCGCACCTGCGGTACCGCGAGGCACTGGGCGAGGATATCGGCGACATTCCCGAGGGGATGTATCCCGGCGAATACCTGATCCCGGTGGGCGAGGCGGCGGCCTCCGAATTCGGTCAGCGCTTCGTCAACGAGCCCGAGCACGAGTGGCTGCCGATCTTCCGCGCCTACGCGGTGGAGCGGATGATGGACGTGATCAAGTCCGACCTCGCCCTGCTGGGCATCGAGCATGACATCTTCTCGTCCGAGGCCGCCCTGCAGGCCGCGCAGAAGCCCGAAGCTGCCGAAGCGTGGATGCGCGAACACGATCTCGTCTACGATGGCGTGCTGGAAAAGCCCAAGGGCAAGACGATTGACGACTGGGAGCCTGTCGAGCTGCCGCTATTCCGCTCGACGAAGTTCGGCGACGACCAGGATCGCCCGATCCGCAAGAGCGACGGCAAGTGGACCTATTTCGGCGCCGACCTCGCCTACCACATGCAGAAGGCCGAGAAGGCTGATGCCCTGATCGACATCTGGGGCGCGGACCATGCCGGCACGGTGAAGCGTATCAAGGCTGCCGTTGCCGCGCTTTCGGAAGGGCAGGGCAAACCCATCCCCTTCGACGTGAAGCTGGTGCAGATGGTGCAACTGCTGCGCGGCGGAGAGCCGGTGAAGATGTCCAAGCGTTCGGGCAACTTCGTCACCATCGCCGACATGGTCGAGGAAGTCGGCAAGGACGTGGTGCGTTTCACCATGCTGACCCGCAAGCCCGAAGCCCAGATGGACTTCGACTTTGCCAAGGTGGTGGAAGCCAGCAAGGACAACCCGGTCTTCTACGTGCAGTATGCCCATGCCCGCATCTGCTCGATCCTGCGCAAGGCAAAGGAAGAGGGGATCGCGCCATCGGGTGCCGACCTCTCGGTGCTGGGGGAGGACGAGCTGGTGCTGATCCGGCAAGCCGCGCAGTTTCCGCGCGAAGTGGAAGCGGCGGCTCGTGCGCGCGAGCCGCACCGCATCGCCTTCTATCTCTATGATCTTGCAGCGGCTTTCCATGCTTTCTGGAACCTCGGCAACGACGATGCGAGAAAGCGCATCATCGTGGCACAGGAACCGGGCCTTTCGGCTGCAAGGCTTTTCCTCAGCCAGCAAATCGGGCAAGTCATCCGCAATGGTCTGGGCATTCTGGGTGTCGAGGCAGTTGAGGAGCTTTAGGCAATGAGTCTTCCGGCAGGGGGAAGGGGCACGAGGGGTATCGAGGATGCCCAGTTCGAAGATGCCTACGAGGCTGAGGAACAGCTGCCGCTGCAGGACGACGACGATGCCCTGCCCTGGCTGGAAGACGACGGTGACTACGAGGACGAAGGTGGCTTCGACGCACGCCTGATCTGGTTTGCACTGATCGGGCTGCTGGTTATCGCCGCGATCCTGTTCGGCGCCTGGTGGCTGCTGCGCGATCGGCCGGACGCCGAACTGATTGCCGATGGCACCACCATCGAAGCACCCGACGGTCCTTACAAGGAACGCCCCGAAGATCCCGGTGGCCGCGAGGTCGCTGGCACCGGCGATACCGCCTACGAAGTGGCGGAAGGGCAATCGACGCGTGGCATGCTGGCCGAAGACACTCCCGCGCCCGAACCCGACGCCGATGATGCGCAAGACGATGAGCAGGCTGAAGAGGTCGCGCCTCCCGGCGCCGCCTACGTGCAGATCGGTGCCTTCACCAGCCGCGCCGACGCAAGCGAGGCCTGGGTCAGCGCGCGTGGCCGCTATTCCGTGCTTTCGGGCATGCGCAACCGCATTGTCGAAGCGGAAGTGAACGGCGCGACCGTCTATCGCCTGCAAGCCATCGCGCCCAGTCGCGAAGCTGGCGATGCCACCTGCCGCGCCATCCGCAATGCGGGCGGCGACTGTTATATTCGCTGATCTGCTTCTTCCGAGCCTGTTTTCCCCGGCTGCTGTCCGGCAAATGCTTGCACCCTGGTAACGATTTGGGCCTAATTGCAGCCCTATGACGCCTGCGATTTTCAGTCTGTCCGGCCCCAAGCTGACCGAGGAGGAGCGCGCCTTCTTCGCTGAAGCGCAGCCAGCTGGATACATCCTGTTCGGTCGGAACGTGGAAAACCGCGAGCAGTTGCGGGCGCTGACCGATAGCCTGCGCGCGCTGCATGGGCGGGAAGACCTGCTGATCTCGATCGACCAGGAGGGCGGGCGCGTGTCGCGCATGAAGCCGCCCGAGTGGGACGCCTATCCTGCGCCCGGCGTCTTCGCGCAGCTTTACGATATCGCGCCCGCCAGCGCGATCCAGGCGATCCGCGCCAATGCGCAATTGCTGGCGCTGGACCTTGCCGAAGTCGGCATCACGGTGGACTATCACCCGGTGCTCGATATCCCGGCAGAGGGCGCGCACGACGTGATCGGGGACCGGGCGCTAGGCCGTGATCCGATGCAGGTGGCGGCGCTGGGCCGTGCCACGCTTGATGGGCTGAAGCGCGGCGGCGTGATCGGCTGCATCAAGCACATGCCCGGCCACGGCCGCGCCACTGTCGACAGCCACAAGGATCTGCCGGTCGTCGAGGCGAGCGAGGAGGAACTGGCGACGGATATCGCGCCGTTCGCCAAGCTGTCCGACGCGCCCATCGCCATGACTGCGCATATCCGGTTCACCGCGTGGGACGCCGCCAACCCGGCAACGCAGAGCGAATTCGTGATTTCGGAGATCATCCGCAAGCGCATAGGCTTCGATGGCCTGTTGCTGTCCGACGATATCGACATGCAGGCGCTCGAGGGTACCATTCCCGAACGTTCCGCCCGCGCGGTAGCAGCAGGTTGTGACCTCGTTCTCAATTGCTGGGGCAAGATGGACGACATGGTCGGCTCTGCCGAAGTGCTGCCCGCCATGTCCGATACCACGCGCGCGCGGCTGGACCGGGCGATGACGGGCGCGGGCCAGATCGCCGACGAAACCCCGCGCGAGGAACTGCTTGCGGCGCGCGATGCCTTTCTCGCGCTGGCGGGAGAGCGGGCATGACCGCGATGGACGAAGGCAACCTGATCGAGGCCGCCGACGCCGTAGATGGCGCAGCCGATGAATGGCAGGGCATTGCCGCACCCGGCAGGTCCGATTCCAGCGCGCTCTATATCGAACTCGAGAACTGGGAGGGGCCGCTGGACCTCCTGCTGGACCTTGCCCGGCGGCAGAAGGTCGATCTGAAATCGATCTCCATCCTCGCGCTGGTGGACCAGTATATCGATTATATCGAGCGGGCCGAGGCGCTGAAGCTGGAGATTGCCGCCGATTACCTGGTGATGGCGGCCTGGCTGGCTTACCTCAAGTCCGCGCTGCTGCTGCCCAAGGAAGAGCAGGAAGACCCGTCGCCCGAAGAGCTGGCGCTGAAGCTGCAACTGCGCATCGCCCGGCTGGGTGCCATGCGCGAGGCAGGCGCGCGGCTGATGGCGCGCGACCGGCTGGGGCGTGACGTGTTCGCGCGCGGTGCGCCCGAGGGGCTGAAGACGCTGCGCAACAACGTGTGGCAGTGCAACTGGTACCAGCTCGTGCATGCCTACGGGCAGGTAAAGCTGCGCACGGAGCCGGTCGTGCACATGGTGGCCAACCGTCCGGTCATGACTCTCGATTCCGCGCTGGACCGGGTCTCCGCCATGCTCGGCGTCTCGCTCGACTGGATGGAACTGCGCTCTTTCCTTCCCGCCAATGCAGAGCCGCGGCTGAAGAAGTCCGCGCTGGCCAGCAGCTTCCTCGCGGCGCTGGAACTGGCGAAGCAGGGCAAGGCGGAAATCAGGCAGGAGGAGATATTCGGGCCGCTGCACCTGCGCCGGGTGAAGGCCGATGCCTGATACGCTCGACAACCCGGACGACCTTGTCCGCGCTGTCGAGGCGTGCCTTTTCGCTGCGGAAGAGCCGCTGACACGGGAGCAGATCTCCGCCCACCTTGGCGATGCCGAGGTGAAGGACGCGCTTGCCGCCTTGCAGGAGCAATATGCGAAGCGCGGCATCAACCTGGTGGAGCGGGGCAAGCGCTGGGCTTTCCAGACCGCGCCCGACCTTGCCCACATCCTGCGGCGCGAGAAGGACCAGCTACGTCGCCTAAGCCGCGCTGCCACCGAAGTGCTGGCGATCATCGCCTATCACGAGCCCGTCAGCCGCGCCGAGATCGAGGCCATTCGCGGGGTGCAGACCAGTGGCGGCACGCTGGACGTGCTGATGGAAGCGGGCTGGGTGCGCGTGGCCGGACGCCGCGAAGTGCCGGGCCGACCGGTGATCTACGCCACGACAGCCGAATTCCTCGCCCATTTCGGGCTGGAAAGTCGCAAGGACCTGCCCGGTCTCGTCGAGCTTAAGGCATCGGGCCTGCTGGACCCGGTGGACGACGCCTACGAGGATCTGATGGAGCAAAGGTCCGCCGAAAACGCCGAGCCCGAGCTTGAGCCCGAGGAGGCGCAACCAGACGAGGCGGAAGCCCTCGCCGACGAATTCGATGCGGAGATGCTGGAAAAACCCGACGAAAGCGCCTAGACTCCGTTCCTGATGAATTTGGAGAATATTCGTGGGTAGCATTGGACCATTCCAGATCCTGATCATTGCGCTGGTGATCCTGGTCCTGTTCGGCCGTGGCCGCATCAGCGAGATGATGGGCGATTTCGGCAAGGGCGTGAAGAGCTTCCGCAAGGGCCTGAACGACGACGATTCGAGCGCGTCGGACGACAAGAAATCCTCGGCGCAGATCGAAGGCCCCTCGCACGAGGCAAAGCCTGCTGGCGAGACAGCCGAAACCGCATCGGCTTCAACCGGCGACAAGACCGCCTCCTAACCTCCTGCCAAGCGAGCGCCGCTGAGCCATGTTCGATATCGGCGCAACCGAACTGTTGCTGATCATTGTGGTGGCGATCCTCGTGATCGGTCCCAAGGACATGCCGCTCGCCATGCGCACGGCGGGCCGCTGGATCGGCAAGTTTCGCAAGCTTTCCGGCCATTTCCGCACCGGGCTCGACGCCATGGTGCGCGAGGCCGAGCTGGAGGACATGGAGAAGAAGTGGAAAGCGCAGAACGAGAAGATCATGCGCGAGCACCCGGAGGGCGTGCCGGGCCAGATGGAGCCGACAGGCGCCTATCCTCCTGAAAAAGCTGCCGAGTTGAAGCGCCTGGCGCAGGAGAAGTCCGCCGCCAACGAAAAGTCCGGCGAAACGGTTTCTGGCGCAGAAGCCAAGGCGGCGACGGCCAAGCCCGGGACAACGGCCGCCAGCGATGAAAAGTCCGCACAGTCGGCTGCCACGCCATCGAAGGACGAGGGCTGATGGCGTTCAAGATTTCCGACCTCGACGATACCCAGGCCCCCCTCATGGAGCACCTGATCGAGCTGCGCGGGCGACTGGTGAAGGCGGTCCTCGCACTCGGAATCGCCTTTGCCGTGTGCCTCTATTTCGCCGATGACATCTTCGGCATCCTCGTGCGCCCGTTGACCGAGAGTTTCGGCGAGGGCAACGGGCGGCTGGTCTACACCCAGCTTTACGGAGCTTTCTTCGTCGAGATCAAAGTGGCGCTGTTCGCCGCGTTCTTCGTCAGTTTTCCGATTATCGCCAACCAGTTGTGGGCCTTCGTTGCACCGGGTCTCTATGCGCGCGAGAAGCGGGCCTTCTTGCCGTTCCTGATCGCGACGCCGGTGCTGTTCACCATGGGCGCCTGCCTTGCCTATTTCGTGGTGATGCCGCTGGCCTTCCCGTGGTTCCTGGGGTTTCAGGGCAACGTTGGCGGGATCGATGCCGAAGCGCTGCCCGAAATGGGCCAGTACCTCGACCTGGTCATGCGCTTCATCCTCGCATTCGGGATAAGCTTCCTGCTTCCCGTCCTGCTGATGCTGCTCAATCGCGCTGGCCTCGTCTCGCGCGACCAGCTGGTTTCGGCGCGCAAGTACGTGATCGTGCTGGTGGTGGCGCTGGCGGCCATCGTCACCCCGCCGGACGTGATTTCGCAACTGGTGTTGGCCGTGCCCCTGCTGATGCTTTTCGAAGGATCGCTGATCCTGATGAAGATCACCGAACGCCGCGATGCGGAACGCAAGAAGGAAGAAGCGGCAGAAGCGGTGGCCGAGGCTGGCGACGACAAGACCGACTGACGCGTGTCTCGCATCTGCGAAGCTTATCGATAGCACAAACAAGAACGGGGCCGCAGGGCCCCGTTATCGTATCAGGTATCGTGCGCCAGCTTAGGGGCTGGTGGGCAGCTGTTCATCATCGTCGCTGAGGGCAACCACCACGCCAGCCACGATTAGGCCCGCCGCGGCCAGGGCCAGGAAGATGCCACCGTTGCCGTCTTCGCCAAGTTCCTCGGCGTTCTGGATTTCGGCGGCGGCGCGTTGCGCCATGTCGCTTTGTGCAAGAACAGGCGTGGCGACCAGGGCCACACCGGCGGCGATGGTGGTGAAAAGCTTTTTGCTCATGGTCTCTGGTACCCCCAAAATTTCGAATCTCGGCCTTCTAATGCCGATAAAGTGAAGCAATTGCAAAGGGAGAGGTGACGAGGCAGCCAATTAGGCGCACACCTGTTGTCCCGGCGACACGCTACTCCAATTCGTGATCGTAGACCCGCTGGCCCGCAATCCATGTTTCCAGCACCTCGATATCGCGTATCTGGTCGGCATTGGCCATCAGCGGATCGGCGCTGAGCATCACGAAATCGGCTCGCTCCCCTTCGGCCAGACGGCCGAAGCGGCCCTCGGCAAAGCCCGCGTAGGCAGCGCCTGCAGTGTAGGCGGCAAGGGCCTGTTCCCGGCTGATCGTTTCCTCTGGGCGCCAGCCGCCGAAAGGCTCTCCCTCCGCGTTCGTTCGGCTGATCGCCACGGCAAGCCCTGCGAGAGGATCGACCGGCTCCACCGGCGCATCGGTGCCGAATGCCAGGTGTCCGCCCGCCTCGAGGATCGAGCGCCAGGCATAAGCGCCGCCGAGCCGGTCTTCGCCCAGCCGCGCCTCGGCCATCATCATGTCGCTGGTCTGGTGGACGGGCTGCATCGAAGCGATGATGCCGTGCTGGCCGAAGCGTACGAGGTCCGCCGGATCGACGATCTGCGCGTGTTCGATGCGCCAGCGGCGGTCTCCGGAATAATCCTCCGAAAGCTCCTCTATGGCATAGAGCGCCTCGCGGTTGGCGGCATCGCCGATGGCGTGCACGGCGACCTGGAAACGGTCCAGCGCCGCGCGGCTCATCAGGTTGCGCAGCTGCGTACCGGAAAGCAGGGGCAGGCCGCGGTTGCCGTGGTCGTCCTCGTAATCGGCGTTCAGCAATGCCCCGCGAGAGCCGAGCGCGCCGTCGAGGTAGAGCTTCACGCCGTTGAGGCGGAGGCGATCGTCGTAGAGCCACTGCGTGGGGGCAGGTCCGCCGATCAGCAGCATGGTATCCACGCTGTCGGCATAGGACATGACGCGAACCCGCAAACGCCCGGCATCGCCGGCGCGGCGGATGGTCATCCAGTCCTCCACGCTCGTGCCCATGTCGGCAACAGCGGTGATGCCGTTGCGCAGCAGCAGGTTCTGCGCGTTGTGCAAGGCCAGGTCGCGGTCCTCGGGCAGAGGCGGGGGCACGACATCGTCGATCAGCGGCATGGCCGCGTCCACCAGTACGCCGGACGGATTGCGGCTGCCGGGCAGGCGTTCGATACGGCCGCCTTCCGGATCGGTTGTGGAGGCGGTTACTCCGCCTGCTTCCAGCGCGCGCGTGTTGGCCCAGCCTGCGTGCCCGTCGACGCGTTGCAGCCAGACCGGACGGTCGGAGACGACTTCGTCGAGTTCGGCGGCGGTGGGGAAGCGGCCGAGACCCCAGCGCTCCTGGTTCCAGCCACGCCCGATGATCCACGGACGATCCGGGTAAGCGGCGGCATAGGCGGCGATGCGGGAAAGCGCCTCGTCAAGCGAATTGGTTTCCGACAGGTCCAGCACCAGCGTGCCGAGGCCCAGTTCCATCAGGTGCAGGTGCCCGTCGACGAAACCGGGCACTACCGTGCGTCCCTCACCATCGATCCGATAGTCGATTTCGCGGGTGGGACGGTCTCCGAAGTCGAGCAGTTCGGAAATGCGTCCGTCCTCGTCCACCACCATGCCTGCGAAACGGTCTATCGTCCCGTCGCGCATCACGGACACGCCTTCGATGTTGTCGATGTGGGTATCGGCGAGAGAGGGGGTCGCCATCAGCAGGCCGGCCGCGAGCGCGGCGTGACGCAGGTTCATCGCGAAACCTCCGGAAGGTGGCGGATCAGTGCGCTGGTATCCTGCCGCGCGCCGCCCTGCGCCTGCACCTGCGCGTAGAACTGATCGACCAGCGCGGTGACGGGCAGCGAAATGCCAACCTCCTTGCCCTCGGCCATGGCTATGGCCAGGTCCTTGCGCATCCAGTCTATCGCGAAGCCGAAATCGAATTCGCCCTTCACCATGGTTGGCCAGCGGTTCTCCATCTGCCAGCTTTGCGCCGCGCCGCCGCTGATCGCTTCCAGCACCTTGTCGGTATCGACGCCGGTGGCCTGCGCCAGCCGCACGCCTTCCGAAAGGCCCGCCAGCACGCCAGCGATGCACACCTGGTTTACCGCCTTGCACGCCTGGCCAGCGCCTGCATCGCCTACGTGGACGATACGCGCCGCATAGGCTTCCATCACCGGAGTTGCCGCGGCCATGGCATCGTCGGAGCCGCCGCACATGATCGCCAGCTTGCCGTTCTGTGCGCCCGCCTGTCCGCCGGATACCGGCGCATCGACGAACATCACCCCGTGCGCGCTTGCTGCCTCGGCCAGTTCGCGGGCCAGAGCGGGGGAAACGGTGGTATGATCGACCAGTGTGGCCCCGCGCTTCATCGCTTCCAGCGCGCCCGCCTCGCCCAGCAACACGCTGCGCACGTCGTCGTCATTCCCAAGACAGGCGAGCACCACGTCGCAGTCCGCAACGGCTTCCACCGGGGTGGCGGCGGTAGAGACATCGACCCCGCGCTGCGCCAGGTTCTCCCGCCATTTCGCGGACTTGGCAGCCGTGCGATTGTATCCGATGACCTTGTGCCCGGCGCTGGCGAGATGACCGGCCATAGGCCCGCCCATGACGCCAAGGCCGAGGAATGCGACTTTGCGTGGTTCAATATCCATGGCGCGCAGCGATGCCCAATCTCTTGGGCCAAGGCAATCTTTGTCAGCGAAATGCGAGCGGCCTATTTCCCTATGCGCCCCCTTGGGCTAGGCGCACGGGCCATGACGGGATCAGAACAAAGCCTAGCCCCAAGCCTGACGCTGGATGACGTGCGCGCCGCTGCCAAGCGCATCAAGGGCGCCGTGGTGCGCACCGCCACCATGCACTCGCAGACGCTTTCCAAAATCCTTGGCGCGGATATCTGGCTGAAGTTCGAAAACCACCAGTTCACCGCCGCCTACAAGGAGCGCGGCGCGCTCAACGCCCTGCTGCTGCTGAGCGACGAACAGCGCCGGCGCGGCGTGATCGCGGCATCGGCGGGCAACCATTCCCAGGGCTTGTCCTACCACGGCACCCGGCTCGGCGTGCCGGTCACCATCGTGATGCCGCGCACCACGCCCACCGTGAAGGTGATGCAGACCGAGAGCGTCGGCGGCAACGTGGTGCTGGAGGGCGAGACCTTCGACGAGGCTTATGCCCATGCGCGCAAGCTGGAGCAGGAACTGGGCCTCACCTTCGTCCACCCGTTCGACGATCCCAATGTCGCCGCTGGGCAGGGCACCGTGGCGCTGGAAATGTTCGAGGATGCACCCGAGATCGAGACCATCGTGGTTCCCATCGGCGGCGGTGGCCTCATCAGCGGCATGGGCACGGTGGCAAAGGCGCAGGATCATCCGGTCGAGGTAATCGGGGCCGAAGCCCGGCTTTATCCCAGCAGCTACAACGCCTGGGCGGGCGCGGACCTGCCTTCGGGCGGCGATACGCTGGCAGAAGGCATCGCCGTGAAGGAACCGGGCAAGTTTACCCAGAAGGTGATCGAGAAGGTTGTCGACGACATCCTGCTGGTGGAAGAGCGCCACTTGGAGGAAGCCGTCTCCCTGCTCTTGCAGATCGAGAAGACCGTGGTGGAAGGCGCCGGCGCTGCCGGGCTGGCCGCCGTGCTGGCGCACCGAGAGCGGTTTGCGGGCAAGAAGATCGGCCTGGTGCTGTGCGGCGGGAATATCGACACGCGCCTGCTGGCCAACGTGCTGCTGCGCGACCTTGCCCGCTCCGGCCGCCTCGCGCGGCTACAGATCACCCTGCAGGATCGCCCCGGCGCGCTGTTCAAGGTGATGCGCGAATTCGACCGGCATAACGTCAACATCCTTGAAATCTATCACCAGCGCATTTTCACCAACTTGCCCGCGAAAGGTTTGGTGACGGACATCGAATGCGAGGCGCGCGACCGCGAGCAGCTCGATGCGCTGGTCGCATCTCTGGTGGAAAAGGGCTACTCGGTCAGCCAGGTCGAGCTGAATTAACCATCGCGCGGCCGCACAATGTGACCCGCAATGGGGCGTTCGCAGTGCGCAAAAAGCTATTTGTGGAAATTAATCCTGCGAATGGCAGTTTATATGGTTAACATGGTTCAACACGCGATTCCCGCCAGTCATAAAGGTGGAAACCGCGTGGCTTGAACCGCGTTGCAACTGAAAGTCAGAAAGAGGATCGCTAGCCCAAGTGTCGGCACCCGTTCGCTTCCCCCGCTTTTTCGTGACCAGCCCTGCGCCGTGTCCGTACCTGCCGGGGCGGACGGAGCGGAAGGTGTTTACCGAGTTGAAGGGGCCGCACGCGGAACAACTGAACGACGCGCTGGGCCGTATCGGTTTCCGTCGTAGCCAGACCGTGGCCTATCGCCCCAGTTGCGAGGGCTGCAAGGCCTGCATTTCCGTTCGCGTCGCGGCGAAGGAATTCAAACCTTCAAACTCGCAGAAGCGCACGGTGAAGGCCAACAGCGACCTCGTCGTAACCGAATGCCGCCCGTGGGCAACCGAAGAACAATTCGCCCTGCTGCAACGCTATCTGGAACATCGCCATCCCGGCGGCGGCATGGCCGCGATGGACGAGGTGGACTACGCCGACATGGTGGAGCACACCAGCGTATCCAGCTTTGTCATTGAATACAGGGAACCTTCTGCCGACGGCTCCGTTGGCCGATTGGTCGCAGCTTGCCTGACTGACAGGCAGGCCGATGGGTTGTCGATGATCTACAGCTTCTACGACCCCGAACTGGAGCATCGTAGCGGGCTTGGGAACTACGTCATTCTCGAACACATCAGGCGGGCGGCGGAAGCTGACCTGCCTTACGTGTATCTCGGCTACTGGGTCGAAGGGTCGGAGCGGATGCAGTACAAGGTGCGCTTCCGTCCGCTCGAAGCCCTTGGCCCCGATGGCTGGCGTCGCATGTCCGAAGACGAACAGCGCGGCCTTATCGAAAGCGTGGCCAAGGGCTCTTGCGGACGCGCTCCTGCGACCGATGGCGGATCGAAAGACAACACGCCGGGCCTGCAGGAGGAATACAAGCTCACTTGAGCTGGCCTGCATGATTTCCCGTAATTTCAGACAGACAGGTACGGCGCTGGCCGCGACGCTTGCCTTGCTCGCCGGCCCTTTCGCGCAGCCGGTCGCCGCGCAGCAGCGCCAGGATACGCCCAGCCTGGAAGACCTTATCCCGGATTCCGCTGTCGAGAACCCCGAGGAATGGGCTTCGCAAGGCGTGCCTGCGGCTGACGAGGCCGATGCCGAGGAGCAGGTTCCACTAGCGGCCGATGCACCGCTGGCCGAAATGCCCATGATCACGGTGCCGTGGCCCGAAGAGATCGCCCTGCCGCAACTCGCGCCGCTGGAGACCGAAGAGGACATCGAATTCGTCCAGTTCGAAGACGAGATTCCCCGGGTGCGCACCGGCAGCGAGGAGCGCATTTCCGAAGAGCTGGTGCTGGTGTTCCCCAACGACCGATCGCTCTTCCCCCAGCGGGACGAGTTTCTGGAGCGGTTCGAATCTCTCTCCACGGTCGAGGAATACGATGACGAGGGCAATATCGCCCGTCTCGCCGTGCAGGCGCGCGAAGACGAGGCGCTGCTGGCCGAGCTTCTGCGCGTTTACGGCTATTTCGATGCGCAATTGATACGCTCGGTCGGCGATATCGAGCAGACGGTGGAGACCGATCTCGATCCGCCCGCCGTGCGCTTCGATATCATACCGGGCAACCGCTACACCGTGGGCGCAATCGACCTGGGTAACCTGCAAGCTGCCGGGGACCAGTACGAGTCGCTGCGCCGCGCGTATGATATCCAGGTGGGCGATCCCATCTCGCTCGACGAGATAGAGGCCGAGCAATTCGACCTCGACCGGGCGCTGGGCGAAAGCGGCTTTCCGTTCGCCACCATCGACGCGCCGTCCCTGCTGGTGGATCACGACCGTGACGAGGGCGATATCACCATGCCGGTGGAGCCGGGTGGCCGCTATCGTCTTGGCGAAGTCATCAGTTCCGATCCCGAATTCCTTTCCAGCCGCCATCTCACCCGCATTGCCCGGTGGGACGAAGGCGACATCTACCGCCGCAGCGACGAGCTGGATCTGCGCCGGGCAATGCTGGCCACTGGCCTTCTGGGATCTGTCGAACTGACGCCGATCGTGGTGCAGGAACCGACCGAGACCGAGCCCGGCGTGGTCGATATCCAGGCGGATCTGACAAAGGCCCCGCTGCGCACGCTGGCTGGCAGCATCGGCTACGGCACGGAGGAAGGCATCCGGCTGGAGGGCAGCTGGGAGCACCGCAACCTGTTCCCGCCCGAAGGGATGCTGCGAGTGCGCGGCATTGCGGGCACGCAGGAGCAATTGCTGGGAGTGACCTTCCAGAAGAACAACTTCTACGGTCGAGACCGGATTTTCGCGGTCGATGCCTTTGCGACCACCATCGATACCGACGCCTACGATGCCGAGACCGTGTCCCTTGTGGCGCGCTACGAACGGCTCAGCACGCTGCTTTTCCAGAAACCGTTTTCCTGGGGCACGGGTTTCGAGCTTGTCTACACGAACGAGGCGGAAGCGAAGGTAAAGGGGCAGAAATCTTCCAGTATCGAATATCTCATCGGAGCCTTGCCCTCGTTCGTCCAGTTCGACACGTCCGACAGCCTGCTCGATCCGACCGAAGGCTTCCGCATTCGCGCCAGTGTGTCCCCCGAAATCTCGCGCGTGTTCGAAAGCAATTCGACCTATCTGAAAACGCAATTCGACCTCGCCACCTATCAGGAGGTTTCCGATGGCGTGGTGCTGGCTGCGCGGGCGCGCCTCGGCTCGATCATCGGTGCCGATCTTGCTGCGATCGCACCCTCTCGCAGGCTCTACGCCGGCGGCGGGGGATCGGTGCGGGGCTATGGCTACCAGTCGATCGGCCCGACCAATGCGCTGGGCACTCCCAACGGCGGGCGCTCGCTCGTGGAAGCTTCGGTAGAAGCGCGGATCGACACCGGCTTCATGGACGGGGCAGTCTCCGTCGTTCCCTTCGTGGATGCCGGAACGGTATCGCGCAGCACGACGCCGACCTTCGACGATATCCGCTTCGGAGCGGGCGTTGGCGTGCGGTATGAGACCGGTTTCGGGCCCTTGCGGGTCGATGTCGCGGTGCCGTTGAACAAGCGCGAAGAGGATAGCTGGGTCGCCGTTTACGTTGGGCTGGGTCAGGCGTTCTGATGGCTGACGACGTGATCATGGACGAGGGGCCGGAAGAGGACGGCAAGGTGCAGGGCGAGGGCGGCAAGCGCCGTATCCCGATCCGCATCCTGAAAGGCATCGGCTGGGTGCTGGCCGCGCTGGTGGGCCTGGTGCTGCTGGCCGTGGCTTTCCTGCACACGCCGCCCGGACGCCAGTTCATCGTCGACCAGATCAGCAAGGTGGCCCCTGCCTCGGGCCTGAAAGTCGAGGTGGGCGAGATCGATGGTTCAATCCTGTGGAGCAGCACCTTCAAGGATGTGAAGTTCTACGATGCCAACGACACGCTGTTCCTGGAGGTGCCGACCATCGACCTCAACTGGCGGCCCCATCGCTGGTTCACCAGCGGTCTGGACGTGCGCCACCTCGTGCTGAACGACGGGACGCTTTACGCCGCGCCGGAGCTCAATCCCGGCGATCCCGACGCGCCGGTCCTCCCCGATTTCGACATTCGCGTCGATCGCTTCGTGATCGACGACCTGACCGTTGCCGAAGGGCTGCTGGGCGAGCAGCGTACCATCGACTTTGCGGCGGAGGCGGATATCCGCGACGGGCTCGTCTACCTTGATGCAGATGGCGCATTCGGCGGCGGTGACGAATTTGCCGCGCTGGTCCATGCCGAGCCCGACGGCGACCGTTTCGACCTCGACCTGAACTGGCAGGCACCTGCAGGCGGCTTTCTTGCCGCTATGGTGGGGGCGGAGGAAGACCTCGCGATCACGCTGGAAGGTGATGGTACCTGGACGTCATGGCAGGGCGACCTTCTGGCCACGCAGGGCGGCGGCGAACTGCTCGACTTCGATATCTACAACGAAAGTGGCCAGTATCGTTTAGTGGGACAGGCGCGGCCGGGTGCCTACGTCGAGGGCCTTCCCGCCCGTGCGCTGGGCGACCTTGTTACTCTCTCTGCGTCGGGCACGCTGGTGGACTCGGTGCTGGAAGGCGATTTCGTGATGCGCGCGCGCGGCGTGAACGCCGATGGCGACGGCGCGATTGACCTTGCCGACAATGCCTTCCGTGATTTCGACATCGGCGTACAACTGCTGGACGCGACCTTGTTCTCGCCCGACGTGGCGCTGAACGGGCTGGACCTGCAGGGCACGCTCAACGGCCCGTTCCGCGAGCTGGCCATGCCGCACACGCTGACGGTGGACGAGATCGATGCAGGCGGGATCGTCGTCTCCAACGTTGCGCAGCAAGGCACGCTGACCTTCGACGGCACCCGCGTGACGGTGCCGGCCGATGCTGCCATCGGGCGCATCGTCAGCGGCAACGAACTGTTCGATCCGCGCCTCGTCGACGGCAGCCTCGACGGCACCATCGTCTATGCCGGGAACGAGATCCTGTCGGACGACCTCGCCGTGCAATTCCGCGGCCTTCGCGCACGGCTCGGCCTCAACAGCAATCTCGATACCGGCCTCACGCGCGTGAATGGCCCCGTCAATATTGCCGACCTCGCATTCGAAGGCGTGGGTACGGTGGATGCAGGCGCGCAGATCCGTTTCCGCATCGGTGGCGATGCCCCCTGGATGCTGCGCGCAGAGCTTCAGGGCCGTGTCGACCAGGTGACGAACGAGACGATCACCACGATTGCCGGCGAGGACATCAGGTTCGACGGCGGCATCGCCCTGGGCGGCGAAATGCCGCTGTCTTTCAATGCCATGTCCATCAACGCCACCAAGCTTACCGCCACGCTCGACGGGCGGGTGGATGACGCGGGCACCAGCGTTGTCGGCAGTGGGCGGCACACCGAATATGGCCCGTTCACCGTGGAGGCAACGCTGGCGGAGGATGGCCCATACGTCGAGCTGGTGCTGGCAGACCCGCTTCCCGCCGCAGGTCTTGCCGATGTGCGCGTGAGCATTGCCCCCTCCGACGATGGTTTCGCCATCGAGACCGAGGGCATGTCCACGCTGGGCGAATTCAGCGGTGAGCTCGGCTTTATCTCCCGTGAGGATGGCACTTCGGCCATTCGCATCGACCGGCTCGACGTGGCCGAGACACGCGTCAGCGGCACGCTCGACCTCGTCGATGGCGGCGTGGCCGGGACGCTGGACGTCGGCCGCGGCGGACTGGACGGTACGATCGACCTTGCCGTGCGCGATGGCGGGCAGGGCTTCGATATAGACCTGGTGGCGGACGGCGCACGCTTTGGCGGGGTAACGCCGATCATGATCGCGGGCGGCACCGTGGAAGCCAGCGGCCTGATCGCCGAAGGCAACACCACGATCACCGGCAACGCGAACCTGCAGGGTCTTTCCTACGGCAACATCTTCATCGGTCGCCTTGCCGCGCAGGCAGAAGTGGTGAACGGCACCGGCAGTTTCGATGCCGCACTCACCGGATCGCGCGGCAGCCGGTTCGAGCTGCTGGTGAACGGCCAGGTCTCGTCCGAGAGGATCGCCGTTGCCGTGGACGGCTCCTACGGCGGACGCGACATTTCCATGCCACGCCGAGCCGTGTTGCTGGCGCAGGAAGGCGGCGGCTGGGAACTGCAACGCTCGCAGCTTTCCTATGGCGACGGCTTCATCATCGCCAGCGGCACTTTCGGCGGCGAGGCCGCGCCGCAGGGCCGCGTCGCACTCAGCGACATGCCGCTGGGCCTTGTCGGCGCGCTTTCGGGTGATCTCGGGCTCGGCGGCGAGATTTCCGGCGTGATCGAACTTTCGGCAGCACCAAGCGGCCTGCCGGTAGGCGAGGCACGGCTGATGGTGGACGACCTGACGCGCTCCAGCCTGCTGCTCACTTCCGAACCCATGGATATCGCGCTGGTGGCCCGGCTTTCGGAAACCGACCTGCAGGCCCGCGCGGTGATGGAAGACAATGGCAGCGCCGATGGCCGACTGCAGGCCCGCATTTCCAACCTTGCGCAAAGCGGCGGCCTGGTGGAACGGCTCTACAATGGCGACCTCAACGGGCAGTTCCGTTTCAACGGTTCTGCGGCAACGCTGTGGCGCCTTGCAGCGATAGACCTGCTGGACATGACCGGCGACATTTCCGTGGCCGCCAACGTACGCGGCACCCTGGGCAACCCGCAGGTTCGCGGTTCGATGTCGGGCGACGACCTGCGCATCCGCAGCGGGCTCACCGGCACCGACATAACCGGCGTGGAGGCGCGCGGCACTTTCACCGGATCCCGCCTGGCAATCACCCGCTTTGCCGGCAACGCGCCGAACGGCGGGCGCGTGTCGGGCAGTGGGTTCGTCGACCTGTCCGATATCTCGGCAGAGCGCGGCCCGCAGATCGACCTGCGCATAGCCGCGCGCAATGCCGAGATCCTCGACCTTGAGAACATGGGCGCGACCGTAACCGGCCCGATGCGCATCGTTTCCAACGGCGTGGGCGGCACGATTGCCGGGCAGCTCGAAGCGAGAAGCGCGCGCTGGTCGCTCGGCAGTTCCGAAGTCCTTGCCGAACTGCCGAACGTCGCGATACGCGAGGTCAACCGCCCTGCCGATATCGCGCCCGCCGCCACCGCGACGCAGCCGTGGCGCTTCCTGATCGACGTGCGCGCGCCCGGCGGCATCCGGGTCGAAGGCATGGGGCTGGACAGCGAATGGCGCACCGAGAACCTGTTGCTGCGCGGCACGACCGACGATCCGCGCGTGGGTGGCTCCGTCTCCATCGTGCCGCGGCAGGGCTTCTATTCCTTCGCGGGCACCCGTTTCGAGATTACGCGCGGCGAGATCGACTTCGACCAGAGCGTGCCCATCGATCCGCGCATCGACCTGACGGCGGCGACCGACGTAAACGGCATCAGCGTCGAGGTCGACGTGACCGGCAATGCCAGCCAGCCGCAGATCACCTTCTCCTCCACCCCGGCCCTGCCGGAAGAGGAGCTGCTGGCGCGGCTGTTGTTCGGTGGCTCGATCACCGATCTTTCCGCCACCGATGCGCTGCAACTGGGCGCGGCCGTCGCATCCTTGCGCGGCGGCGGGGGTGTTGGCCCGATCAACCAGTTGCGCAATGCCGTGGGCCTCGATCGCCTGCGCATCATCGGGGCGGACCCGGCGCTGGATCGCGGCACGGCCGTGGCGCTGGGCAAGAACTTCGGCCGCCGCTTCTATGTCGAGATCATCACCGATGGCGCGGGCTACAACGCCAGCGAGCTGGAGTTCCGGGTGACGAGCTGGCTGAACCTGCTGGCCACGGTCAGCACCATCGGACGCCACCAGGCCGCAGCGGAATACCGGCGGGACTACTGAGGCAGCAGTCCGGTGGACGTGGCGCACGAAAAAGGGGGCGGCCTGTAACGGGCCGCCCCCTTTTCTATCGTAAGGCTCGAAAGTATCAGCCGGGTTCGTCGGTAGACTTCAGCACGCCGTCGATCGGGAAGACAGAACCGTTGGCGCCGCTCATCACAGCGCCGGCAACGCGGGCCTCGGTCCCGTCTGACGAGGCCACGAGCAGTGTGCCGCCATCCTCGCTGAACGTCAGGGTGTTGGAGCCCATGGTCTGCATCTCCACCGATCCGCCGCCGCTCTCGATTGCGCCCACGATATCGTCGCGGGTGAGGAAGCCGGGGACGATGTGTTCGCGCAGGATGGCAACGCGGGCGGCCTGCGCTTCCTCGCCGTCCAGCGGAATGTCGAGTGCATCGAAAGCGTCGTCGGTCGGCGCAAAGATCGTGTAGGGCGCATTGCCGTCGAACACGTTCTGGAGGCCGGTGTCGCCGAGAATCTCTGCCGTCGTCGATAATTGCTCATGCTCCTCGACCAGCGCCGCCAGGGTTTCACTGCCGACTTCGCCGCTGGCTTCCGCGTCTTCGGCACTGTCGGAGCCGCAGGCCGTCAGGGCGAGCATGCCGCCCGCCGCGAGGGCGGTGAGGATTGTTCTCTTCGTCATTCGCGGGGTTCCTCTCAGATCAGCAGTTCGATGGCCGCGGCGACAAGCCGGGTTTCGGGGTCGATCTCGTAGACGTAGCCATCGTTGTAGCGGTACATCGCGCCGGGCCGGTCGTAGTAGCGGTCCCGGTAGCTGTAAGGCACGTTGTAGACATCGTACCCGCGCGGCATGGGCTGGCCGACGGTGAACTGGTCGCCCGTCAGCAGCGCCGCGATGGAGGTGATGGCGGCGGTCTCCGGGTCCATCCGATAGACCACGTTATCGGCATAGCGATAGCGATCATAGCCGCCGAGACCGTAGTAGTTTTCGTAGTAGGTCGGCATGCGCGAATAGCGATAGTCGTCCGGCCACGGGTTGCCGATGGACAGCGCGTCGCCCAGCAAGGGAATGTAGCCCGAGATACCGCCGCCGCTGCCGAGCCGAAGCAGGAAGCCGTCGTCGTAATAGTAGTTGCCCCGCCTGTCGCCGAAGAGGCCGCCGAGGCCCCACCAGTCGGGCGAATAGCGGCTGTAGCGATAGCGGTCCTGCTGGCGGGCAAGGCCCGGCGGGCGACAACCGTTGTATTTCTTCGCAAGGCCCGGGGGACATCCTTCGGCGATGCGGGAAGACACGCGGCGGAAATCGAAATCCGGCCCGTCGTCGTAGCGGACACCGATGTTGGCGTTGCCGCGATTGCCACTGTTGCCGTTCCCGCGAGCGACCGGCGGTCCTCCTCCGTTGCCATTGCCACGCGCGACGGGCGGTCCACCGCCGTTGCCATTACCGCGTGCGACAGGCGGACCACCGCCATTGCCGTTTCCACGCGCCACCGGCGGTCCGCCGCCGTTGCCGTTGCCATTCCCGCGCGCCTGTGGGGGAGGGCCGCCACCACGCTCACCGCGCGCTTCCATCTGGCCACCGCCACGGTTGCCGCGGTTGGCGTTTCCGTTTCCGCCTCCGGGATTGGACGGGCCTGCCTGCGCAGGCGGTCCGCCCCGATTGCCGTTGTTTCCGTTGCCACCGCCGTTACCGTTGCCATTCCCTTGGGCAAGGGCAGGGGCAGCAGCCAGGGCGATAGCCGAGATCGATGCGAACAATAGTTTCATCTCTAAGGCTCCTCTTGAAACGGGGAAACGGCGGGCCCTGGCAGGTGGTTCCGCCCGCTAGTGCATTCCGCGCCGGTATAGCGCCGCCTCGGCCGCACGGCGGCGGGCAAGCCCGCGCATCACCCGGCCCCCGGCATAGCACCAGCGCGCGAACTCTTCTGCCGCGCTCTCGAAGTCGCCCGCACTGTGCTTGCGCGTGAGAGTGGCGTTGGAAATGGCACCGGTGTTGTAGTGGAAGCTGACCAGCGCATCGAACTGAAGCTGGCTGGTGGGGGCATCGCCCAGCGCGGCGGAGACCTGCCGGGCGTAGCGTTCGAGGTCGGCTTCCAGCCGCGCGTCGCAGGCATCTTGCGTCCACACGGTGCCTTTCTCGATCCCCGGCCCGGTAGCACCCCAGCCGATGGTCCACGGCGCGCCGCCCGTGCCGGGGTCGGGGTAGGCTTCCACCCGGCCATCGCTCCGCACCTTTGCGCAGCCCTCGAACCGCTTGATCAGCGCCACGCCTTCCCGCCCGATGGCCGTGGGCGCGGGAGAACCTGGAACACCTGGAACACAGTCCTGGGGCAAAAGATCGGCGGCCTCGTCGATCTGCGCGACCTCGCTGCGCGAGAGCGGACGGCCCAGGATGCGTCGAACGGTATCGAAAAGCGGTTTTCGCGTCATGGCGTTGGTTTCCTGCAGTTGATCGGGCGGCGGCGCTAGGCCCGGCGGGCGGCTGTAGGAAAGGGCTGTAAAGAGTTCTTGACTGACAAGAATTCTTTACAGTAAAGAGCTCTTTACAGGCAGACGGGATGATTCGGTGAAGAACCGCGTGAAGGAACACCGCGAAGGGCAGGGCTGGAGCCAGGGCGAACTCGCCCGGCGGCTGGGCGTTTCGCGGCAGACGATCAACGCGGTGGAGACCGACAAGTACGATCCCAGCCTGCCGCTGGCGCTGCGCATGGCGAAGCTGTTCGCCGTGAGCGTGCCGGAGATATTCATCGACGACTGGGAACCGGAGGCGGAGTAAATGGACATGGCAATCGAAGACAAATCCAAGAGCAAGACGGGCAAGATGATCCTCGCGCTCGGCCTCGGCGGCGTGGCCGGCTTCTTCGCGGCCATGGGCTTCATGCAACTGGTGAAGACCGGCGCACTGGGCGAATTCACCACCTCGCAGGAGATCGCCGGGCTGGTGGGTATCATCTACATCCTCACCGCGCTGGCCGTGAGCGTTGGGCTCGTTAGCCCCTCCGTCGGCGCGCGGTTCCTGAACGTCGAGGATGCCGATGAACTGCGCGAACAGTACCGTATGCTGACTTGGAGCGCGGTCGGCATGATCGCCCTGGGCGTGGCGCTGCTGCTGGCGGCGATCGGGGTGCCCGGCGGCCCGCTCGCCCCCGGCGTGGTGCTGGTCGCCGTCGTGGCACTGGTGGGCCTCGCCTGGTTCGCCGGATCGCGGCAGCGCCGCCACGTGGACGAACTGATGGCCAGCGTCTCGACCGAGGCGACTTCGGCTGCGTTCTATCTCGCCTTCCTGATCGGCGGCGGCTGGTCGCTGCTGGCGCACCTCGAATACGTCACCGGCCCGGCACCGCTCGACTGGCTGACCCTGTTCGCGGGGCTGCTGATGGTGTCGTGCTTCATCGTCGCGGGCAAGCGCGGGTTGCTGGTGCAGCGGTAAGCTCTCGCTCACACGGGAAAGAAAGAGGGCCGCCCGGTTTCCCGAGCGGCCCTTTTGTTTGGCTTTGAGCCGGTAGCTCTTACGAGCTGTAGTACATGTCGAACTCAACCGGCGACGGCGTGGTTTCGAAGCGCAGCACGTCTTCCCACTTGAGGTCGCAGTAGGCGTCGATCTGGTCCTTGGTGAACACATCGCCCTTCAGCAGGAACTCGTGATCGTCGCGCAGGGCCAGCAGAGCTTCGCGCAGCGAACCGCAGACGGTCGGCACGTCGGCCAGTTCGGCCGGCGGCAGGTCGTAGAGGTTCTTGTCCATGGCGTCGCCCGGGTGGATCTTGTTCTCGATCCCGTCGAGGCCCGCCATCAGCAGGGCCGAGAAGGCGAGGTAGGGGTTCGCCAGCGGATCGGGGAAGCGGAATTCCACGCGCTTGGCCTTTTCGCCCGAGCCGTAGGGAATACGGCACGATGCGGAACGGTTGCGGGCGGAGTAGGCCAGCAGCACGGGAGCCTCGAAGCCCGGTACCAGACGCTTGTAGCTGTTGGTGGTCGGGTTGGTGAAGGCGTTCAGCGCCTTGGCGTGCTTGATGACGCCGCCGATGTAGTAGAGGCAGTTTTCCGACAGGCCGGCATATTCGTTGCCTGCGAACGTCGGCTTGCCGTCCTTCCAGATCGACATGTGGGTGTGCATGCCGGAGCCGTTATCGTCCTTGATCGGCTTGGGCATGAAGGTTGCCGTCTTGCCGTAGGCATGGGCGACCTGGTGCACCACGTACTTGTAGATCTGCACGCGGTCGGCGGTTTCCACCAGCGTGCCGAAAGTGATGCCGAGCTCGTGCTGGGCCGAGGCCACTTCGTGGTGATGCTTGTCCATGGGCAGGCCCATTTCCATCATCGTGGAGACCATTTCGGCGCGGATATCCATGGCGGAATCGACCGGCGCGACGGGGAAGTAGCCGCCCTTGGCGCGCGGGCGGTGGCCCATGTTGCCCATTTCCATCTCGACACCCGAGTTGGTCGGCAGTTCGACATCGTCGATCTGGAAGCCCGAGCCGGCATAGCCGTCTTCGAAGCGTACGTCGTCGAACATGAAGAATTCGGGTTCCGGACCGACGTAGACGGTATCGCCGATGCCGGTGCTCTTCAGGTAGGCTTCGGCGCGCTTGGCGGTGGAACGCGGATCACGGCTGTAGAGTTCGCCGTTCGACGGTTCCACGATGTCGCAGTTGATGACCATCATCGGCGTCGCGCTGAACGGGTCGATATAGACCGAGTCCAGGTCCGGACGCAGGATCATGTCGCTCTCGTTGATCGTCTTCCAGCCCTCGATCGAGGAGCCGTCGAACATCATGCCTTCTTCGAGCATGTCCTCGTCGACAACGCTGGCGCACATCGAGAGGTGCTGCCACTTGCCCTTGGGATCGGTGAAGCGGACATCGACCCATTCGATCTCCTCATCCTTGATTCGCTTGGTGATATCCTTAGCACTGGCCATGATAATCCTTCCTTGGAATTGAACGTAGTGTTGTCTGTTCTGGCGGGTTTCGCCGGTGGAGATCGTGCTGCCCGTTAAAGAGCAGCGTCGTCCTGTTCTCCGGTACGGATACGGATTGCCGTCGCGATGTCGGAGACGAAGATCTTGCCGTCGCCGATGCGGCCCGTCCTGGCGGCATTGGCGATGGCTTCGGTCACCTGATCCGCAAGCGAATCCGGCACGATGATCTCGAGCTTAACCTTGGGCAGGAAATCCACGACGTATTCGGCACCGCGATACAGCTCTGTATGGCCTTTCTGGCGCCCGAAGCCCTTCGCCTCCGTCACGGTGATGCCGGACACGCCCACTTCGTGCAGCGCGTCCTTCACTTCGTCGAGCTTGAAGGGTTTGATGATGGCTTCGATTTTCTTCACTGAATTCCCTGTCGTTACCCGAACCTGGCCGGGCCTTTCTCCCTTGGGCGATACCCGGTCGAATGATGTTCAAGAATCATGCCAGACACCAATGGCCTGTTGCTAGACAATCGCGGGCACGAGCGAAAGGGCGGATTCGCAACATTACGGCGAATTCGCGGGCGCCCCCGGCAATCAAATTGCGTGGCTGACGCCGCCGCTTTTGACCTTTTTGCAGGCAGTGCTGCCCGAATTTTGGGCACGCTATCCGGCAGGGTATCGTGCGCGTGCGGATCAGGCCCGCAGTCCGGCCAGCGGATCGCAGCCCGCCATCAGGTTGAGCGACTGCACCGCGGCCCCGCTGGCGCCCTTGCCAAGGTTGTCGAGCACGGCGATCAGGCGGGCGGTGTGTCCCTCCTTGTCGGCGAAGACATAGAGGTCGAGACCGTCCCAGGGTTCGGCGTTCTTGTGCAGCAGCAACTCGCTCACGTCCTCTTCCGGCTGATGCACGGTGACGAGGGGCGCGTTCTCGTAATAGCGGGCCAGTTCCTCGCGCAGTTCCTCCGGCCTGGCAGAGTTGCGCATGGCCTCGATCGGCAGGGGCACTTCCACCACCATCCCGCGGAAGCCGGCAATGACGGAGGGCGCGAAGACCGGCGCGTGCTTGAGACCGGCCTTGCTCTTCATTTCGTCCAGATGCTTGTGATCCAGTCCCAGGCCGTAAGCGCGAAAGGCGATGTCGCTGCCTTCACCCTCGAACCGCTGGATCAGGCCCTTGCCGCCGCCGGAATAGCCCGACACGGCATTGACGCTGTAGGGCCAGTCGTTCGGCAGGAGCTTGGCGCGCACCAGGGGAGCGACCAGGGCCAGGAAGCCGGTAGGATAGCAGCCGGGATTGGACACCCTGTCCGCGCCCGAGACCACGTTGGGGCCGACCAGTTCGGGGAAACCGTAGATCCAGCCCTTCGCCGTGCGGTGGGCGGTGCTGGCGTCGATTACGCGGGTGCCGGAATCCTTGTCGATCAAGGCCACGGCTTCGCGTGCTGCGTCATCTGGCAGGCACAGGATGGCGAAATCGGCGAAATTCAGGGCGGAGCGGCGGCAGTCCTCGTCCTTGCGTTCGGCGTCGTTGAGGCGAACCAGCTCGAATTCCTCGCGGCCCTCCAGCCGGTCGGCGATTTCCAGGCCGGTGGTGCCCGCGCCGCCATCGATGAAGACGGTGTGCGCCATGCTTCAGCCTCCCGGTGTTTCCAGCCGGTCGAGCCGGATGTAGCCGACCGGTCCATGCAGCGAGAGGCAGCCCCAGGCCCACTCGCGGGTTACGTCGAGCACTTCGAAGCTGTCGCCTTCCAGCAGGACGCACAGCTCGTGCGAGGTGTCGTCCGGATCGGCATAGAGCGGCGCGCCGCCCGGCAGCACGCTGCGCGGCTGGGGCACCGCGTAGTGCGGCACGAAGTGCTTTCCGGCGAGGCCGATGTGCGCCAGATCGCCGCGCAGGGGGACCTGCCGCGGCTCCGGCTTTTCAACCGGACCCGTAAGAGCAAACGGACCCTGCGGTGCGTGGCCTGTCATCGTGTTGTCGTCCTGGCTCAAGCGCCGCTCACCTGTTTCCAATAACGCGGGGCCTGGGTGCCCCGGTGCAGACTGCCGCGCTTAGCCGCGCGGGACCGCTGCTGCAACCTTGCGCCCTAACCATATCGACCGCGCAGCGCGTGGAAGGCCGCTCGCAGGCCCAGTGCAGCACCGCCCTTCGACCGTCCCGGCTTTGCAGAGGGACGCCAGGCAAAGGTATCGAAGTGCGCCCAGTCGATGCCTTCGCCCACGAACTTGTCGAGGAACAGCCCAGCGACGCTCGCCCCGGCAAAGCCATTCGTATGGGTGTTGTTGGTGTCGGCGATGTCGCTTTTCAGCCACTCGGCGTAGGCGGCTGGCAGCGGCAGGCGCCAAGGCTCGTCGTCGTGCGCCTTCCCGGCGGAGATAAGCTGCTCGGCCGTCTGGTCGCGCCGGGTCATCAGCGCAGGCAGGTCCGGCCCCAGCGCCACGCGCGCGGCGCCTGTCAGGGTGGCGAAATCGAGGATGAATTCCGGCTCCCGCTCGCTGGCGAGGGTGAGGGCGTCGCCAAGGATCAGGCGTCCCTCGGCATCGGTGTTGCCGATTTCCACTGTCAGGCCCTTGCGGCTTTGCAGCACGTCGCCGGGGCGGAAGGAATTGCCCGCAATGGCGTTCTCCACGGCGGGCACGACGGTGTGCAGGCGAACCTTCAGGCCGGCCTTCATGATGAGTTCCGACAGGGCGAGCGCGTGCGCCGCGCCGCCCATGTCCTTCTTCATCAGCAGCATCCCGCGCGAAGGCTTGATGTCGAGACCGCCCGAATCGAAGCACACGCCCTTGCCGACGATGGCGATCTTCGGATGGCTTTCGTCGCCCCATTCCAGCTCGATCAGGCGCGGGGCGTGCTTGCGTTCGGCGGCCCGGCCTACGGCGTGGACCATGGGAAAGCCCTTCTCAAGCGCATCACCGCGCGTCACGGTGATGCTGGCGTCCTGTTCCTTCGCTATCCGCTCCGCCTCTGCCTCCAGCGCGGCGGGGCCCATGTCTTCGGCGGGCGTATTCACCAGGTCGCGTACGAGGCTGGTCGCGTGCGCCTCTGCCGTTACCAGGTCGATCTTCGCCACGTCCTTCGTCAGCAGCACTCGCGGCCCTTCGGCATCCTTGTCGTCAAGGTAGCGGGTGAAGCGGTACTGCGCCGTCATCCAGCCGAACATGGCAGCGCCGGCGGAGAAATCGTCCGCCAGGCGGTAGGTGCCTTCGGGCAGCTTCTCCGCCAGTTTCGCTAGGCACCAGCTGGAAAGGTCTGAAGGGTCGGACACGCCGCCCACGGCGAACCAGCCTTCTCCATCCGGAACGATTCCCACCTGGTAACCGGCGCCTGTGAATTTCTGCCCGGAAAGCGCCGCGCGTTGCGGACCGCTCAAGCCCTTGGCAAAGCTTTCGAATGTGTCCTTGTTGACGAGATGGATCGTAGTGGCATCCTGCTCGCGATCCGGCTGGATGAGGTCTGGTGCAATAGTCATGGAATTCCGCTTGCCGTTTTCGTCGCCGTTTGGGAAGGCTTGGCGTAGATGGACTCTACGATGATCCGACGATTCACCTTGCTTGCGGTTCCGACTGCGCTGATCGCCTGCAATCCGGGCGAGCAGGCCGCAGACCCGCAACCGACTACCGCGCCCGAAACACCGCAGCCTCCTGCCACGCCGGAGGGGACGCCCGCTCCGCTGGGCGGCGCGCGCACCGTGTCGGAGCGGACCGACACCTACCTGTTCGAATACAGCTATCCGCAGGCCGCGGGCGATACAGAGGGGCTGGCAGGCTGGCTCGATTCGCGGCTGGAGCAGGAGCGGCAGGAACTCGCCGGCCGTGCTGCGCAGGGGCGGGAGGAAGCGCGCGACAACGGCTTTCCCTTCAACACCTATTCCAGCGAGACCGCGTGGGAAGTGGTGGCGGACCTGCCCGGCTGGCTCAGCCTGTCTGCCGACCAGTCCTTCTATTACGGCGGGGCGCATCCGAACTACAGTTTCGATACGATCGTGTGGGACAAGGAAGAGGGCAGGTCGGTGGAGCCGATCGCCTTCTTCACTTCCGCCGCCGCGCTGGACGAGGTGCTGGGACCGCAGCTGTGCGAAGCCCTGAATGCAGAGCGCGAGAAGCGGCGCGGCGAACCGGTGGACGCAGATTCCGACGACAGTTTCGATGCCTGCGTGAAACCCGACGAGGGCAATCTGCTGCTCGGCTCCACCAACGGGCAGGGGTTCAACCGCATCGGCATCCAGATCGCGCCCTACCTGGCGGGCCCCTATGCGGAAGGCAGCTACGAGTTCACTTTCCCGGTAACGGCAGAATTGCTGGAGGTCGTGCGGGAGGAATATCGCGGCGCCTTCACCGCCCCCTAAAGCCGGTCTCGCAATTCGCGGGCAAAGTGCCTAGATGGAGCGCATGACCGAATACCAGCACGTAACCGCCGACACGTCCGTCTACCGCGACGGCACCATCAAGCTGCACGGCCCGGAAGGGTTCGAGGGTATGCGCAAGGCAGGCCGCCTGGCCGCCGAAATCCTCGACGAGCTGACCACCCGCGTCGAGCCGGGTGTGACCACGGGCGAACTGGACAAGGTGGTGCGCGAGATGACGCTGGATGGCGGCGCGGTGCCCGCGACCATGGGCTATCGCGGCTTCACCCATTCGTGCTGCACCTCCATCAATCACGTGGTCTGCCACGGCATTCCGGGCGACAAGCGGCTGAAGGAAGGCGACATCGTCAACATCGACGTCACCCCGCTGCTGGACGGCTGGCACGGCGATTCCAGTCGCATGTATTTCGCCGGAGAACCCTCCATCAAGGCAAAGAAGCTGGTGGAAGTGACGCACGAGTGCCTGATGATCGGCATTGCCGAAGTGCGCCCCGGCGCGCGGCTGGGCGATATCGGTGCGGCGATCCAGGAATATGCGGAGCGTCACCGTTACGGCGTGGTGCGTGAATTCTGCGGCCACGGCCTTGGCCGCCTGTTCCACGACGCGCCCGAAGTTGTGCACGCAGGAAGGCGCGGCACGGGTCCGGAGCTGAAGGCGGGCATGTTCATGACCATCGAGCCGATGATCAACCTTGGCCGTCCGCACGTGAAGATGCTGAACGACGGGTGGACCGCGGTAACGCGCGACAAGAGCCTGTCGGCCCAGTTCGAACATTCCATCGGCATCACCGAGGACGGCTGCGAGATCTTCACCAAGAGCCCCAAGGGTCTGGACAAGCCGCCTTACTGATCCGGCCTATTGATTTGGCGCAACGACCTTTTTCCCTGTAGGGCTATGTTCGCCCGATAGATGAATGGAAGAGGCCGCATGAAATCGTCGATCGCATCAGTAATCCTCCTCGCCGCGCTGGCTGCATGTCAGACCGTGGAGCCGGAGCCTGTCGCCGCTGCCGATCCGGAAGACCGCGCGCTGGCCCAGGCCGCCTGCGGTTCGTGCCATTCGGTTGAGCCTTATGGCCTCTCGCCCAACCCCGATGCGCCGGAATGGCCAGCAATCGCCAATCGCCGCGGGCTGACGCGCGAGACGCTGACGACCTGGCTGGTCAGTGCACACAACTATCCCAGCGAAATGGATTTCTACCTCGAGGACGACGAGGTGGAGCAACTGGTCGACTACATGCTGACCCTGCGCCGCGAGGACTATCACCCGCCCTACTAGGCCGCATCGGCACAGGCGCCGGCGTCGAGCGTTCATGCCAGACGTAGCCGGAAACCTGCCCAGATGTTCGAATTCGATTCCTTCCACGTGCTTTTCGCCGCCGCCGGTGCGGCGATCATCGCCAGTTACTGGCTGCCGCGCTTTTTCTCTGGCCGGGAGCCTGCCGCGGCACCTGTCCTGATCGCGCTGGGGCTGGTTGCTTTCGCCTGGCTGCCGGGAATGCCCGAGGCTGTCGATCCGCTGGAAAATCCCCGTATCTGGGAAGTCACCGCAGAACTCGCCGTGATCATCGGACTGTTCGGCGTGGGCCTCAGGATCGACACGCTGTTCGGGCATGGCCTTTGGAAGCCAACGCTGCGGCTGCTGCTGATCGGTATGCCCGTCACCATCATCGCGCTGTCGCTGTTCGGCTGGTGGGCTGCCGGGATGACGCTGGCAGGCAGCCTGCTGCTGGGGGCCGTTCTTTCCCCAACGGACCCTGTGCTGGCAGGTGACGTGCAGGTAGGCCCGCCGCTGGAGGGCGGGGAACACCCGGTGCGCTATGCGCTCACCACCGAGGCAGGACTGAACGACGGGCTGGCCTTTCCCTTTGTACACCTGGGCGTGCTCGTGGCGACGGCAGGCGCACTGAGCACGGGCCTCGCCACCGAGTGGGTGCTGCGCGACCTGTTGTACCGCGTGGTGGTCGGCGGTGTCGCAGGGGCAGGGGCGGGCTGGCTGCTGGGCCAGATCATGTTCGACTGGCCGCGCGGCAACACGCTGTCGAAAACGCAGTCGGGCGTGGTCGCCTTTGCCGGTGTGATCTTCACCTACGGCATCACCGAATTGCTGGAAGGCTATGGCTTCATCGCCGCGTTCGTTGCCGGACTGGCGCTGCGGCGCGAGGAGTCCCAGGACCATTTCCACGAACGGCTGCACAGTTTCTCCGAAGCGCTGGAGCACACCCTTACCGCCGTGCTGCTGGTGGCGCTTGGTGCGGCAATTCCCGGCCTGCTGCCCTACCTCGATTGGCCTCATGCCATGATCGGCCTCGCGCTCATCTTCCTGATCCGGCCGATTGCGGGGTGGTTTTCGCTTGTCGGGGCAGGGTTGAAGACACGGGAGCGGGCGACCGTGGCCTTCTTCGGCATACGCGGCATCGGCTCGATCTATTACCTCGCCTATGCCTCGCACCATGTCGAACTGGTGGACGAGGGCGCGCTGTGGGCAACGGTGGCGTTCACCATCGTCGTCTCTGCCATCGTTCATGGCTTGAGCGCAGGGGTGGCTGTCAGCCGGGCGACGGGCGAGGAAGAGGCGCCGCGCTAGCCTTCGCGCGCCGCGCGGATCGCTGCACCGCCCGCGAACGGCGCGATGGCGACGAGCAACAGGCTGATCGCGGCGGTGAGCGCAATGCCGCCGTCACCGCCTGTCGATAACGAACCCGCGCCGAAGATCAGCAGCGGCACGGCAAGGGGGATGACCAGCAGGCCGGACAATGCCGCGCCTCCGCCGCGCAGGCCCACCGTGACAGCGGCGATGATGATGCCGATGGCGGCAAGGCCCGGTGTCCCTGCCAGCAGGCCCAGCTCGACCGTGCGCAGCGTCTCACCGTCGATCCCCAGCAGCGCGCTGGCGGGAAGGGCAGCCAGCATCAGGAACGGGCCGAAGCTGATCCAGTGCGCCAGCAACCGCACGGCGACCACGACTTCCTCGGCAATGCCGCGCAGCGCCCACTGGTCGAAGAAACCGTTTTCGAGGTCTGGTGCCAGCAGCCGGTCCAGCGGCAGGATCGCGGCGAGCAGCGCGGCAACCCAGATCACGCCGCCGCCGGTCGCGGCCAGTACGTTGGGGTTCGGTCCCACGGCAAACGGATAGAGCATGGCGACCGCGAGGAAGAACAGCAGAGGCAGCAGCGTATTGCCCTTGCGCGCGCCCGGCAGAAGCTGCGCCAGGTCGCGCATCAGCAAGGTGCCGAAGCCCCTCACGCCGCCAGCCCCCGCGCATAGTCGGGCAAGTCGAGAACGGCCATTCCGGGCACGGCGATCGGCTGGTGGCTGGCGACAAGCGCAAGGCCGCCGCCTGCGATGTGTTCTGCAATCAGCGCCTCCACCAATGCAACGGCATCGCGGTCCAGTCCGTTCAGTGGCTCGTCCAGCAGCCAGACCTGCGCGTTCTGCCCCAGCAGGCGGGCGAGGGCGGCGCGCTTTCGCTGGCCGGTGGAAAGGTAGCGCACCGGCACGTCCAGCAGGTCGGCAAGGCCGAGGCGGATCAGCACGCTGTCCGCTATCGCGCCGTCCAGCCCGGCCCAGAACGCGAGCGCGCGGCCCAGCGGCAGGTGTTCGTCCAGCGCCATCGTCTGGTCCAGCAGGCCCGTGCTGCCCTGCCGCTCGACTTCGCCCGCGTAAGGTCGCAGCAGTCCGGCGAGGATGCGGATGAGGCTGGACTTGCCCGTGCCGTTCGATCCGGTCACATGCAGCGCCTGTCCGCCGACGATATCCAGCGACAGGCCGCGGAACAGCAGGCGCTCTCCGCGCCGGCAGGCCAGGTCACTCGCAGCTAGTCGGCACGGTTCCATTGCCTCGTGCGTTAGTGCACAGGACCATCAATACGCAAGCAAGGGAGTGACACATGGCCGTAGAGAAACTGGGCAGGAGCGAAGCGGAAAGCGCGCTTGCAGAGCTGGACGGCTGGGAATTCGACCGCGACGGCGATGCCATGCGCAAGGTCTTCAAGTTCTCCGATTTCAGCGAGGCGTGGGGTTTCATGAACCGCGTCGCCCTGATCGCGGAAAAGAGCGACCACCATCCCGAATGGTTCAACGTCTACAACAAGGTGGACATTACCCTCACCACGCACGATGCGGGCGGACTGTCCCAGCGCGACGTGAAAATGGCCAAGGCGATCGAGGCGCTCTAGCGGTTCAGTCCAGCGCCGCGCGCCCCTCGCTGCGTTCGTGCGCTTCGGCGAGGGTGCGAGCACGCTGGCGCAGCTTGCCGGGGAACCACTTGGCAACGCGCGCCATCTTGCGCGCTGTCTTGCCCACCAGGCGGTGCACCTTGTTGCCGTGGACGGCTTTCCACGCTTCTTCCGCCACCTCTTCGACGGGCGTGAATTCAAGTCCTGCTTTTACCACGGCATCGCGGATGGGCGTGTTGCGACTGCGGTTGGGGGGCATTTTCAGCAGCGGCGTATCGATGAAGCTGGGCATCAGCGAGCGGACCCTGATCCCGGCGGTGGACCACTCTGCATCCAGGCTCTCGGTCATGCTCTTCACGCCGGCCTTGGTCGCGCCGTAGACGCTCTGGTTGGCCATGCCGTATATCGCGGCTGCGCTGGCGGTGTTGAGCAGGCAGGCGTGGGGCGCGGCGGCTTTCAGATACTCGTATCCGGCCTTCGCCCCGTAGAAAACGGCGCGCAGGTTTACATCCAGCAGCAGGTCCAGTTCCTCGTGCGTCACCTCCGACAAGGGGCCGCCGGAGGGTAGCCCTGCGTTGTTGGCGATCACGTTGATCGCGCCGCCGCTGTGCTCGGCAAAATCCGATAAAGCCACGTCCCACCCGGCGCGGTTCGTCACGTCGAAGGTGTAGGTGTAGCACTGCCCTTCCGGCAGCAGGGCCTTCGTTTCCTCCAGCCCCGCAGTGTTGCGGTCCGCGATGCCGACCAACCAGCCCCTGTCCGCGAAATGCTGCGCGATGGCGCGGCCGATACCCGATCCGCCGCCGGTGATGAAAATGCTTTTCTGCCCCATGTCTCTCAGTGCCTCTCAGTCGCCAGAGAGACCCTTAACATGTTCGCGCCCGTTGCGAATGTCCGCAGTGGACGCACCCAGCGTTTCGCCCACAGGTTCGGCCCGCCCGCCAATGCATTCGGCAAGGAAATTCTCGGCAATGGCGTTGAAGGCAATGTTGTTTTCCGGGCGGTGGAAGCCGTGCCCCTCGTCGGGGAAAAGCACGTAGGTCACGGGCACGCCGTCGCGCTCCATCGCCTCCACGATCTGGTCGCTTTCCGCCTGCTTCACGCGCGGATCGTTCGCGCCCTGGCCGATCAGCAGGGGCTTGGTAATGTCCTTCGCCTTGTAGAGCGGGCTGATCGACTGGAGGAACTTCTTGCCTTCCTCCGTCGTGGGATCGCCCATGCGTTCGTGGAACTGCTTCACCAGCGGCTCCCAGTAGGGCGGGATGGTTTCCAGCAGCGTTTTCAGGTTCGAGGGGCCGACGATATCGACGCCGCAGGCAAAGGTTTCCGGCGTGAAGGTGAGGCCCACCAGCGTGGCGTAGCCGCCGTAGGAGCCGCCCATGATGGCGACCTTGTCCTTCTCGGCAATGCCCTGATCCACGGCCCAGTCGACGGCATCGAGCAGATCGTCGTGCATCTTGCCCGACCATTCGCGGTTGCCCGCGTTGATGAAATCCTTGCCGAAGCCGGTCGAGCCGCGGAAGTTCACGCTCAGCACTGCATAACCGCGGTTGGCGAGCCACTGGTGCGTGCGGTTGTAGCCAAAGGCATCGCGCGCCCACGGTCCGCCGTGGACCACCAGAACCATCGGCACCGGCGCATCGGGCACGCCGTCGCCATCGGGATCGCTCTGCGGGGGGAGGGTGAGGTAGCTGGGCAGCACCAGCCCGTCGCGCGAGGTGATCTCGCGGGCGTGCATCGGCTGCAGCGGGGCGCCCTCCAGCTCGGGATAGGTGGTGTAGAACTTCGTCAGCGTCATCGCGTCGCGATCGAACAGGTAGCTGGCGACGGGCGCGTTCAGCGGATCGTTCGCCACCAGCCAGCGGCGATCGTCATCGGTGCGCGACTGCACGCCGAAATCGCCGTCCAGTTGCTCGCACAGCCAGTCCAGTGCCTTGCCTATCTCGGGGTCGATGGCGTGGTGTTCGGTGCGCAGGTAAGTGACGGTGTAGGCCTGCACTTCGCCCGTCTGCTTGTGGCGCAAGGTGCCGCCGATATCGGCCTTGTCGTGCTCTGCCACCAGCACGCGCTCTCCGGTCTCGGTGTTCTCGGCGAACAAGGCGGCGGTGTTACGACCGCGGCTGTCCAGCCAGTAGAGCGTCTTGCCGTCGGTGGTGTAGCCCGCCATGCCGGTGGTGAGGGAATCGTCCAGCCCGGTGCGTTCACGCGGGGTTTCTTCCACCTTGCCGTCCACGACCTCGTGCATGTCGGTGCCGCCCTCGGCGTTCTGCCGCACGGCCCAGCGCAGGGTAAGGCTGTCGTCCGCCTCGAAACCCGCCCACTCGTTGTTCTCGAACACCAGCTCCAGCTCGCCAGTATTGAGGTCGAGCAGGTGGACATCGTGGAAGCGCGCATCGCGGTTGTTCAGGCCGACGAGGATCTTGTCCTTGATGGTGTCCGAACCGCCGACGATCTGCACCCGCGTCTCCTCGAACGGAGTGAGGCACTTCTCCTTCGCCTCGCCTTCCACCGGCACGCTGTAGAGCAGGTAGTTCTCGTCGCCTTCCTTGTCGCGGATGTAGAGCAGGCTGCGGCTGTCGGGCGCCCAGAAATACTGCGGGATCGGACGATCCTTGGCGCTCGTCATGCGGCGCGCACTGTCGGGATCGTCGGCCGGAGCCATGAACACGTTCATCACGCCTTCCCACGGCGCCATCCAGCTGACCCACTTGCCGTCCGGGCTGATCTTCCCTTGCGCGCGGGTGGGATTGCCGAACAGGTGATCGCGCGGGATCAGCGGGGTGTCGGATACGCGGGTGGCGGCGGTCTGGTCGGTCATGGGGTCTCCCTTGGTGTGGCTTGGGAGGTAGGAACCGTCAGGCGTGTTGCCAAGCTAAAGCGCCGGATTGTCGTAGCAGTGCCAGGTGAAGATCGCGGTGGCGCCGCGATGCGGCCGCCATGGCTCGGCGAGGGCGCGGGTGGCTTTCTCGTCTGGGCGTTCCTCCAGGCCCAGGATCTTGCCGATACCGGCCATCACCGCCAGGTCCCCGGCGGGCCAGATGTCGGGGCGACCCTCCGCGAAAAGCAGGTAAATTTCCGCCGACCAGCGGCCAATGCCCTTTACCTTGGTGAGTTCGGCGATCGCTTCCTCGTCGTCTGCGGGCAGGTTCTCCAGATCGACTTCGCCTGCCGCAACCAGTTCGCAAAGGCTGCGGGCATATCCCTGCTTCTGCCGGGAAAGGCCGCAGGCGCGCAGCGTGTTGAAATCGCGTTCGAGCAGGCAGGTGGGGGTGAAATCCGAGCCAAGTTCGGCTTCCAGCTTGTTCCACATGCTGCTGGCGGCGGCGACCGAGACCTGCTGCCCCACGATGGTGCGCAGCATTGTCTTGTAGCCGGTCTCGCGGATGCGCGGTTCGGGGTAGCCCGCGATCTCCAGCGCACGGGCGATGGCGGGTTCGCGGGCGGCCACTTCATCGAGGCTGCTGCGTATCTGGTCAGCGGTAAGGCCCATGCTTGTCCTTCTTGCAAAGAGAGGCGCGCTTGCCTAGCAGCCGCGGCAAAGCAAACGCGAGGATTACGAGTATGCCCACTCTCAACGTCACCAATCGTTCCGGCGAGGAAACCACCGTCGAGGTCGGCAGCGGCCTGACCGTGATGGAAGCGATCCGCGACAACGGCTTCGACGAATTGCTGGCGCTGTGCGGTGGCTGCTGCTCCTGCGCGACCTGCCATGTGCATGTCGATCCGGCCTTCAAGGACAAGCTGCCCGCCATGAGCGAGGACGAGGACGACCTGCTCGATTCCAGCGACCACCGCACCGAAAATTCGCGCCTGTCGTGCCAGATTCCCTTCACCGACGACCTTGATGGCCTGAAAGTTACCATCGCCGACGAAGATTGAGCCTATTGTTTTTCGATCACGCCTCCGCGTGATCGTCCTCGGTGCTGTTCGCTGCGTCCTGCGGACTGCGCGGCACCTGCGGGCTGCGCGTTCGCGCGCTGTCGGTCGCTGGTCGCGACCGATACAAGGGCGAATGAGACTTTTTACTACCCGACCCCTTCTCGCGTTGCGCTGAGCGCATCTGCGTCCTAACTCCGTCGTCATGACGAACCTGCCTGTCCAGACGAAGACGCTCGACCTTATCGGCAACACCCCGCTTGTCCTGCTGGATGGCCCCAGCAAGGCGGCCGGCTGCGAGATCTGGGGCAAGTGCGAATTTGCCAACCCCGGTGCCTCGGTCAAGGACCGGGCGGCGCTGTGGATCATTCGCGATGCGGAGAAGCGCGGCGAACTGAAGCCGGGCGGCACAGTCGTGGAAGGCACGGCGGGCAATACCGGCATCGGCATTGCGCTGGTCGCCAATGCGCTGGGCTACAAGTCCGTCATCGTGATGCCGGACAACCAGTCCAAGGAAAAGATGGACACGCTGCGGGCGCTGGGTGCCCAGCTCGTCACGGTGCCGCCCACCAAGTTCGCCGATCCCAACCACTTCGTCCACACCAGCCGCCGCATCGCGGAAGAGACCGAGAACGCGGTCTGGGCCAACCAGTTCGACAACATCGCCAACCGCCGCGCCCACATCGAAGGCACCGCGCCCGAAATCTGGGAACAGATGGAAGGCCGCGTCGATGGCTTCACCTGCGCCGTCGGCACCGGGGGCACGCTGGCAGGCGTGGGCATGGGGCTGAAGGAAAAGGACGAGAAGGTCCGCATAGCGCTCACCGATCCGCACGGCGCGGCGCTCTACAACTACTACAAGAACGGCGAGCTTTCGTCCGAAGGCTCCTCCGTGGCCGAGGGCATCGGGCAGGGGCGCATCACCGCCAACCTGGAGGGCGCGCCGGTAGATACGCAGTTCCGCATTTCCGACGAGGAAGGCATGGAATGGGTCGCCCGCCTGCTGCGCGAGGAAGGGCTGTGCCTCGGCCTCTCCAGCGGCATCAATGTGGCAGGCGCGGTGGCGCTGGGCCGGCAGTTGCTGGCGGACGGCATCGAGAACCCGCGCGTCGCCACGATCCTGTGCGATACGGGCTTCCGCTATCTCTCCACGCTCTACAATGCTGAATGGCTGCGCGCGAAAGACCTCCCCGTGTTCGACTGGTTAGGTTCAGCTTCGGAGGAGTAGGAACCGGCGCATGGCACTCGACCCCAGAGACCTCCTAAGGCCACTGAAGCCGCAAAGCGAGCCTGCTCCACTGGGCGGAACGCGTGCGGAGCGTATCCAGCGCGTGCAGATCGGGCTGATCGGTATCGGAGCCATGGTCCTGCTGCTGGGGCTGGCGGATATCGTCACCGAGCGGGCGCAGCAAACGCAGGCCGATGCCGTGCCGGAAGCCGCGCCGACGACCGAGCCGACGCAAGCACCCAAACCGCGCGATCCGCTGGCCGATGCGGGCGTGGTACCTGAACTTTCCGGCGATCCGACACCTTCGCCGTCGTCTTCCGCCACGCAGGCGACGCAGGACGTGCCCTTGCCGAATACCGATGTCCCGCTGGAATAGGCTGCTTGTCGCCGCAATGCTGGGCGCTGCTCTCGCCTTCCCGGTGCGGGCGGAGGATGGACAGCGCCCGCCGCTGGCCCTGATGGGCACCGTGCCGATCTACTGGGGCGAAGCGGCCGGGCTGGACGAGATGCTGAACGGCCATGCGCCGCGCCACTGGGTGCGCGCCGTGCTGGAAGAAGGCTTTACGCTTGCCCCGCTGGATTACCTTTCCGCCGAAGCGCTGGCGGGGCACCGTTCGCTGCTGATGGCGCAGCCGCGCGGCCTCTCGGCGGAGGAGAACGTGGCGCTGGACGCCTGGGTGCGCGAGGGCGGTACCCTGCTGCTGTTTGCCGATCCGATGATGACCGGCGAATCGCGTTTCCACCTGGGAGACAGGCGCCGCCCGCAGGACGTGGCGCTGCTGTCTCCGATTCTTGCGCATTGGGGTCTGGCGCTGGAGTTCGACCCCGCGCAGCCCACAGGGCCGCAGATGGTCGACCACTTCGGCGATTCGCTGCCCGTGAACCAGCGGGGAAGGCTGAGCCACGTGGGCGATGCCGACTATTGCAACATACCCGGCGAGGCGTTGCTGGCGCATTGCGTGATCGGGCAGGGGCAGGCGATGATCGTTGCCGACGCCGCCATGCTCGATATCGCAGGCCCGTACACCGATGCCGAGGCGGCGCTCCGCTGGCTGCTTGGCCATGTTTTCGAAAATTTTGGGGACAGCGCGGGAAATGTCCCCCTGGGTGAGCTGCCAGCCAGCGAAAATGGCACAAATCCGCCAGAAATTGGCCGGTTAGATCATCACCGGCACCACCAAGGGAGCGGGAATTCGGACTAGGAAAAACAATCGGTTACGGCGTTCTCCCACAATTTCCCGCAATTTCCCCTTCCATCCCGCGCCTTCGCGCGTTATTCCTCGAATCCATCGGACACATAGCCCGTGCTGCGCTTCGGGATGGAGCGACCGGGCCGCGTTGATGCGCGGCCAGGAACGGAGGGGGTTTGTCCGGTGAAGGGCACTTTATCGAGGGACAGGCCAAGTGGCGCAGCGGCCGGCAGGATACAGGGGGCAAGGCTTTTCGCTTCGCGGCGAGAAGGATCGCTTCGTGCTGCCCCCGCTTTTCCGCAAGGTCTTTGCCGAACTGGGTGACGAGGGCGTGCTGTGCGTCGCCAAGCACCACAAGTATCCCTGCCTGAACGCCTTCGGCCCCAGCCGCACCGACAACTTCGAGGACATTCTCGACCAGGAGCTGGAGAACGCGGTCCGCCGGAACCAGGATTTCGACCGCGACCTGCGCGCCACGCAGATGTGGACCTTCACCGAAGTCCCCTTCGACAAGAGCGGTCGTTTCATCCTGCCCCAGCGATTCTGCAAGGTGGGCGGCATCGGCGACAACATCTGCTTCCTTGGCGGCGGCCAGTTCATCACGATGTGGGATCTGGATCGACTTGGGCAGGAGCCCGGCTGGGAAGACCAGTACGAACTGTGCCTTGCCGAAGCCGAGGATGCCCGTGCTAAGGCGGAGGGTCGCAAGAAGTGACCGCGCCGGCTCCCCACATTCCCGTCCTGCTCGATGAAGTGATCGAGGCGCTGGACCCGCGGCCCGGAGACGTCATCATCGACGCGACATTCGGTGCCGGTGGCTACACCCGCGCCATCCTGGATCGCGGGGCGACGGTGCACGCGTTCGACCGCGATCCCGACGCCATCGAAGCTGGCAGCAGGTGGGAAGAAACTCGCGAGGAGCCACCGCGCCTCGTGCTGCACCAGCGCCGCTTTTCCGAGATGGTCGATGCGATGGCCGAAGTCGGCATCGAGCGCGTCGATGGCATCGCGATGGATATCGGCGTCTCCTCCATGCAGCTCGACCAGGCCGAGCGCGGCTTCGCATTTTCCAGCAACGGCCCGCTCGACATGACGATGAGCCAGACGCGCCCGAACGCCGCCGACTTCGTGAACGAGGCGGACGAGAAGGACATTGCCGACGTGCTCTACCAGTACGGTGAAGAGCGCCAGTCGCGCCGCGTGGCCCGCGCCATCGTCGCCGCCCGTCCGCTCACCACCACCGGCGAACTGGCCACGGTTGTGCGCAAGGCGCTGGGCCATCGCCCCGGCGACAAGAAGGACCCGGCCACCCGCACGTTCCAGGCCATCCGCATCCACGTGAACGGGGAACTGGACGAACTGGAGCAGGGCCTTGCCGCTGCCGAGCAATTGCTGGGCGAGGGCGGGCGGCTGGCCGTCGTCAGCTTCCACAGCCTCGAAGACCGGATCGTGAAGAAGTTCCTGCGTGACGCTGCGAATGCGAACCCCCGCGGCTCACGCTACCTGCCCGAAGCGCACACCCCCGAACCCGCGCGCTTCGGGCAATTGTCGAAGGCGATCCGCCCCTCGCAGGCAGAGATCGACCGCAACCCGCGCGCGCGGTCTTCCACGTTGCGCGCCGCAATCCGTACCCAGGCACCTGCCCGAAAGGACGTCGCATGACTCCCCACCGCCGCATCCGCCGTATTGGCTGGCTCGCCGCGCTCGGCACCTGCATCGCGCTCTATGCGCTGCTGCATGTGAAGGTGAACGCCGTTCACGCCGAAGTGGTGCGTGCCGAACGCCAGATCGTTCGCCTCGAAGAACAGAACATGCTGCTGGAAACCGAATTCCTCACCCGCTCCAGCCAGGTGCAACTGGCCGCCTGGAACCGGGTGGACTTCGGCTTCGAAGCGCCCAAGGCGGAGCAGTTCATCGAAAGCCCCATGCAGCTGGCCAGCTTCGGTAGCCCGCGCACCGCCGATGCGCCCGCGCCCATCCGGCTGGCGGGCATGACCACTGGCGAAGACATCGCCGAGTTTCCCAAGCTGGTCTCTCCCCTCACCGGAAAGCCGGTGGACGAGCGCGTGCTGGCAGGTGGCGAGCCGGGCGAGGGGCACCTCGCCGTGGCTCTCGCACCCGGACCGCTTCGCGTGCCGCTGTCGGCACCGGCACAGGCCGCGGGCTTCACCCGCGTTGCCATCGCGGGGAATGCCGCCCGGTGACCGCCTACGCCGCCCCGCACACGATCATCACAGGCCAGGCGGGGCGCGTCGATCATCGTCGCCGCGCCTTGCTGGTTGCACGCCTGCGCCTGATGCTGATCGCGCTGGTCTTCGTGCTGGTGGCGGCTGCCGCGCTGGTGCGCATTACCTGGATCGGTACGGTGGAGCCTGCGCCTACCCACCGTTCCATGGCCGATGCCCTGCTGCCCCCACGCGGCGAGATTACCGATCGCAACGGCGTTCCGCTGGCCCGCGCCTTCCCGGCCTATGCGCTCTGGTTCAATCCCGCGGCGATGGCAGAGGGCGGCGACGGCGGTCCGCCGCTCGTGAAGTCGCCCGTTGAAGTGGCGCGCGAACTCAAGGCGATCTTCCCCGATCTCGACCTGCACGAAGTGACCGAACAGCTGCGTTCGGGCCGCGCGGGATACCTGCGCCGCCGGGTACTTCCCGAAGATGCCAACCGGGTGATCGCCATCGGCGAACTGGCGCTGGAATTGCCTCGCGAGACGGATCGTCACTACCCGCAAGGCTCGCTTGCCGCACACGTCCTGGGTTACGTCGCTGCCGATGGCCATGGCCGCGTGGGCATGGAATCGGTGCTGGACGAGCAATTGCTGGACCCCGTGCGCCGGGCAGAGCCGATAGCCCTCTCCATCGACACCCGCGTGCAGGGCGCGCTGGAGGACGAACTGCGCAGCGGAATGCTGGCGGTGGACGCCGTGGGCGCGGCGGGCATCGTGCTCGATGTGGACACGGGCGAGGTGCTGGCGCTGGCCTCCTTGCCGGAATTCGATCCCAACGACGTGAAGTCGTCCGACGTGAAGGTGACGCAGGAGCAGTACGACCGCGGCATTACCGCGCCTGCCTTCAATCGTGTGACCAACCAGGTCTACGAGCTGGGCAGCACGTTCAAGCCGCTGACCGTGGCGGCTGCCATCGACAGCGGCTCGATCACGGACCTGTCCCGCCGTTACGGCGCGACGCCCTACGAGGTGCAGCGCCGCATGATCCGCGACTCGCACCCACTGGGGGCGACGCTGAACACGCCGGAAATGCTGATCCATTCTTCCAACATCGTCACCGGCCATATCGTCGACGAAATGGGCGCGGCCACGCTGCGGCAGTACATGGTGGACCTGGGTTTCAACGAGCGGCCCTATATCGAATTGCCCGCACGCGGCTTCCCGATCTGGCAGTCGGGCGAGTGGTCGCGCATCCGCGGCGTCACGGTGGGTTACGGCCACGGTATCGCGGTGACGCCGCTGCACCTTGCCTCGGCCTATGCCGCGATGGTGAACGGCGGCATCTGGCGTCCGGCCACGCTGCACAAGGTCGAGCCGGGCCAGGCACCGCGCGGGCGCCGCGTGTTCAAGGCCAGCACCAGCGCGCGCATGAACCAGCTCCTGCGCATGATCGCCGTCTACGGCACGGGCCGCAACGCCGATGCGCCGGGCTTCCGCGTCGGCGGCAAGACAGGCAGCGCGGAAAAGCCGGGTGCGGGCGGCTATCGCGCCACCTCGCTGGTTTCCACTTTCGCCGCCGCCTTCCCGATGGACAACCCGCGTTACGTGGTGATCGCCATGCTGGACGAGCCCAAGGGCACCGTCGCAAGCTCCTACCAGCGCACGGCGGCATGGAACGCGGCGCCTATCGTGGGCCGACTGGTGCCGCGCATCGGCCCGCAACTGGGCGTGTTGCCCGATGCCGACCGCGATATCGATCTTACCGACCTTCGCCCGCTTGTAGGGGATGTTGACTGATGCGCCTTTCCGAGATCGCCAGCCAGCTTGGCACAGACGCGGGCGAGGCGGGTGAGACCAACGTCACCGGCTTCGCCATAGACCACCGCAAGGTTGCCCCCGGCAACGTATTCGGCGCGTTCCGGGGCACTGCCGTCAATGGCGAGGACTTCATTCCCGCTGCCGTGGCCAGCGGCGCCGTGGCTGTCGTCGCGCGGCCCGAAGCCAAGGTGGAGGCCGCGCTGCACCTAGCGGCTGAGGAGCCGCGCCAGGCCTTCGCCCGCGCGGCCTCGGCCTTCTTCCGCCCGACGCCTTCCACGGTGGTGGCGGTGACGGGGACGAACGGCAAGACGAGCTGCGTCGAAATGACCCGCCAGATCTGGCGCATGTGCGGAGAGCGCGCGGCCAGCATCGGCACGCTGGGCGTCACCACGCCAGACGAGAGCGTCTCCACCGGCCTCACCACGCCCGATATCGTCACCTTCCTTTCGAACATGACGGGCCTTGCGCGCGAAGGCGTGACGCACGTTGCCTACGAAGCGTCGAGCCACGGCCTCTCGCAGTATCGCAACGAAGGACTGCCGGTGCACGCCGGGGCCTTTACCAATCTCAGCCGCGACCACCTCGATTACCACAAGGACATGGAGGATTACTTCGCGGCCAAGATGCGCCTCTTCACCGAAGTCGTCGACGATGGCGGCACTGCCGTTATCTGGGCGGACGACGAATGGTCGAAGCGGGTTATGGAAGTGGCGAAGCAGCGCGGGCTGCGAGTCTTTACGGTTGGTGAAAATGGTAAAGATATCAATCTTATCGCCCGCACGCCCAGCCCGCTGGGGCAGGAGCTGAAATTCGTTCACGCGGGCCGCGCCCATGCGATCCGGTTGCCGCTGATCGGCGCTTACCAGGTGGCGAACGCGCTGGTTTCCGCCGGTCTTGCCCTGGCGACCGGGACCGATGCCTCGCAGGTGTTCGATGCCGTCTCCCGCCTGCAACCCGTTCGCGGGCGGCTGGAGCGCGCGGTAATTTCTTCGCGCGGTGCGCCCGTTTATGTGGATTACGCCCATACCCCGGATGCCCTTGCCGCCGCGATTGCTGCATTGCGCCCGCACGTGAACGGTCGTCTCATCACAGTATTCGGCGCGGGCGGGGACCGCGACACCGGCAAGCGCGCGCCGATGGGCGAGGCGGCTGCGGCAGGCAGCGAGCTGGTGATTGTCACCGACGACAATCCGCGCGGCGAGGATGCCGCCAGTATTCGCGAACAGGTGATGCAGGGTGCAGGTTCGGCGGCGCGCAACATCGGCGGGCGGCGCGATGCAATCGCCGCGGCCATCGCGGAGGCCGGCAAGGACGACATCGTGCTGGTGGCCGGCAAGGGACACGAACAGGGACAGATCGTGGGATCGGGAGAAAACATGCGGGTACTGCCTTTCGACGACGTGACGGTTGCACGCGAATGCGCCGCCGAACTGACCAAGGGCAGCGGACAGTGAGCGCCGTACTCGCCCCCCTGCGCTGGCCGCGCGCCAAGGCGGATACCGCTCGTCTTGCGCTGTGGACGGCAGACGAGATCGCCGCCGCGACTGGCGGGACCGCTTATGGTGAATTTCAGGTTAGCGGCGTGGAAATGGACAGCCGTGACGTGCGCGGCGGAGACCTGTTCGTCGCGCTGAAAGGCGAAGCGATGGACGGCCACCGCTTCCTCGACGCAGCCTTCGCGAACGGTGCCGCTGCCGCCCTGGTCGACCGCGAAGTCGACTACCCCCACGTCCGCGTTGCCGATACCACCATTGCGTTGGAAGCACTGGCCGAGGCCGCGCGTAATCGCGCAGCCGCGAAGATCGTCGGCGTGACTGGCTCTGTCGGCAAGACCGGTGTGAAGGAAGCGATCTTTACCGCGCTGGAACGCACCAGCCGCGGCGCTGCCCACCGCAGCGTGCGCAGCTACAACAACCACGTCGGCGTGCCGCTCAGCCTGTCGCGGATGCCGCCGCGAAGCCGCTTCGGCGTGTTCGAAATGGGCATGAACCACGCGGGCGAAATTTCCGGGCTGACCGCACAGGTTCGCCCGCACGTTGCCGTCATTACGACCATCGCGCCCGCGCATATCGAGAACCTGGGCTCGATGGAGGGGATCGCCGCTGCCAAGGCGGAAATATTCGAAGGGCTGCATAAGGGTGGCACGGCGGTGATCCCCGCCGACGTGGAACAGTTCGAACAGCTTCGCGATGCGGCGAAGGCGAAGGGCGTGAAGATCATCGCTTTCGGGCGCGGCGAGAACGCCGACCTGCGTCTGCTCGATGCCGTTCCCGATGGTTCGGGCGGTTCGCTGGTGACGGCGGCGATGGGCGACATGCGCCTGTGCTTCACCGTGGCGGAGCCGGGCGAACACTGGATCGACAACGCACTGTGCGTGATGGCGGCGGTCCATGCTGCAGGCGGCGATTTAGGCTCGGCGGGCCTTGCGCTGGCGGAGATGGGCGGCCTTAAAGGACGCGGCGCACGCGTGCGGGCCAAGGTGCCGGGCGGCCACGCTCTGCTGATCGACGAGAGTTACAACGCCAATCCCGCTTCGATGCGGGCCACTTTGGCGCAGCTGGGGCAGACGCCCGCCACGCGCCGTATCGCCGTGCTTGGCAGCATGAAGGCACTCGGCGACTTCGCCCCCGCTTTCCACGCCCAACTGCTCGAACCGATACTTGCCGCCAATATCGATCATGCGGTGCTGGTGGGCGACGAGATGCGCGCGCTGGCGCGTGAAATGGGGAAAGACGCTGCTACTGCGCTTGGCAAGGGCGTAACCTTTGCCCATTGCGATAACGCGGGTGAGGCGATTGCTGCCTTGCAGGAATTCGGACTGGCCGGCGGGGACGCCGTGCTGGTCAAGGGCTCCAACTCGGTAGGGCTGGCCCGCGTCGTGGACCATTTCACAGCCAGGGAAGGCTGACGCGCGCACCCATGTTCTATCTACTTGCCGAGATGCTGGATTTCGAGGGGATCTTCAACCTCGTCCGCTATCAGACCTTCCGCGCAGGCGCCGCCATGATGACGGCCCTGTTCATCGGCCTGATCATCGGCCCGAAGTTCATCAACATGCTGCGCGTGCGCCAGGGCAAGGGCCAGCCGATCCGTGCGGACGGCCCCGAATCGCACCAGAAGAAGGTCGGCACCCCCACCATGGGCGGGCTGATGATCCTCACGGCGCTCTCCATCTCGATGATCTTGTGGATGGACCTGTCGAATCCGTTCCTGTGGGCCTGCCTGGCGGTGACTCTGGGCTTCGGCGTGATCGGCTTTCTCGACGATTACGACAAGGTTTCAAAGAGCAGCCACAAGGGCGTTCCCGGCAAGGTTCGCCTGCTGGGCGAATTCGTGGTTGCGGGCATCGCGACGTACATCATCGTGCAGGAAGTCGGCTCCACTGCGCTTTACCTGCCGTTCCTGTCGGACACGGGTCTTGAACTGGGCTGGTTCTTCTACCCCTTTGCCGCCACGGTGATCGTGGGCGCGGGCAATGCGGTGAACCTGACGGACGGGCTGGACGGGCTTGCCACCATGCCGGTGGTGATCGCGGCGGGCGCCTTCGCGCTGATCTGCTACCTCGTGGGGCGCGCCGACTTCTCCACCTATCTCGGCATTCCGCACGTGCTTTCGGCGGGCGAGCTGGCGATCATGTGCACCGCCATCATGGGCGCGGGGCTAGCCTTCCTGTGGTACAATGCTCCGCCTGCCGCCGTGTTCATGGGCGACACCGGATCGCTGGCGCTTGGCGGCGCGCTTGGCGCGATCGCCGTTGCCAGCCACCACGAGATCGTGCTCGCCATCATCGGCGGGCTCTTCGTGCTCGAGGCGGTCAGCGTCATCGTTCAGGTCTTCTGGTTCAAGCGTACTGGCCGGCGGGTTTTCCGCATGGCCCCCATCCACCACCATTTCGAACAGCTCGGCTGGAGCGAGAGCAAGGTGGTGATCCGCTTCTGGATCATCGCCATCGTGCTCGCTGTCATCGGGCTCGCCACGTTGAAGCTCAGGTGATCACGGCCAAGGTCTTCTCCGGCAAGAACTACTGCGTGCTCGGGCTCGCGAGGTCCGGAATGGCCACGGTGGAAACGCTGCTGGCCAGCGGCGCCCGCGTGACTGCGTGGGACCGGCGCGAGGAGCCGCGCGAGGCTCTGGCCGGCCGCTGCGAGATCGGCGATCCGCTGGAGATCGACCTGACCGGCTTCGACGGCATCGTGGTTTCGCCGGGCGTGCCGCTGAATACGCATCCGATTGCGGAGCGTGCCCGTGCGGCGGGCGTGCCGATCATCGGCGATATCGAATTGTTCGCACTCGCCCGCGCGGAACTGCCCGCGCACAGCGTCGTCGGCATCACCGGCACCAACGGCAAGTCCACCACCACCGCTCTCGTGCATCACATGCTGGCGGAGGCGGGCGTGCCGACGCGTATGGGCGGCAATATCGGCCTGCCGGTGCTCAGCCGCGATCCCCTGCCGGAGGGCGGGGTCTACGTGTTCGAACTGTCGAGCTACCAGATCGACCTGACACGTTCGCTGGCTTGCGAGGCGGCGGCGCTGATCAACATCACGCCCGACCACCTCGACCGCTACGACGATTTCGCAGCCTATGCCTTTGCCAAGGGGCGGCTGTTCACCATGCAGGGCGCAGGGCAATTCGCCGTGTTCGGCTGTGCTGATGCGCCCACCAGTGCCATCCAGCAGGCCGAGGCCGCGCGCCGTCCCGATGGCCGCGCCGTCTGTGTCGACGCCTGGGCCTGGGAGCCCTTGCAGAAGGACTGGCCAAGCCTGCAGGGGCCGCACAACCTGCAGAACGCCGCCATCGCTGCCGCGCTGACCCAGCAGCTCGGCCTGACGCGCGAGCAGGTGCTGGTGGGCCTTGCCAGCTTTGCCGGACTGCCGCACCGGATGGAGCGGATGGGCAGCGCGAACGGCGTGCTGTTCGTTAACGATTCCAAGGCGACCAATCCCGCGTCCACCGCGCCAGCCCTCGCAGCTTATCCGCCAGTGGAAGGCAAGCCGCGCCTGCACTGGATCTGCGGCGGACTTGCCAAGGAAGACAACCTCGACGATTGCGCCCCGCATTTCGGCAATGTCGCTGCCGCCTACACCATCGGAGAGGCCGGCCCGATGTTTGCCGACCTGCTTGAACCGCACATGCACGTCGAGCGGTGCGAGCTGCTGGCCGAGGCGGTTTCCCGCAGCATCGCCGCCGCGAAGGAGGGTGACGTGATCCTGTTCAGCCCGGCCTGCGCCAGTTTCGACCAGTTTCGCGATTACGAGGCGCGCGGCGATACCTTCCGCGAACTTGCCGCCAATATCGGCTGCGATGCAACGCCTGCCGAATGCGGATTTGATTCGAGGTCTGCGGCATGAGCACGCGGCCCATCTATATCCCCCGCAGCGGCGGCCAGGGCGAGAGGCGCACACCGCGCCTGCCCAGGGATCGCAAGCGCGAGCTGCGCATCTGGTGGCGCGAGATCGACCGCTGGCTGCTGGCTTTCGTACTGCTCCTGATGGCGATCGGCACGCTGGCGGTGGCCGCGGCATCTCCCGCCAGCGCGCACCGCCTCTCCACATCGGAAGTCGACCTGCCGGACCTGTATTTCTTCTGGGCGCACGTCCGCTGGCAGGTGCTGGGCCTCGCGGTCCTCGTCACGACGTCCCTTTTGCCGCGCGAACTGCTTCGCCGGGGAACGATTTTGATGGCCGGAGCCATGCTGTTCCTGCTCTTGCTCGTGCCGTTCATCGGTTACGAGGTGAACGGCGCGAAGCGCTGGATCCGCTTCGGTATCGGCGTGCAGCCCAGCGAATTCCTCAAGCCTGCATTCGCCATGACGTTCGCGTGGATCCTTTCCTGGAAGCTGCGCGACGCGAAGCTGCCTGTCATCGGCATAACCGGGGCGCTGGTCGGCGTGGTGGTGATATTGCTGATGGCGCAGCCGAACCTGGGCGCGGCGATCCTGTTCACCGGCGCGTGGCTCGTCATGGTCATGCTGGCAGGGCTGCCGCTGCAACGTATCGGGATGCTGATGGGCGCAGGCATTGCCGCGCTGCTGCTGGCCTACCTCACCTATGACAACGCGCGCCACCGCATCGATTCCTTCTTCGGCGGGCCCACCGCCTATGACCATGTCGATCTTGCCAACCGCACGCTGACCGGCGGCGGATGGACGGGCAGCGGGTTCTGGCTGGGCGAGAACAAGATGCGCCTGCCCGAAGCGCACACCGACTACATCTTCTCCGTGATCGGGGAGGAAATGGGGCTGATCGTGTGCGCCATTGTCTTGCTGCTCTACCTCGCCATCATCCTGCGCGTGCTGATCCGCCTGGTGGACGAGGATCGGCTGTTCATCATCCTGGCCGCCAGCGGCCTGATCGCGCTGTTCGGCGGGCAGGCCTTCATCAACATTCTCGTCAACCTGCAGCTTTTCCCCAGCAAGGGCATGACCCTGCCCTTGGTGAGTTACGGCGGATCGTCGACAATAGCCCAGTGTTTCACCATGGGGCTGTTGCTGGCGGTGACGCGGCGCAATCCCTTCCTCGTGCGGGAACCTTTCGACATGCGTGACGCATTGGAGAAGGAGGACGACAGATGACCACTTCTTCACGCCATTTCGTGCTGGCCGCAGGCGGCACTGGCGGCCACCTGACACCCGCGTTTGCGCTTGCGCATGAGCTGGAGCGGCGCGGCCACCATGTCGCCCTGATCACGGACGAGCGGGGCAAGGCCATTCCCGGCAAGCCCGATTTCCTGACGGCGCACGTGCTGCCCGCCGGCCGCTTCGGCAAGAACCCGCTGCGCTGGCCCGCCGCGATCAAGGCGGTGCTGGAAGGCCGCGCCATGTCGCAGCGGCTGTACGAGACGTTCCAGCCCACCGCCGTCATCGGCTTCGGCGGCTATCCGGCGCTGCCCGCGCTGCTGGGCGCGCAAGGGGCGAACATTCCGACGGTGATCCACGAACAAAATGCCGTGCTGGGCCGGGTGAACCGACTGCTTGCCGGCCGCGTCGATGCCATCGCGCTGGCCTATCCCGACGTGGACCGCCTCAAGGCCAAGTACGAGGGCAAGACGCACCTTGTCGGGAACCCGGTGCGTCCCAAAGTCCTGTCCTTGCGCGACGAGGAATATCCGGCCTTCACCGAGGACGGCCTTTTTCGCGTGCTGGTGACAGGTGGCAGCCAGGGCGCGCGTGTGCTCTCCGAGGTCGTGCCGGACGGGCTTTCGATGTTGCCGCCTGCGCTTCGCAATCGCCTGCAGGTAACGCAGCAGTGCCGCCCGGAAGATATCGAGGCGGTGCGCGAACGCTATGCCACCCACGAAATCCCTGCGGAACTCGGTACCTATTTCGAGGATATGTCCGCCCGCCTTGCCGACGCGCACCTGTTCATCGGCCGCGCGGGGGCTTCCACGATTGCAGAGCTGACCGCCGTCGGCCGCCCGGCCATCCTGGTGCCGCTGCCCATCGCGACGGACGACCATCAGGCCGCGAATACCCGCGAGATGGTGAAGGCGGGCGGAGCGCGTTCGATCCGGCAGGCGGGCTTCACCGCAAAGGAACTGGCCAAGCAGATCAACGCCATGGCGCACCGTCCCGAAACGCTGGCCAATGCCGCCCATGCCGCGTGGAACTGCGGCAGGCCCGATGCCGCCAGCGACCTTGCCGACCTTGTCGAAAGTTTCGGCGGGGCGGACATGATGGACGTCATCCGCGTGGGTGAGAACAACGCGCGCGGCGCCTCGCAGGAAGCCGTCGCCCCGAACGGTGCAGCACGGGACGCGGCCAAATGAAGGGCGTCGGCACCGATATCGGCACGATCCACTTCGTCGGCATCGGCGGGATCGGCATGTCCGGCATTGCCGAGGTGATGGCGAACCTCGGCTACACCGTGCAGGGTTCCGACATCGCCGAGAGCGCGCGGGTGCAGGCATTGCGCGAAGGCGGCATCAAGGTCGCCATCGGCCACGATGCCGCAAACATCGGCGATGCTGCCGTGGTGGTCACCTCTACCGCGGTAAAGCGCACGAACCCCGAAGTTGTCGCCGCGCTGGAAAAGCGCATTCCCGTGGTGCGCCGCGCGGAAATGCTGGCGGAGCTCATGCGGCTGAAGAAGACCGTGGCTGTCGCCGGAACGCACGGCAAGACGACCACCACCAGCATGGTCGCCACTTTGCTGGATGCGGGCGGGGTCGATCCCACGGTGATCAATGGCGGTATCATCGAAAGCTACGGCTCCAACGCGCGGCTGGGCGACAGCGAGTGGATGGTGGTGGAAGCCGACGAGAGCGACGGCAGCTTCCTGCGCCTCGACGGGACGATCGCGGTCGTCACCAATATCGATCCGGAGCACCTCGACCATTACGGCAGCTTCGACGCGGTGAAGGATGCCTTCGTACAGTTCATCGAGAACGTGCCTTTCTACGGCGCGGCGGTGCTGTGCCTGGATCATGACGAGGTGCGCAACGTGATCGCCAAGGTGCGTGACCGGCGTGTGATCACTTACGGCTTTTCGCCCCATGCGGACGTGCGGGCGGAGAATGTGCAGCCGGTGGGCGGGTCCACCCGTTTCGATGCCGTGCAGACGGACCGCGACGGTAACGAGACGCGGATCGATGGGATCGAATTGCCGATGCCGGGCCGTCACAACGTCCAGAACGCCTGCGCGGCGATTGCCGTTGCGCTGGAAATGGGCTGCTCGGCTGATGCCATCCGCGAAGGCTTTTCCCGCTTCGGCGGCGTGCGGCGGCGGTTCAGCCATGTCGGGACGATTGCGCCCGATGTGCGGGTCATCGACGACTATGCTCACCATCCCGTTGAAATTCGCGCCGTATTGTCCGCTGCGCGCGACGCGGCGAGCGGGCGGGTGGTCGCGGTGATGCAGCCGCATCGCTATACCCGGCTGCGCGACTTGCTGGAGGATTTCCAGGGCGCGTTCGGCGATGCCGACCTCGTCTATGCCGCGCCCGTCTATGCCGCCGGGGAAGACCCGATCGCCGGAGTGGACGAGCACACGCTGGTCGAAGGGCTGAAGGCGCGCGGCCATCGTCACGCAACGGCGGTGGAGGGCTACGATGACCTGACGCGCCGACTGGCAGCCGATCTGCAAGAAGGCGACCTGCTTGTGTGCCTCGGCGCTGGCGACATCACCAAGTGGGCCGCCGCGCTGGAAGGCGACGTAACACGAATTCGCGCCGCGGAGGGCGCATGACGAACATGATTCAACCCGGCGAACAGATGCGCTGTGCCGAAGCCCCCGGCGCCGACGACGCGCCCGGCCCGAACGGCGTGGTGCCCACCCGCGTGAAAGGCGAGCTGAAGCGCAGTGCGCCGCTGGCCAAGCTGGTGTGGTTCAAGAGCGGCGGCACGGCGGACTGGCTGTTCGAACCTGCCGACCTCGACGACCTGGTGAATTTCCTTGGCCAGCTGGAGCCGGCGACGCCGGTGATGGCGCTCGGCCTCGGCTCCAATCTCATCATCCGCGACGGCGGTGTGCCGGGCGTGGTGGTGCGGCTGGGCAAGCCGTTTGCCAGCGTCGAGGTAAAGCGCGACTGCGTGGTGGAATGCGGCGGCGGTGCTCCCGGTATCCTCGTCGCATCCTCGGCGCGCGATGCCGGTATTGCGGGCCTCGAATTCCTGCGCGGTATTCCCGGCACGGTGGGCGGCTTCGTGCGCATGAACGGCGGGGCCTACGGGCGTGAGGTGGCCGATATCCTCGTCGATTGCGACGTGGTGCTGCCGGGCGGCGAACTCGTCACCCTGCCTGTTGCAGACCTTGAATATTCCTACCGCCACTCGCGCCTTCCTGACGGGGCCATCGTGGTTGCCGCGCGGTTCAGGGGCGAGCCGGGTGATCCCGAAAAGATCGGCGCAGAGATGGACCGGATCGCCGAGGAGCGCGAGAATTCGCAGCCGCTGCGCACCAAGACGGGCGGCTCCACCTTCAAGAACCCTGTGGGCACCAGCGCCTGGAAACTTGTGGACGAGGCGGGTTGCCGCGGCCTCACCATGGGCGGCGCGCAGGTGAGCGAGAAGCACACCAACTTCCTGATCAACACCGGCGATGCCACCAGCACCGATATCGAGGGGCTGGGCGAGGAAGTGCGCCGCCGCGTGGCGGAGAAGACCGGCGTAACGCTGGAATGGGAAATCAAGCGGGTGGGGCGGCCCTGAGAACATGACCAAGCTACCCTCAGACCTCCACATCCTCGTCCTGATGGGCGGCTGGGCCAACGAGCGCGAGGTTTCGCTCTCGTCCGGCAAGGGCGTGGCCGATGCGCTGGAAGGCAAGGGCTACCGTGTCACCCGGCTGGACATGGATCGAGACGTTGCCGCGAGGATTGCCGAGGCCGCGCCGGACGTGGTGTTCAACGCGTTGCACGGCGCGCCGGGAGAGGACGGCACGGTGCAGGGCATGCTGGACCTGATGGGCATTCCCTATACCCATGCTGGCCTCGCAACGTCCGTCATCGCCATCGACAAGGAACTGACCAAGCACGCGCTGGTGCCGCACGGCATTCCCATGCCGGGCGGCCGCGTGGTTCGTTCGGAAGAGCTCTACGAAGGCGACCCGATCGCGCGGCCCTATGTACTGAAACCCGTCAACGAAGGTTCGTCCGTCGGCGTTGCCATCGTCACCGATGATAGCGATTGCGGCAATCCCATCAGCCGCGATGCCAAGGGGCCGTGGCAGGATTTCGCCACCCTCCTGGCAGAGCCGTTCATTCGTGGCCGCGAACTCACCACCGCCGTGATCGATACGCCCGCCGGCACCCGCGCGCTGGGCGTTACCGAGCTGATCGTGGCGAGTGGGTTCTACGATTACGAGAACAAGTACACCGAGGGGCGGACGGAGCACATCTTCCCGGCCGACCTGCCGCCGGAAATAGAGCGGCTCTGCCTCGAATACGCGATGCAGGCCCATCTCCGCCTCGGCTGCGAGGGCGTGTCCCGCTCCGATTTCCGCTGGGACGACGAGCGCGGCGAGGAAGGGTTGTTCCTGCTGGAAACCAACACCCAACCGGGCATGACGCCGCTGAGCCTGGTGCCCGAGCAGGCGAAATACTGCGGCATCGAATACCCCGACCTGTGCGAGATGATCGTGGAGGACGCGCTGCGCCGATCAGGAAAACTGGGCCATGGCGCGGACTAATTCTCGCAACACCAAGGGCGTGCGCCGCCAGGCCCGCGCGCAAGGCACCAGCCGCAAGGTGAGTTCTGCCCGGCGCAAGGGACAGTCGATCCTCGGGCGGATGCTGGGAATGCTGCCTTTCACAGAGGAGCAGTTGCAGAAGACGTTCACGGTGCTGATCCTTGGCGTGGCCCTGCTGGGTCTTGGTTGGCTGGCGCAAGTGTCTGGTGCGACGACTGTGGCTGCGGATCGTTTCGCACAGGTCGCCAGCAACGCCGGTTTCAAGCTGCGTTCCGTCAATGTGCAGGGAACCCGGCGGATGAACGAAATGCTGGTGCACGAACGTGCCTTCGGCCAACGCGACCTTGCCATGACGCGGGTCGATATGGACGGCCTGCGCGAGGACCTGCTGCAATTGCCGTGGGTGGAAGATGCGCGCGTCTCGCGCCAGCTTCCCGATGTGCTGAAAGTGGATATCGTAGAACGCCAGCCACACGCGGTGCTGCGCAAGGCGGACCGGCTGATGCTGATCGATCCGACGGGCGTCGAGCTGGAGCCGATTTCGCGCAGCGATGCGGCGGAATACCTGCTTATCGAGGGGCCGGCAGCGCAAAGCCAGGTCGAGGCGCTGGACGCGCTGCTTGATGCAGCACCGGCGCTCAAGGGCAAGGTGACGGGAGCCGAATGGGTGGGTAACCGCCGCTGGAACCTCACCTTCGATACCGGCCAGCGGCTGGCTCTGCCACAAGGCGAGGATCGTTCCGCCGCAGCCCTGATCAGCTTTGCCCAGGCCGACGGCGTGCACCGTCTGATCGGCGGCGAAGTCGCGAGTTTCGACATGCGCAACCCGCCGCGCATGTACATGCATGTGCCGGGCCGTTCGGAGGCGCAGGAATTGTCCATGCAGGCGCAGCAGCAGGCCGAGGAACGGGGGGAGGAAACCTGATGTCGTCCAGCCAGCGAATTGCCCGCGTCTTCGGCGCGGTGAATGTGGGGTCCTTCAGCGTCTCGGCCATGATCGCCGCGCTGACGGAAGACGGAGAGATGCAGGTGCTGGGCAGCGGCCACCGCGCCAGCCAGGGCATCAAGCGCGGCTACGTGGTGGATATGGCCGCCGCGACCTACGCCGTGCGCGATGCGCTGGAGAGGGCCGAAAAGCTCGCTGGGACGAGCGTCGATTCGGTGTGGATCGGATGCTCCGGCGCGGGCCTTGCCAGCGAAATCCGCCCGATAGAGATCGGCATCGGCGGCAGGCGCGTCGAGGAAGAGGATATCGAGGCGCTGCTGGTCGCCGCGCGCGAGGCCTTGCAACCCGATGGCCGGACCGTGCTGCACGCGCAGCCCGCCTGCTATTTCCTCGACGGGGCGCATGGCGTCTCCAATCCCAAGGGCCTTCATGCTGAACGGCTGGGCGTGGACGTGCACGTGATGCTGGCCGATGGGGCGCCGGTGCGCAACGTGACAGAAGCGGTGCAGAACGCGCACCTCGACGTGGAAGGCGTGGTCGCATCGCCGCTGGCGACGGGATACGCCTGCCTCACCGCCGAAGAGCGCGACCTTGGTGTGGCCATGGTGGAACTGGGCGGCGAAGTTACCAATGTCTCGGTCTACGCGGGCGGGATGCTGGTGGGCCTGACTGCCATTCCGCGCGGTTCCAACGACATTACAGATGCCATCGCTTCCGCTTTCTCGATCCGCCGCTTCCAGGCGGAGCGGCTGAAGTGCGTCAGCGGCTCGGCCATCGCCAGCCCGACGGACCACCGCGAGATGATCGCCGTGGCCACCCCCACCGAAGACGGCTCGCGACCTGTCGCGCGCGGGGGCGATTCAGCGGGGCAGGTGCCGAGGTCGGACCTGATCGGCGTCATCACTGGCGAGCTCGACATGCTGATGAGCGATGTTGGCAAGGCGCTCGATTCCATGGGCTTCACCGGCAGCGCGCCGGGTTCCAGTGCGCGGCAGGTGGTCATCACCGGTGGCGGCGCGGAACTGGCGGGCCTTGCCGACTACGCCCAGGGTGTGCTGGGCGTGCCGGTGCGGATCGGCAGGCCGGTGGCCTTGAAAGGACTGCCCGAAGCGCATAGTGCGCCCGGCTTCGCGACGCTGGTGGGGCTGGTGCTCTACGCTGCCGAGGACCCGGTGGACATCCGCGCCATCGGATCACGGTTTACCACGACAGGCAGCTATGGCCCGCTCACCACGCTGATGCGCGCCTGGAGCGCAATGCGAGAGTATTTCTGAACGACGTTTCAAACTGTGGATAGTGCTGGCGACAGCATCCTTTAGAATTAACCTTTATGGCAAGGATACGGATGGCAGAAATCCGAGACCTGCCCAGGAGACGAAATAATGAGCATCAATATTGGCCCGCCTTCAGTTGACGAACTGCGCCCCCGTATCACGGTGATCGGCGTTGGCGGTGCAGGTGGCAATGCCATCGCCAACATGATCGAGGCCGAGATCGAAGGTGTGGACTTCATCGTCTCCAACACCGATGCGCAGGCGCTCAACAGCTCTTCGGCCGAGCACCGCATCCAGCTCGGCCCGGAAATCACGCAGGGTCTGGGTGCCGGTTCGCGTCCCGAAGTCGGCCGCGCGGCGGCAGAGGAAACGGTCGAGGAAATCGAGCGCGCGCTGGAAGGCGTGAACATGGTGTTCATCGCCGCCGGCATGGGCGGCGGCACCGGCACCGGTGCGGCCCCCGTCATCGCCCAAATCGCGCGCGACAAGGGTATCCTGACGGTCGGCGTCGTCACCAAGCCGTTCCTGTTCGAAGGCACGCGCCGGATGCGGGCCGCCGAAAGCGGGATCGAGGAACTGCAGAAGCACGTCGACACGCTGATCGTCATTCCCAACCAGAACCTGTTCCTGGTGGCCAAGGCCGAAACGACCTTCAAGGAAGCTTTCCAGCTTGCCGACGAGGTGCTGCAGCAGGGCGTTCGCTCCATCACCGACCTGATGGTGATGCCGGGCCTCATCAACCTCGACTTTGCCGACGTGCGCTCCGTCATGGGCGAAATGGGCAAGGCCATGATGGGCACGGGCGAGGGCGAAGGCGAAAACCGCGCGCTGGAAGCCGCCGAACATGCCATCGCCAACCCGCTGCTGGACGGCGTTTCCATGCAGGGCGCCAAGGGCGTGATCATCTCGATCATCGGCGGCGAGGACATGAAGCTGCTGGAAGTGGACGAGGCTGCGAACCACATTCGCGAACTGGTGGACCCGGAAGCGAACATCATCTGGGGTTCGGCCTTCAATCCCGAACTCGACGGCAAGATCCGCGTTTCCGTTGTGGCCACGGGTATCGAGCAGACCGGCGAAGTGCGGCGCGATACGGCGCGCCCGCTGGATCTGTCTTCCGCTCGCGGTCCGCGCAAGCCCGGCCTGGCGATCCCGGCCGACAATGCCGCCGAGGAAACGGGTAACGATTTCTCGGAAGATAGCGGCGATGACGACACGCTTGATCTTGCGATGATCGAAGAAACCGAAAATGACGGCGGTGACGCGTCTTCCGCGGTTTCCGGAGCTTACGGTTCGGACGAAAGCGAGGGCGAGGGCGAAGGTCTGCCCAAGCCTGCAGAAGACACCGGCTATGGCATCGCCGAGGAAGAGGGTTTCGGCAAGACCCATGACGAACCCGCGGCTACCGCTGAGGACGAGGATGCACTCGACCTGACCGACGAAACCGACGACAGCGACACCGGGCAGGACGAACTGCTGCTCGATGCCAGCCGTCTTGCGGAAGCGGACGATCCGGTAGCCTCGCAAGACGGCGGTCGGCGCGCCCGGATGCTTGTTGGTTCAGCGGAGACCGACAAGAGCGATGCGGACGCGCCCTCGCCGTCCCCGGCATCTTCGGGCAGGGATGCAGCTCCGGCGGCCGGTGGCAGCACGCTGTTCGAACGCATGGCGAATCTCTCGCGCCAGGCGCCCGATTCCGAGGACGATGAGGACGACGATGACGACGATCGCGGCGGTGCGATGCGCATTCCGCGCTTCCTCGGACGGCAGAACAACCAGTAAGCCGCGCTCGAAATCGGTCGAACCGTTCTCGCACCATTAAGCGAGGGCTGTATAATGGGCGGCGAATGAAACGCGTGCCTTTCCGAAATCCCGTCCTTTGTGCAGCCAGCGTCGCTGCTGCTGCTGTCACCGGTATCGCCTCGGCGCCACCGGTGCAGGCGCAGGCCATCGTCCAGGCCCTGCCCGATCCTGCGGCGGAGGACCTGAACGACGCGCTGCGGCGGCTTTCGCGCAATCCGGAAAGCGTGCCCGCGCTGGTGGCGGCGGGACGCGCCTCGTTGCAACTGGATGACGTCGACGCGGCGCTGGGGTTCTTCGCGCGGGCGCAGGCTGTCGCGCCGGAGGACGGGCGCGTGCTCGTCGGCCTTGCGCTAGTTGCCGTGCGACGCGGCGAAGCGGTGACGGCGCTGCAATTGTTCCGCAATGCCGAAGCTGCCGGAGAGCCGATGTCTCCGCATGCAGCGGAGCGCGGCCTGGCCTACGATCTCGTCGGCAGAAACGATCGCGCGCAGCGGCTATATCGCCTTGCGCTGTCTCAGGAAGAGAACGGGGAGGTCCTGCGGCGACTGGCTCTCAGCTACGCCGTTGCGGGCAACGCAGAAGCGTCGGAGGCGACGCTGTTGCCGTTGCTGCAGCGGCAGGACCGCGCAGCTTACCGCGCCCGCGCCTTTGCCCTTGCGATCAGGGGCCGGGACGAGGAGGCTATCGCGATTGCCGAAACCATGCTGCCGCCGCGTATTTCGCAGCGGCTCGCGCCCTACCTTCGTTACATGCCGCGGCTGACTCGCGCGCAGCAGGCGGCCGCCGCGAATCTCGGTCGTTTTCCCGCAGAGAACGAAGTCGGCCGCGATAGCGCCGAGATCGCCGCTTACGCCCAGCAGGGCGATGACGCCGCTCCGGTTACGCAATCTCGCAGGCGCCCCAGCGATCGCCTGGCCCCTAGCGGAGAACCGCTTGGCCCGTCGACGCAAAGCCCCGCAGCGCAAGCCCCCGCAGCGCAAGCCCCCGCAGCGCAAAGCACGGCCCCGGCAGCATCTCCTGCTTCCGGGGAACTTCCCGCGCTGGCCGACAATGCGCCGCCTGCCGCCTCCAATCCTGTTGCCACCGCTGCCGAACCGCAAGTGGTCGCTACACTGGAGCAGGAACCGGAGTCCGCTACCGCAAGCGAAGCGCAACCCTCTTTCTCGCTGACTGAAACTGCAAGCCCCCGCTCCGCACTCGCCGAACAAGTGGCCCGGCAGTCGCAGCCAGAACCTCCAGCGGAGGCGGTCGACCTGGCAGAAGCCTTTGCAGATTTCACTCTCGAAGACGCCCCTCTCCCATCGCGGGCGGGCGCCGTCGATATCACCACGATCGAGCCTCCGCGCGAACGTCCGGCGCCTGCCGAACCGCCACCGCCCGCACATCCGGCGCGGCACTGGGTGCAGGTTGCTACCGGGCAGGATACCTCCGCCTTCCGCTTCGACTGGCGGCGCATCGTGCGCAATTCCGGCGGCCTGCTGGACGATGCCGAACCCTTCACCGCGTCGTGGGGGCAGACGAACCGCCTGCTCACCGGGCCATACCCCAGTGCGCGCGCGGCGCAGGAGATGGTGAGCGCGCTCGCCGCCGAAGGGGTCGACAGCTTCCGTTTCAGTAGTGAAGAAGGCGAGGAAATTCAGTCGATTGACTGATTGATCGCGGGACTTGTGCCCAAGTTGTCCAGAGCCTTGTTCACATCTTGCCAACAGGCGAGATGGGTTTTGCCCGATGATTTTCGGACCCCGGATTGCGCCGAGGTTGGTTGCCGCTGCATTAAGCAACTCATGACGTTTCGGCAGGCCCCATCGCAATGACGACCACCCGCGAAATGATAGAGGAGACTCACGACGCCGCCCCGGTAGAGATGCTCGCCGCGCTGTTCGAGGCGCACGGGTGGACCACCGAGCAGGTCAGCGATGAAGAGGTGACGGGGGAAGTCCCCGGAGCCTGGACCAGCTACCAGGTGCGCGGCATCTGGCGGACGGAAGACAAGGTTCTGCAAATCATCTGCCTGCCCGAGATCCGGGTGCCCGATGGCAAGAAGCGCGAGGCATACGAACTCCTTTCGCGCATCAACGAGCAGCTCTGGCTCGGCCATTTCGACCTGTGGTCGCAAGGCGGGATGATCATCTACCGTCACGGCCTGATGCTGGGCATCGACGGGATGCTCAGCATCGACATGGCGCAGATGGCGGTGGAATCCGCGATTTCGGAGTGCGACCGCTTCTACCCCGCCTTCCAATTCGTGCTGTGGGGGGACAAGAGCCCGCGCGATGCGCTGGACGCAGCTTTGGTGGATGCCGCCGGGGAAGCTTGATTTCGCAGGCAGGCATGCCAAGTGATTGCACCATGACTTACGAATCGATTTTGATGGTAGGCTGCGGCAACATGGCCGGGGCAATGCTCGAAGGCTGGTTGAAGGGCGGGGTTCCCGCGAAGACCTTCACCGTGATGGACCCGATGCGCGAGGAACTGCCCGGCGGCATTCCGGTACAGCGCGAATTGCCGGAGGAGGGCCAGTTCGATGCCATCCTCCTCGGCGTCAAACCGCAGATGCTCGCCGATGTCGCGCCGCAACTGCAAAAGCTCGTCGGGCCGCAAACCACGATCCTTTCCATCCTCGCCGGTGTCCAGCTCGATACGCTGGCCAAGAACTTCCCGGATGCAGGCTCCGTCGTGCGGGTCATGCCCAATCTCGCGGTGTCCCTTGGCAAGGCTCCCGTCGCGCTGGCCGAACATGGTCTCGACGACGCAGGCCGCGACACGCTGCACCGGTTCATGGCGCACCTCGGCACGCCAAGCTGGGTTGGCGAGGACAAGTTCGATCTCGTCACGGCGCTGGCCGGTAGCGGACCGGGCTTCGTCTATCGCTTCATCGACGCGCTGAAGGTCGCCGCTGTGCGCCTCGGGCTGGACGAGAAGCAGGCGACGGACCTTTCCATCGCCATGACCGAAGGCGCCTCCGCCCTCGCATCGCAGTCCGAGCACGATCCGGGCAAGCTGGCCGACATGGTCGCCAGCCCCGGCGGCGTGACACGCAAGGGGCTGGATGTGCTGGACGAGGACCAGGCGATGATCCAGCTCATGACCAAGTGCCTGCGCGCAGCCCGCGACCGCAGCGTGGAAATGTCGCGCGAAGCCCGCGATTGAGCCACTTTCACGGTTAACGGGAGGTGACCGGATCGGCGTCCGGTTTTCCTTGAAAATCGCTCGCATTATGCCGATATTATGCTCAATCCGGTCCGCTTTGTGAGGCCGGGCCAAAGGAGTTTTGGAAAACATGGCAAATTGGAACGACAACCGTACGACCCGCCAGGGTTTCGGTGCGTCGCCGAGCCAGACGGGTGATGTCGCTGGCCGTACGACCTTCGACGCAGGCCTGCGCAAGCACATGCTCTCGATCTACAACTACATGGCATCGGGCGTGCTGCTGACCGGCATCGTCGCCCTGCTGACCGCGCAGAGCGGCCTCGCGGTGCAGTTCGCGCAGGGGCCGCTGATGTGGCTGGTTGCGCTGTCGCCGCTGGCGATCGTCTTTGCGATGAGCTTCGGCCGTGACAAGTTCTCCACCGGCACGCTTCAGGCGATGTTCTGGGGCTTCGCGGTGCTGATGGGTCTGTCGCTGTCGACGATCTTCCTTGTCTACACCGGTGCCTCGATCGCGCTGACGTTCTTTGCAACGGCAGGTGCCTTCGCTGGTCTCAGCCTGTTCGGCTACACCACGCAGAAGGATATTTCGGGCTGGGGATCTTTCCTCATCATGGGCGTGATCGGCCTGATCATCGCTTCGCTGCTGAACGCGTTCCTGATCGGCTCGCCCGGTCTTGAATTGGCGATCTCGGCGCTCGGCGTGCTGATTTTCGCTGGCCTCACCGCCTACGATACGCAGCGCCTCAAGCATGAATACATCGCCATTTCGCAGCTCAAGATGACCAACCCTTCTGCCGCTGCGGCCTATCCGCTGGGCAAAATGGTGATCCTGGGCGCGCTGAGCCTGTATCTCGACTTCATCAACATGTTCCTCTTCCTGCTGCGCTTCATGGGTGCCGCACGCGAATAGGACTGCAAGTTTCAAGCCTGTTGCGGCAGGCTGAATCGGAAACGGGATGCCCGGAGTGCAATAGTGCGCTCCGGGCATTTTCTTTGCCTTCCTGCCTCGCTAAAGTGGTCCGCAATTAACCATGCCTGCGGTGGAACAACCGTGGCGCGAGAGGGATTTAGCCTAATATCATGACAAGAGCCCCATTGACGATCCGCGCGATTGCAGCTGCAACCGGCATTGCGCTCCTGGCCGCTTGCGCAACACCTCCGCCGCCTCCGCCGCCGCCCCCTCCGCCCCCTCCGCCGCCGCCGGTCGTGGAAGCCATTCCCTATCGCCCCGTGCCCCCGCCCCAGGCGGCTTACCGGATGGAAATTCCGGAGAAGGATGCGTTCGGCACGCGCCAGACGATCAACACCGGGCTGGAGACGAACGAGGCCATCTGGCACTTCCGTTCCGGCTGGAACGTGGCCGCGCTAAATTGCATGAGAGACGCCCATGCCCCGATCCTCGAGGCTTATGGTCAAATGCTGCGGGCAGAAGATACCGCGCTGGATTCGGCGAATGCCGCGCTGGAAACACGGTTTCAGGACATTGCGCGAGACACTCTTGCCAACCAGGGTGAATCGACGGCGCGCAGCAACGTCCGGCGCGCGGCGATCCGGCTGCGGGAAACGCATTCCACCAGCCTCTACAACTATTTCGCGTCCCCGCCTGCACGGTCGCATTTCTGTACTACGGCGCTGGCCGTGGCGAACGATTACCTGGCCAGTCGGCCTGCCGACTTTGCAACGTTCGCGATCAGTGGCCTGCAGCGCTATGAAATGGCGTTCGAGCAGTTCTATTCGGCTTACGAGGCCTACGAGATGGCATCGAATGAGTGGGACCAGCGCTACGGCCAGCGCTACGGTGCCTCGCAGCCGGGATGGGTGGCACTGTATGGAACCCCCTCGCAGCAGCGCGCCGCCGGCGTGGCCGTGCAGGGCTACGTTCCGGAAGACACTGTGGCCGTGCCCGATAGCGAGACAGGCGCCCTTATCCCGGTGATCAATGTCGACGATACGGCAGCCAGTACGCCTGTCGTGCAGCCGATACCGAGCGACGCCGACCAGTAACGTGGTCAGGGGGAAGAAATTCCCCCTTCCATGGCCGCCTGCGAGCCGCTAAATGCGCTTCCGCTTCAGCACGGGGGAAGCCCGGCTGGCGAGGCGAGACTGGAACGGGGCCGTAGCTCAGTTGGGAGAGCGCGTCGTTCGCAATGACGAGGTCAGCGGTTCGATCCCGCTCGGCTCCACCAGTACCCTCTGCTGAGCGATGACCGTTTAGCGGGTGGTGAAATCGCCCAAAAGCGCATAAAGGCGCGCCATGCATTTTCTCGACCAGGCCAAGATCTATCTCAAATCCGGCGCGGGCGGCCCCGGTGCCGTCAGCTTCCGGCGCGAGAAGTATATCGAGTTCGGCGGCCCCGACGGCGGCAACGGCGGCAAGGGCGGGGACGTCGTGCTCGAAGCCGTGCCGGGCCTCAACACCCTTATCGATTTCCGTTACAACCAGCACTTCAAGGCGAAGCGCGGTGGCCACGGCATGGGCAAGGACCGGACGGGCGCGGGCGCGGAAGACCTCGTGATCGAGGTTCCGGTCGGCACCCAAGTGCTGAGCGAGGACAAGGAAGAGGTGCTCGCCGACTTCACTGAGGAAGGCCAGCGCGTCGTGCTGCTGGAAGGCGGCATGGGCGGTCGCGGCAATGCCAGTTACAAGACCAGCACCAATCGCGCCCCGCGCCAGCACCAGCCCGGTATCCCGGGACAGGAAATGTGGGTTTGGCTGCGGCTGAAACTGCTGGCGGACGTGGGCCTTGTCGGCCTGCCCAATGCGGGCAAGAGCACTTTCATCAACGCGGTGTCCAATGCACGGGCCAAGGTGGGCGACTATGCTTTCACCACGCTGATCCCGAAGCTGGGCGTGGTCCGCCACAAGGGCCGCGAATTCGTGTTGGCCGACATTCCCGGCCTGATCGAGGGCGCGGCCGAGGGCGCTGGAATCGGTGACAGGTTCCTCGGCCATATCGAGCGGTGCCGGGTGCTGATCCACCTGATCGACATCAGTCATGAAGACCCGGCCACGGCCATGCGCATCGTCGAGAACGAGCTGGAAGCCTATGGCGCGGGCCTTGATGACAAGCCGCGGATCGTCGCGCTGAACAAGATCGACCTGGCCGATGCCGAACTGGCCAAGGGCTTTGCCGCAGAACTGATCGAAGCGGGCGCGGACGAGGTTTTCCCGGTCTCAGGCGCAACTGGCGACGGCATCAACGAGCTGCTCGATGCGGTGCTGGGCTACCTTCCCTCTCGTACCTCTACCGAACAGCCAGGAACCGTCGAAGCGGAAGGCGAACAGCCAGAGGAAGAGAAACCCTGGTCGCCCATCTAGGGACCAATTTCGAAACTTTGCTGGAAATAAGGCAGGCCAGCCCCTATTTCCCCGCGCATGCCTATCGAAACACTCGACGACTTTCGCGATCCTGAAAAATGCCGCCGACTTGTGATCAAGATCGGCAGCGCCCTGCTGGTGGACGGCGCCGGGCAAGTGCGCGTGGAATGGCTGCGCACCGTCGTCAATGAAATCGTGACCGCGCAGGAGCGTGGTCAGGAAGTGGTGGTGGTCAGTTCCGGCGCGATTGCCATCGGTGCCAAGCAGCTGGGCTTCACCCACGGCGGCAGGCGCACGCTGGCCGAAGCACAGGCTTCCGCTTCCGTGGGCCAGATTTCGCTCGCGTCCACATGGTCCAGCCTGCTGACCGAACGGCGCATGGTCGCCGCGCAGCTGCTGCTGACGCTGGATGATTTCGAGCATCGTCGCCGCTATCTCAACATCTCCGCCACGCTGCGCCGCCTGCTGAAATCGGGCGTGGTGCCGGTCGTGAACGAGAACGACACGATCTCCACCGGCGAAATCCGCTTTGGCGACAACGATCGCCTCGCCGCCCGCGTGGCGCAGGCCTGCGACGCCGACGGCGTGATCCTGCTGACAGACGTTGATGGCCTTTATGATCGCCACCCCGACGATCCCGAAGCCAACCGGCTGGAGGAAGTGCGCGGCGTGACCGACGAGATTCATGCCATGGCCGATGGCGGCTCCGGTTCCGGCCTGGGATCGGGCGGCATGACAGCAAAGCTGCTGGCCGCCGAAATCGCGGAGCGCGCCGGCATTGCGCTCGCCATCATGGACGGGCAGCACGAAATGCCGATGGGCCGCGCGCTGGCCGGGCAGACGGGCACCCTGTTCCTGCCCAAGCGCGAGGACACCGGCCGCCGTGCGTGGATCGGCGGACGGATGCGTTTCAACGGCGCGCTCACCGTGGACGATGGTTGCGTCGAAGCACTCAGCAATGGCAAGAGCGTTCTTGCCGCAGGTATCCTGAAAGTCGAAGGCGAGTTCGAACGCGGCGACATCCTGCCTGTCTATGACGAGAACCGCCGCATGATTGCGAAGGGCGTGGTGGAATACGACTGGTCCGATGTCGTGGCGATCCGCGGCCATTCCAGCGAGGAGCACGAGGATATCCTCGGCCATACGCCGCGCTCGGCTGTGATCCACCGGGATCACCTCGTCCTGTTGTGACCATCGCGATCACCGGCGGCACGGGCTTTGTCGGCCAGGCCGTTCTGGATGAGGCAACCGGGCGAGGCGTTCCCATAAAGGCACTCACGCGCCGCGACCAAGCGGAACGGGCAGGTGTAACCTGGATCAAGGGCGATTTGTCGAACGCCGATGCGCTGGCGAGCATCGTCCGCGATGTCGACGCCGTCATCCATATCGCAGGTGTCGTGAATGCGCCCGACGCCGCCGGTTTTGTCGAAGGCAACGTGACCGGCACCGGCAATGTCGTGGCCGCGATGCAGGCGCAGGGCGTGCGCCGCTTGGTTCACGTTTCCTCCCTTGCCGCGCGGGAGCCTGGCCTTTCGCTGTATGGCAAGTCGAAGCACGGGGCCGAACAAGTGGTGGAGGGCAGCGGCCTCGACTGGACGATAGTGCGTCCTCCCGCCGTCTACGGTCCGAGGGACACCGAAATCCTCGATGTCTTCAGGGCCGCGAAGTGGGGCGTGGTGCCGATGCCGCCGCAGGGGCGTGCGTCCATGATACACGTCAGCGACCTTGCCCGCCTGCTGCTGATCCTCGCTGCCAACACCGCTGATGGTCAGCCGCGCGTGATGGAACCCGACGACGGAAGACAGGGTGGCTGGAGCCATACCGAAATGGCGAAGGCAATCGGTGTGGCGATGGGCAGGCGCGTATGGGCACCGAATGTCCCACGCTCCGTGCTGATGGGCGCTGCGAAGGTGGACCGGTTGTTGCGAGGGGCAAAGGCCAAGCTTACGCCCGACCGGGCCCGCTACATGGCCCATCCCGACTGGACCAGCAGCGCGGACAAGGCCGTGCCCGCCAATTTGTGGACACCGCAGGTCGATACTCGGCAGGGACTTGCCGAAACGGCGCGCTGGTATCGCCAGAACGGCTGGATATGAAATTGTCTGTAAGGTCCGACCGGGCACTTGCGAATATTTACATGCCGGTTACTCTCACGCGGTAGTACAAGTCGGGATTGTGCCCGTTTCGGGGAAATGTGGGGGAAATCATATGGCAAGAAGGGTGAAACCCGTGTCACGCCGTTCTTTCGTGGCATTGGTGAGCGGCGGCGTCGCCGCCACCATGATCAGTTCGCCTGCAGCGGCGCAGCGCACAGGCCGGACGGACAGCGATCCCAGCGACGATGTGAATTACGGCAGTACCGGCTATACGGACAGCGATCCGAACGATCAGGCTGGCCATGGCCGCACCGGATTGACCGACGGCGATTCCGGATCGAGTGCTGATCCGGCCCAGTACGGGCGCGGCAGCAACAAGAGCGGCCTGACCGATTCCGATCCCAGCGATTCCGTGGGCAACGGGCGGGGCAGCGGTGTGACCGATTCCGATCCGAGCGACTCTGTCGGGAACGGCCGCGGAAGCCGCAGCGGGGTCACCGATTCCGATGTCGGCGCCAACCGCGATCCCGTGGGCAACGGGCGCGGCCGGGCGAATACCGGCATCACGGATTCCGACACCGGTGCGAACGCGGATGCCATCGGTAGCGGTCGAGGCCGCGAGAGCGGTTTCACCGATTCCGACCCGAACGATCCCGTAGGCAACGGGCGCGGATATTAGGCAGGCAGGACCGGATCTGACGGGAGTTCATGACCACGGGGCCGGTTATTCCTGGCCCCGTTGTCGTATCGACAGGCGATGAAAAACGAATTGACCAGCCGCTCTTCCAGCGAAGCCCTGCGGATGCTGACGGCACCGCTCTCGCCGGAGCAGTTCTTCCGCGACCACTACGAAAAGCGCTATTTCCATAGCCAGCGGGTCAAGCCGGAGATCTGCGACTTGCTGAGCATCGACCGCATCGACGAGATCATCGCCGACAGCGAATTGCCCGCAAAAGCCATCAACATGGCGAAATCGGGCAGGGGTATACCGCATTCCGAATTCACCTTTGCCAATGGCGCGGTCGATCGGGGCGCAGTGCTGGACGGTTTCCGCGACGGGGCGACGATCATCCTGCCGCAGCTCCATTTCGCCGACGGAAAGCTCTACGACTTCTGCCTGTCGCTCCAGCGCGTGTTCGGTGCGCGCACGCAGACCAATATCTACATGACGCCGCCGGGCGAACACGGCTTCGGCATCCACTATGACGATCACGACGTCTTCGTCCTGCAGGTCGCGGGCGCGAAGGACTGGGAGATCTACGGCGACCGGGAAACGCTGCCCTACCGTGGCGAAGGCTTCCGCAGCGGCCACGACGATCCGGGCGAACTGAAGGATCGGTTCGTGCTGGAAACCGGGCAATGCCTATACGTGCCGCGCGGCACTGCGCACCGGGCGCTGACCCACGGCGACAGACCCAGCCTGCACATCACCGTGGGCATCCTGGTACAGACCTGGGCCGATTTCATGCTGGAAGCGGTGGCAGAGGCGAGCCTGCGCATACCGGAGATGCGAAGCTCCCTGCCGCGCGATCTCTACTTCGACGAAGGCAACCGTGCGGACCACGCTGCGACATTCAAACGGCTGGCGCAGGCGATTGCCGATACCGCCAGCTTCGATGCGACACTTTCGGCTTTCTCCGGCAACTTCGTCCGTTCGCAGGGTGGGCGGGTGCGGGGCGGGTTGAACGCGCTGTGCGAACCCATCGGCGCGGACGACAGGTTTACCGTGCGCGAACACATCCTCTATTCGTTCGAGGAATCAGGCGATGATGGCGGCGAGGGCAGGCAGATCGTTCTGCCGGGGGCCAGCCTTCCGCTATCGGACGCACTGGCGACGCAATTGCAGGAACGGATTGCGGCCGGGTCGGTCGCGAAGTCCGATTTCACCGTCGAAGACAGCGAGGAACTGGACGATGTGATCGGTTCGCTCGTCGCCTACGGCCTGCTGCGCCGCGCCTAAAGGAAGGGCTCGTAACCTGGCGGGAGGTCGCCGTCGTCGCTCTTGGGCACCTTCGTCGAGTGAATACCGCACTCGGTCTTGTCCCAGCCGCGCCAGCGACCGGCACGCGGGTCCTCGCCCGGAGCGACGGTGCTGGTACAGGGCGAGCAGCCGACCGACAGATAGCCCAGCGCCTCCAGCGGGTGGCGCGGCAGGTCGTGCTCCTCGAAATAGGCGTCGAGATCTTCCTTCGTCCATTCGCCGAGAGGGTTCACTTTCATGCGCCCGTCTTCCACTTCGAACAGCGGCAGGTTCTGGCGTGTCTGCGACTGGAAGGCCTTGCGCCCTGAAATCCACGCATCGAGGCTGGCCTTGGCACGCGCCATCGGCTCAACCTTGCGGATCTCGCAGCAGCCGTCGGGATCGTAGGACCAACGCATGCCGGTCTCGTCCTTTTCCAGCAGCTTGGCCGGATCGGGCTTCACGACGCTGGCGTTGGTGAAGCCGAGCAGGTCAATCACCTGCTCGCGGTAGGCCAGTGTCTCGTCGAACATCTTGAGCGTGTCGACGAAGATGATCGGCACGTCCTTGTTCGCTTGCGCGACCAGGTGCAGCAGGACAATGGCCTCCGTGCCGAAGCTGGAGACTACACCCACGCGGCCGAGCGTATCCTCTGCCAGCAGCGTGCGCAGCATTTCCGGCGTCGGCACGTCTGCGAAGCGGGCATTCAACGCATCGGCATCCGCCTGCGTGAAGGCAGGCGCGGTGTCGATCCGGTCAATCTGGCGGGCGGGTTCACCCATGCCGCAGGCTCCAGATCGGCACGGCTTCGTCTGCCGCGGCCTGGTATACGTGATCGTATCGGGCGAGTGCGGCCTTGGCGTCTTCCTCGTCAAGCCACTGATCCGGCGCGAAAGCATCGAAACCGCAGCGGCGCAGGTAGCGCAGCTGGTCCACCAGCACGTCACCCACGGCGCGCAGTTCGCCGGTATAGCCGTGTTCGCGAAGCAGGCGCGCGGCGGAACAGCCGCGGCCATCCGTGTGGCTGGGGAAGTTCACTTCCACCAGGCGTAGGCGAGAGAGGTGCGGCAAGAGGTCGCGCGCGTCGTCGCCCGGCTCGATGCGTACGGCATCGGCATCGGACTGATCGAGGAACGAATCCACCGTCACGGCAGCGATATCGGCCTGCTCGTCCTCGCGGAAACGCAGTTGCACGTCGTCGCGGCCCGTTCCGAGGTCTACATCAGCCATAAAGCGCCTCCTTGAATGCATCCATGCCGAGGCGGCGATAGGTATCGAGGAAGCGTTCCCCGTCCTGCCGCTTCTCGAGGTAGAGATCGGCCACGGTTTCCACGGCGTCGACAATGCCCGCCTCGTTGAAGCCGGGGCCGGTGATCTTGGCGAGAGAGACGTCCTCCGCCTCGCTACCGCCAAGCAGCAACTGGTAATTCTCGGTGCCCTTCCGGTCGACGCCGAGGATGCCGATGTGGCCTGCGTGGTGGTGTCCGCAAGCGTTGATGCAGCCCGAGATCTTCAGCTTCAGCTCGCCCAGCAGTTCGCCCTTGCCGTTCTGCGCGAAGCGTTCGGAAATCTTCTGCGAGACGGGGATGGAGCGAGCGTTGGCCAGGCTGCAATAGTCGAGGCCGGGGCAGGCGATGATGTCGCCCACCTGGTCGAGATTGGCGGTGCCGAGGCCCGCCTCGTCCAGCTTCTGCCAGAGTTCGTGCAGGCGCCCGATCTCGACATGCGGCAGGATGATGTTCTGTGCGTGCGTCACGCGGCACTCGTCGAAGCTGTATTCCTTCGCCAGCTCCGCCATCAGGTGCATCTGCTCTGCCGTGGCATCGCCGGGAATGCCGCCCACTGGCTTCAGGCTGATCGCGGCGGAGACATAGCCCGGCACCTTGTGGGGCGAACAGTTGCGATCGATCCAGAGGGCGAAATCGGGGTCCGAACGGTCCGCCTTTTCCGGCAGGCCAACGGCGAATTCGGGCGGCTGGAAGAAGCTGCGGATGCGTTCGAGTTCTGCGAACGGCGGTTCGATGCCCTGTTCCAGCAGGTGGACGAATTCATCTTCCACCTGGCGGGCATATTCCTCGGCGCCCATTTCGTGGACGAGGATCTTGATGCGCGCCTTGTACTTGTTGTCGCGGCGACCGTGGCGGTTGTAGACGCGCAGGCACGCCTCCGAATAGGTCACCATCTGCTCCAGCGGCACGAAGTCGCGGATGCATGGCGCGATCATCGGCGTGCGGCCCATGCCGCCACCGACGTAGAACGCAGCGCCCAGCGTACCCTTGTCATTCTTGACGATATTGATGCCGATATCGTGCAGGCGCATGGCCGCACGGTCCTTTTCGGACGCGATCACGCAGATCTTGAACTTGCGGGGAAGGGCAGCGAATTCGGGGTGGAAGCTGGACCACTGGCGCAGCAGTTCGGCGTAGGGGCGCGGGTCCACCACCTCGTCTGCGGCAGCACCGGCGTACTGGTCGGAACTGATGTTGCGGATGCAATTGCCGCTCGTCTGGATGGCGTGCATTTCCACCTTGGCGAGATCGGCCAGGATATCGGCCGCGTCTTCCAGCTTGATCCAGTTGTACTGGATGTTCTGCCGGGTGGTGAAGTGGCCATAGCCGCGGTCATACTTGTCCGCGATGTCGGCCAGCGCATGCATCTGCCGGCTGTTCAGCGTGCCATAGGGCACGGCGACGCGCAGCATGTAGGCGTGCAATTGCAGGTAGAGACCGTTCTGCAGCCGCAGCGGCTTGAACTGGTCTTCGGTCAGCTTGCCTTCGAGGCGGCGACGGGCCTGATCGCGGAATTCTTCCACTCGGGCATCGACCATCGCCTGGTCGTACTTGTCATACTGGTACATGTCAGATCACCCAGTCCCAGCCCACGCGCTCTACCGCTGGCACGGCGAGATCGGGGCGAACGGTCGGGCCGAGTGCGCGCACCCGGTCCTTGATATGCGCCGGGCGCGGACCGTCTTCGGTCTGCTCGGCATCGATGGCGTAGGCGGCGTTCACGCGGCGCGCGGCGCTTTCAGTGGCGATGATGCTCTCGGCATTCTCGCCCGCGTCGACGGCCTCGGTAATGTGGATCGACCATCCCTGGCCATCCCACCACACGACAGCGCCGGTTTTCAGGTCGTTTCCTGTCAGGATTTTCACGATGCAGCTTCCTCTGCGAATTGAACAAGCGCGGCATCGGCGCGCGCGGTGACATGGCCGATCACGATGAGGGCAGGACTCTGCACGGCTTCTCGCGTCACGAGGTCGGGCAATCCTGCCAGCGGCCCACGCAGCACGCGCATGTCGGCACGGCAGGCCTTTTCGATCACGGCGACGGGCATGTCGGGCGCGAGGCCGTCCTCCATCAGCTTCTCGGCAATCTGCGGCGCGGTTTTTACGCCCATGTAAATCACCAGCGTGCGGCCCTTGCCGGCAAGTCCGGCCCAGTCCTGCTCGGAAAGCCCCTTGCACTGGCCGGCGACGAAACTGACGATGCTCGCATCCTCTCGGTGGGTGAGGGCGATGCCGCTGGCCGCTGCCGCGCCGTTCGCGGCGGAAATGCCGGGCACGACCTCGACGACAACGCCCGCCGCCTGTGCGGCTTCCATTTCCTCTCCGCCGCGCCCGAACACGAAGGGATCGCCGCCTTTCAGGCGCACCACATCGCGTCCGGCCAGCGCCTCGCGCACCAGCAGCGCGTTGATCTCTTCCTGCGGGAGTGTGTGTTTCGATCGCTGCTTGGCGACGGAAACCAGCCGCGCGTCGGCGTGGGCCATGGCAAGGATGGCGCGGTCCACCAGCCCGTCGTGGACGATCAGCGAGGCATTCTCGATCAGGCGCGCGGCGCGCAGCGTCAGAAGTTCCGGGTCGCCCGGGCCTGCGCCGACGAGAAAGATTTTCCCTTTTTCCATGCGGGCCTAACTGCGCCCGCTGCTGCCAGACTGCCAGTGAGAAAGGTTTGGCAGGGCTGTAGGTCAGCTTTAGGGAAGGGAGAACAACAGCAGGTTCAAGCCTGCCAGGACCGGCCAGAACCACACGATGTTGCGGGTAGCGAGAATGGCCGAGAGCAGGCCCGTAACCAGCGCGACATGAGCAATAAGTACACCGAGCCAGGCGGCGGAGAAACCTTCTGCCAGAAGCGAGGGAACCTGCGTAAGCGCGATGGCCACGGCCCCGATCAAGAGGACTGCGCGCATGGACCATGCGGCCGAGAAAACCGCGAGGAACATGCCGACAACGAGGCAGCGCAGGGTGGAACGCAAGGCAATCGCCGCCGCATTCCCGCTCAGCAGAGCGTCGCCCAGCAGTGGCACGTGCTTCCATCCATCGGTGGATGAGTAATACGCGGCAAGCGCGAGAACGGTAATGCCGATCCCGATGGCGACGGACCGCAGCGTGTTGCGTTGCGGGACGAGCAGGGCGGCGCGCGTGTGCAAAAATCCGGCCAGGGCGATGAAAGGCGTATAGATGGCGACCTGCGCCAGGGTCAGCGAGATCGGATCGTCACCGGCAAGCGGCCCGCCCGCGCCGACCGTCATGGCGATGCCAAAGGCCAGGGCTGCCGCGACGATGAACAGGATAGCGGGGCGCACGCGATTTTCCCCGGCAAGGGGCGCGGCAGAGGGTATCAGGCGAGGGTATAAGAGCACGGCCAGCCAAGCCAGCACTGCAACGGCCCCGAAGGCGGTAATGATACCCAGTGTCTGTGTCATGGCCCTTTGTTCTGGCGTGGGCATTACCACGGTGTGTCAGGGGCTTGAAACAGCCTCGTCGGCTCAGGTCAGCTTTTCGTGGAATTGTTTTCGAGGCGCTGGCCGATCGCTGCCACGAGCTGATTGAATTCCTCGTTGCCGCGCAAGTTAAGATCGCGCTGGGGAAACGGAATTTCCACGTCGTTTTCATGGAAAAGCTGCCAGATTCGCTGGTAAACGTCCGAACGGATGTTCGCTAGGCCGCCTTCGGGATCGGTGATCCAGAAGCGCACTTCGAAATCCACCGAACTGTTGCCGAAAGCCATGATGTTCACCCGTGGCTTCGGTGTCTTGAGGATACGAGGTGTTTCCTCGACAGCCTTGTAGAGCAGCTCCATCACCAGGTCGATGTCGCTGCTGTAGGATACCCCCACAGCGGCTTTCACCCGCACTTCACGCGAACTGTAGGACCAGTTGACCACCTGGTTGATCATCAGGTTCTCGTTCGGGATCAGGTATTCAGTCTGGTCCCGCGTTACGACGGAGATCGCCCGAATACCGATCTTGCGGATCTGGCCGAACCCCTCGTTCCCCGCGGTGTCCGCGACCGAGATCACGTCCCCGGGCTTGATCGACTTGTCCATCAGCAGGATGATGCCGGCGATCAGGTTACCGAAGGTTTTCTGCAGGCCGAAACCGATAGCCAGGCCGAAAGCGCCGGAGAACACGGCGAGCGCGGTAAGGTCGATACCGAGCATGTCGATGCCGATCAGGAACGCCACGGCCCAGACCAGGATGGTGGAAATCTTCTCCGCCAGCAGGCGCTGCGACCCGTCCAGGCGGGTGATGCGCTTCAGGGCAAAGCGGATCAGCCGCGTGACGCCCCAGGCGAGCAGGATTACCAGCAGGATCACCAGAACCGCCAACAGCGCGTCCAGCATGGAAAAGCGGATCGATCCGATTTGCAGGGCCGCGGAGTCGAGACCGTCGAGAATGCCGCCGACGGTTTCGCTGCGCTCGCTCACCGCGTCGCGCACTTCTTCCGTCGTCCCGATCGCGGTGACGGCTTCCGGCGTGGGTTCGGGCGTCGGCACCGCCTCGGGAATGGCCAGCAGGGGTTCGCCCGTGTCCGGGTCCAACATCGGCTCGCCGGTTTCGGGGTCAAGGACCGGCACTGCTTCACCGGGATTGGGAATGCCCATCAGCGGTTCTCCGGTCTCGGGATCGAGCAGCGGTTCGCCCGTTTCCGGATCGCGCAGGGGCACGGCTTCGCCCGAGCGTGACGATATCGCATTTTCAACGGCCGTGGCCGAATCCGGCAGGGTTGCAGGTCCGGTCATTTCGCTCCCATCGCATCAAGGCCGCCAGCAAGATCGGCAATCAGGTCTTCTGCGTCTTCTAGCCCGATGGAGAGGCGCACGCCAAGTCCGCTGCCGGTATCGATCCCCGGAGGCCAAGGGCGCAGCGTATGAACGGGCGCGGGATCGAAGGGTATGGCAAGGCTCTCGAAACCGCCCCAGCTGAAGCCGATGCCGAACAGATCCAGCGCATCGATCAGCCGTGCGCGGGCATCAACATCGAGGCCATCGGAAAGAACGAAGCTAAAAAGGCCGCAGCCGCCGGAAAAATCGCGCTGCCACAGATCATGCCCCGGTGCGCCCGGCAGCATCGGACACAGGACGGCCGACACTTCGGGGCGTTCGTCCAGCCACCGCGCCACGTCCAGCGCGGTCTGTGTCGATCGTTCGAGCCGGACCTGCATAGAACGCAGGCCGCGCAGCGCGAGGGAGGCATCGTCGGGAGAGACGACCTGCCCCATGAACTGGGCCTGGCGCCGGATGCGATTGATCACTGGCTTCGCCGCACTGGCGCTGCCCATCATCACGTCCGAATGGCCGCCCACGTGCTTGGTAAGGCTCATCACCGATACATCGCAGCCGTGTGTCAGGGCCGGGAAGCCCAGCGGCGTCGCCCATGTGTTGTCGATGATGGAGAGAATGCCGCGCTCGCGGGCGAGGCTCGCGAGCGCCGGAATATCGCAGACTTCCAGGGTCAGGCTGCCGGGACTCTCCAGCATTACCGCCTTGGTTGCATCGGTGATGGCATTGGCAAGGCCATCGGGAGCGAGGGGGTCGAAGGGCCTCGCCGTTATGCCGAATTGCCTGAGCATGGAGAGCGCGATGTTGCGCGTCGGCTCGTAGGCATTGTCGGTTACCAGCAGTTCGTCGCCGGGACGCAGAACGGCCAGCAAGGTGCAGGCAATGGCCGCAACCCCGCTGGGAAACAGCTCTGTGCCGTCCGCGCCCGGCTCAAGCGACGTGAGCGCGTCTGCCAGCGCCCATTGGGTCGGTCCGCCGCGCCGGCCGTAATAGAAATGACCGTCCTCGTTCGGGCGGCCCCCGGCAAGATCGGCGATGTCTTCGTAGAGATGCGTGCTGGCCCGCCAGACCGGCGGATTGACCACGGCGCCCTTGCCGCCGGGAACGCTGGTCCACTCGCGCTTGCGCCCGGCTTCGACAACGCGGGTGGCGGGTTTGGTGGGCTTGTCTGTCATGCCGCGGGGCCGGTTTCCTTGGGCGTGGCGGGGTCTGCGCCCCACTCGCTCCAGCTTCCATCGTACAGTGCGCCGTGCTCGTGCCCGATCAGGTAATGCGCAAGCAGCACCACCGAGGCCGTTACGCCGCCGCCGCAACTGGCGACCAGGGGCTTGTCCGGATCGAGCCCGGCCTTGTGGAAGCCCTCGGCGAGTTGTTCGGGCGGCAGGAAAGTCCCGTCTTCGGCCAGCAGGTCTGCGAAGAAGAGATTGCGCGCGCCGGGGATGTGGCCGCCGGGCAGGTTGTGCACGCTGTCGGGCACTTCGCCGGTAAAGCGCCCCGCGTCGCGGGCATCGACCACCTGTTCGCCGCCGGCGTCGCAATTGCCGAGCATGTCCGCCTTGGTGCGGATTTCCCCTTCGCCGCCTGACGAGGTGAAGCCGCTTTTCTCGATTGGCACGGTTCCTGTCTCTGTCGGTCGCCCTTCCGCAATCCACTTCGGCAAGCCACCATCCAGTATCGCCGTCTTCACACCGTAGAGGCGGAACAGGAACCACGCCCGCGCCGATGTGCGCATCGCGCTGTTGTCGTAAAGGACGATCGTATCCGCCCCTTGCACGCCCAGTTCCCGCATCCGCGCATCGAATTGCGATCGGGTGGGGTAGGCCGAAGGCACCTCGCTTTCCGGATTTACCAGCGTCTTCAGGTCCAGAAAGCGCGCGCCGGGAATATGCGCATCGGCATATTCCGCCTGCGCATCGCGCCCGGCTCCCGGCAGATGGGACGAGGCGTCGAGCACCACGAGATCGTCATCCCCGAGCCGCTGCGCCAGCCAATGGGTGGTTTGAAGCGTGTCCATGAAATGGGGCGTAACCGTTGCTATCGGCTTCGTAAATGCCGCAGGCGCTTGCGCCGCGCGCCAAGCCGCGCCATCAGGTGCGCCCATGAGCGATACCGACAAGCCAGCAGAACCCAGATACCTGGGGCAGACAAGCGCCTTGCCCGCCTCCCCAGAGGAAGCGGTTCTCGATTACGTGCCAAATCCGCGCAAGGGACAGCTTTACCTGGTGCGGTTCGCCGCGCCGGAATTCACCTCGTTATGCCCGGTCACCAGCGCGCCCGATTTCGCGCACCTGGTGATCGACTATGCCCCCGGCGATACGATTGTGGAGAGCAAGAGCCTGAAGCTGTTCCTGGGCTCTTTCCGCAACCACAACGGCTTCCATGAGGACGTAACCGTGGGTATCGGGCAGCGCCTGTTCGAGGAAATGCAGCCGCGCTGGTTGCGTATCGGCGGTTACTGGTATCCGCGCGGGGGCATCCCCATCGACGTGTTCTGGCAAAGCGGGGCCCCTCCGGAAGGGCTGTGGCTGCCCGACCAGGGTGTCGCCTCCTATCGCGGACGTGGCTAGCACCTCGTTCGCCAAACTTGATCAAAGTGCGCGACGAGCCCGAAGGGGCCGCGCCACTATCTGAAGGATTATTCCAATGCGTATCGTGATGATCGGAACCGGCTATGTGGGCCTTGTCTCCGGCGCCTGTTTTGCGGATTTCGGTCACGAGGTCGTCTGCGTCGACAAGGACCAGTCCAAGATCGACGCGCTTCTGGCGGGCGAGATCCCGATTTTCGAGCCCGGGCTGGACGAACTGGTGGCGAAGAACGTGGAAGCCGGGCGGCTGGCGTTCACGCTGGACCTGGCCGAGGCGCTGCCGGGGACGGACGCGGTGTTCATCGCCGTGGGCACGCCCAGCCGCCGCGGCGATGGCCATGCGGACCTGTCCTATGTCTATGCCGCGGCAGAGGAGATGGCGCCGCTGCTGCCCGAAGGGGTTGTGGTGGTCGACAAGTCGACTGTGCCTGTGGGCACGGGTGACGAGGTGGAGCGCATCATCCGCGAGACCGCGCCCGACTTGGAGTTCTCTGTCGCCTCCAACCCCGAGTTCCTGCGCGAGGGCGCGGCGATCGACGACTTCAAGCGGCCTGACCGCGTGGTGATCGGCGTGAACGACGAACACGCCGAGAGGGTGCTGGCAGAGATCTACCGCCCGCTCACCCGCAACGAGAGCCCGCTGGTGGTTATGAGCCGGCGCGGCGCGGAGCTGACGAAGTATGCCGCCAACGCCTTCCTCGCCACCAAGATCGGCTTCATCAACGAGATCGCCGACCTGTGCGAGAAGGTGGGCGCGGACGTGCGCGATGTTGCCAAGGGCATTGGCCTCGACAGCCGCATCGGCAATCGCTTCCTGATGCCGGGGCCGGGCTACGGCGGTTCGTGCTTCCCCAAGGATACGCTGGCGCTGCTCAAGACCGGGCAGGATTACGAGAGCCCGCTGCGGATCATCGAAAGTGTGGTTGCGAGCAACGACCAACGCAAGCGTTCGATGGGGCGCAAGGTCATCAACGCGCTGGGCGGCGGCGATCAGCACGGCAAGACCGTCGCGGTCCTGGGCCTCACATTCAAGGCGAACACCGACGACATGCGCGACAGCCCCGCGATCAGCGTGGTGCAGGCGCTGCAGGATGGGGGGATCCATGTGAAGGCCTACGATCCCGAAGGCATGGAACAGGCGAAGAAGGTGATCGACAAGGTCACCTACTGCGAGGGTCCCTACGAGGCGATGGAGGGCGCCGATGCCGCCGTGATCGTGACCGAGTGGGACGCCTTCCGCGCACTGGACCTCGACCGTATGAAGGACCTGCTGAAGACGCCCCTGCTGGTGGACCTCAGGAACCTCTACAGCCGCACCGACGTCGAACGCCACGGGTTCGAATATGTCGCCGTGGGACGGTGAGCCGAATCGGTCGCTGCACACGCTGTCGGTAAGCGATTGAAGCAATTTGCCAGGAGGGCAGGGCGCTGGAATCCAGGTCATCCAACCGCATCAGATCCGCGCCCTGCCATGTCTGCAGGAGGGCAAGCACTCGTAAACTGGTAAGCAAAGCACGTTCTGTGTGATTTTCTGCCTAGTTGGCAGGTAAATTGGTTGACAGCCGCTGGCGAGGGTCGCTATCGGCCCGCTCCTACCTTGCGGTGACAGCGACAGGCGCATCACCGCTCCGGTGCCCAGATGGCGGAATTGGTAGACGCACCGTCTTCAGGTGGCGGCGCTCGCAAGGGCGTGGAGGTTCGAGTCCTCTTCTGGGCACCATTTGTTCTTCTCACGTTCTCCCAAATAATCTATAAAACCCGCAGAAATCCTAGGGATTTGGCCCTTGGATCGTTCCGGATCGTCCCGCCTGTTCTCGGGGGTTCCAGACACTTTTGTGGGCCTTTTGAGGCCGTTTCGCAAAGGCCCAGATGAAAAGGCCCCCACATGCCGCTGACAGATACTCGCCTCCGCGCACTCAAGCCCAAGGATAAGCCGTACAAGGTAACCGATGAGCGCGGCCTATATGTTGAGGTCACGCCGACCGGCAGCAAGCTTTGGCGATTTCGATACCGGATCGGCGGTGCGCAAAAGAAGCTCTGCATCGGCAGCTATCCTGAAATCAGCCTCAAGCAAGCGCGAGACGCGGCCTACGAGGCACGACGAGCAGTTGCTTCAGGGGGTGACCCGGCCTTTGAAAAGCGGAAGCGGAAAATCCGTGCAGAGTTCCTTTCTGCACAGACGTTCGAGGCAGTCGCACGTGAGTATATTGAACAGATGATGGTCCAGAATGGCCGCGCCGATGGCACGATCGTCAAGGCCAATTATTTCCTCGACAAGCTTGCGCCTGCCATCGGGAACCGACCCATCAACGAGATCCAGCCGTTCGAAGTCCTGGCTCCTCTCAAACGACTGGAAGCCATCGGTAAGCACGAGACTGCGAAGAAATGCCGGTCGTTCGCAGGCCGCGTGTTTCGCTACGGTGTCGCTACCACCCGCTGCAAATCCGATCCGACCAGTATGCTGAAGGGTGCTCTCGTAACGCCGAGAGCCACGCATTATGCAGCAATCCTCGAGCCCAATGAGCTAGGCGGGCTACTGCGCGCAATCGACGACTTCACTGGTTACATGGTGACGAAGTTAGCTTTGCAGATAGCGCCGCATGTGTTCGTACGCCCCGGCGAACTCCGGCATGCCGAATGGCACGAGATCGACCTCGTCGATGGGGTCTGGAAGATCCCTGCCGGTAAAATGAAAGCGCGCCGAGCGCATGCCGTCCCGCTTTCCAAGCAGGTTAGAGGCTATCTCTCTGATCTGGGCGAGATGCTCGGCCGCGAAGGATATGTTTTCCCATCTGCGCGCAGCTCCAAGCGTCCCATGAGTGAAAACACGCTCAATGCCGCATTCCGTCGCATGGGATACTCGAAGGAAGAGGTCACCGCGCACGGACTCCGGGCGACAGCATCAACATTCCTGAACGAGTCGGGACTTTGGAATCCGGATGCAATCGAGCGTGCCCTGGCACATGGCGACAGCAATGTTGTGCGTGGCATCTACCATCGCGGCAAACATTGGGACGAGCGTGTGCGGATGGCTCAATGGTGGAGCGACTACCTCGATGAGCTCCGGACAGGAGGAAAGGTCATCCAGGGCAAGTTTGCGAAGGGTTGATCGAGAGAACGAATTTCTTCTCACCCAATGCAGGATTGGAGGCTTAGGATCAGCCCCGCCAGGGACACAGACGCCAACAAGGCGAACTCAATTCTGATGCCCCAGATTCGAAGCCAATTCCGCATTGTGCCGAGCCTCAGTTCGTAGAGCTTTGGCAGCCAAGCTGATCGAAGCGCTCAGCAACAGTATTCCAAGTTGCTATGCCTGCCTCGTCCCCTTCGTTGGATAGCCGCTGGATTTGCTGCGCGATATACGCGGTTCCCTCTTCGCCATGGTTCTTTTCGACCCAGAGCGCGACGGCCCACAATTCCTGGTCGCGGTTCAACACCATGGTTCGCGTCTCCCGGTCCAGGTCCGCGCCAGCCCTTCGCTGACCAGCTGATCGCCGAGCGAGCGGCCGCCGCGCGTTACGACCCGCAGTTTACGGCCGTACTGATCCTCATCTCTGCTACCGATGGTTCTGAGTTCAAAGGGTCCGCCATTGAGCAGTTCGACAAGGCGATGCGTCGCGCGCATGCCGAGTTGGTATTCATAGTCGCAACGTGGCTCGCTGATCTCGGGAGTGTCGATGTCGGCAATGCGGATCTTCACGCCATCGAGCCAGAAAGTATCTCCATCCACGACGCATGTGCGCCGGATGGATCCGCAGATGTCGAATTGTGGGGTGCTCGCTTGCTGGAATAATGCCTGAGGCTGCTGATCGTCGTTAGCAAGGCTGGCAACATGGACTGGCCAGTTGAGTGCCAGCATCCCTCCAGCAAATACGATCGCGAATGCTCCCAAACCCAACGCGATCTCCTTTCTCAGCTTCCGGCGCTTCTGTGCCTTCAACGCCTTGCGAAAGTCGAACGGTTCACCGGGCGTCTCATTCACTAGCGTTGTCCGTCTTCATTCCGGCACATGATCTCAGACAATAGCCAGAAATCAGGCAGTTTCGTCAATTGTACGTACCAATTGCTTGCCAACGTCCCAACACAGACCGGACATATTGCGGCGTTTCACCATTCTTCGGAATGCCGCGTGATCGGGAGACGGCACCTGGGCCCGCATTATAAGCAGCCAAGGCCAGGTGGACAGCGTCGAACCGGTCCAACATATCGCGAAGATACCGGGCGCCACCGTCGATCGATGCAAGAGGGTCATGACGGTTACGGACGCCCAGTTCTCGCGCCGTGGCCGGCATAAGCTGAGCCAGCCCGGCAGCACCGGCTGGACTCACAGCCATCGGATTGAAGCGGGATTCAGCCCAGATGAGAGCCCGAAGCAGGTTGGTCGGAAGCCCGTACCGGCGCTCGGCCTCGGCTATTGCCGCCATATACAGACCCTCCCGGTAGGACACGTTTGCTGGCCCGGCTTGGTAGATTGCAGGAAGATATTGCCTTGCCGGCTGCTGGTCCGTCTTCGGTGGAACGATCGCGTGCTCGAACAAGGTGAAATCCTGGGCGCGGACTTGCTGAGAGGAGGTCGCGATCATTCCCAAACAGGCGACCGCTATCGCGGTCTGACGATTGAGGCAGGTCATCTCGAGTGGTGCTCCATTGATTCGAATCGTAATGGAACATAAATAGAACATAAGCCTGTAGGAAAGCTGCGAATGCCTGCCTTCGGGAGAGGAGAGGAACGCTGATGAGGGGGCCACTTTGCATGCTGAGGAGCTCGCATGTCCCTGTCTGTCCAAACTCATCCCAACCGGTCGCTTGTCGAGACTGCCCGTCGCATTTGCGAATCGCGAGGGGGCAAATGGTCCGGCACAAAGGGCATGGCTTGTTGCCCCGCGCATGATGACCGCACGCCGTCCCTCGGTGTGACGCTCGGCCAAAAGGCCACCTTGTCCGAAAGCCATGAAGTTACCTGCCTCGTCATCGAAGGCGAGGAAAGCGAGGTGCGCGAAGCCAGCCTTGCCGAGAACTTCCAGCGTCTCGCGATGAATCCGGCTGACGAGGCGCAGGCCTTCGCTTCCATCATCGAGGCAGGGGCTACCACCGAAGACGTGGCGCGCCGCTTCGGCCTCACCGTCCGTTTCGTCGAAGGACGTCTGCGCCTGGCAAGTCTCGCGCCCTGCGTCTTCGAAGCGCTCGCCGAAGGCACGATCACGCTCGACATGGCCAAGGCCTACGGCGCGATCTCAGATGTCGAGCGCCAGGCGCATGTCTATGCCGAACTGCAGGACGCCTGGTACCAGATCACGCCCGACACGATCCGCCGCATGGTGCTCGATGCCACGGTGCGCGGCTCCGATCCGCGAGCTGTTCTGGTCGGACGCGATGCCTATCTCGCCGCAGGCGGCCGGATCGAGCGCGAACTGTTCGACGATGATGCCAGCGAGAGCTGGATCGATGTCGCGCTGCTCGAAGACCTCGCGCACAAGGCCATGGAAGAAGCCGCAGAAAAGGCCGCCCTCGAATATGGCCTTGCCTGGGTTCGGCCGACGCTTGGCACCTATGTCAGCCATGACCTTGTCGACGGCCTCAATCGCTTGCCCTGCGAGCCTGCGCCGATGACCGAACAGGAAGCGCGGGAGCTCGGCGAACTTGAGGCCGACTACGACCGAGTGGCCGCCGTGCTCGAAGACGAAGACAGCGACGAGGACGAGGTTGCCAAGGCCGAACAGGAACTCGTGGTGATCGACCGCGCCATGCGCGCGCTCAATGACCGGCCGCCGGTACTCGCCGACGAACTGAAATGCGAGGCTGGTGACCGAGCGGGCCGGACCGGTGATCCGGAGCACCACGGGAAGTGGATCGCTCTGGCTGGCAACGCCGGTCGAGGCATCGACCCCGACGATGACCGTTGCCGGTGCGTAGCTGTTGGGCGGAAGGTAATCGCGGCTCGCTTCGAGCAGTAGCGCAGGCGCAGTCTCGGCCGCGCGCGGTTTGCCATCCTTGCCCGGCTCAGCGCTGAAACTCATCAGGCTGAGCTGTCCGCCCTGCGCTTCCGGCGCTTCTTGCGGTGGCTGGACAGCCCCACCCGTTCCCACGCCGGGACCATAGGCCGGTGGTGGTGGCAGCGGCGGCGCGGTTGCAGGCACCTTCGCGGCTTCGCGGAGCTGTGAACGCAGATTGGCATTCTCGGTCGAGATCGCGTCGATCGCCGCCTGGCCGTCGGAGCGCATCTGCGCGTTCTCGCTGCGCAGCGCTTCGAGCTCCTGTTCGATCTCGGGTCGCGGTAGCTGCGATTGCTGCAGATCCTTGATCGCGCGTCCCTGTGCATCGAGCCGGTTGCCGTAGCTCGCGACGAACTCGCGCTGTGAGAGGTTGCGATTGACGAGGCCGCCGGTGTCGATCGTCGCCGCACCATTGGCATCACTGCCGCCCTCGTCGCCATCGCCGCCGAAGATGAACATCCCGCCGCCGATGAGCGCGATGGCCCCGATCCCGGCGAGCAGCATCTTCTGGCGCTGCGCGATCTGCGAATTGAGGTTGCGTCGTCCGCTTTCTCGAGCTTCCGGTGAGCCCGGCAGAGGCCTTTTTTCGGCGTCCTTCTGTGTTGCCTCGGCCATCAGTCGAGCCCTCCCTTGGCAAAGACAAGGAAGGCACTGGTCGCTTCACCGGGAGCGAGTGCATCGCGGCCGTAGGCGAAGGCGAGCGTGCCTGCGGGACCTTCGCGCTCGGAGCCAAGCGCAAGACTTTCCTGGCCGAGGTTGCGCACGAGGAAGCGCTGTCCGGTCAGTTCATCGCCCTGGTATTCGGCGACCAGCTGGACCTCGATCCCGCCGGTACGGCGCGGCGCGGACAGTTCGGCGCGGGCGGTGAACCCGGGCAGGACGGCATCGCTCGCCATCGCCTCGATCAGGCGGATCGCGGCGTCCTCAGGCCCGGTCTCGGTCTCCCACTCGGTAGCCGCGGCTTTAGCGAGCGCGGGATTGGTGATGAAAAGCTGGGTCGCTTCCTCGCCGCCAAGACGGCAGGCGAACTTGTAGACGTAGCCCGCCTTGCTGGTCGCAAAGAAGCTGACCCGGGCAGCGGCAAATTGCGGGGGCACGGAGATATAGATGTCTCCGCGCACCGGCTCGTGCGTCACCTGGAAGTCGTTGTAGGGAAAGCCGTTCGCGATCTTCGAGACATTGGCAAAGCCATCATCGATGAGCGCGATCCGGGTGAGTTCGCCGCGAGCGAGATCGCAGTCGATGGTCGCGTTGTCGGCCGCTTCGATGAACTGGTCGGCATGCGCCGGGACCGGGGCGAGCGCGAAGGCGAGTGCGGCGAGGCCGGTCAGCTTGAGCCCGGGGTCGGGGCGCCTTGTCGCGCCGATCGCGAAACAGGCAAGGCCGGTTCCGGCAAGCGCAGCAGCGAGGGGAGATGGGATAAGGCTCATTGGCCGGGTTCCTCCTTGTCGGTGGGAAGTTGCTCGAAGCCGGCGAGCGCGAGGCTGAGGCCACGCTTCGACCAGCGGAAACGGAAGGAGCGGCGCTGGCTCGCGATCACCTGCGTGCCGACGAAGGTCTTGAGCGTGCCGGTTACGGTCGAGGTCAGGGCCTTGGGATCGACATGCATTTCCGCGATCACGAAGGCCTGGCTGATGTCCGAGCCGCGCTGTTCCTCGACGATTCTGACGAGCTCGGCCTTGAGGCGGCCGTGCGCGGCGGGATCGGCGAGCATCAGGATGTTCGCCATCCAGTAGTCGAGGCTTTCGGGGGCCCGGTTGAGGAGCATCAGTGCCGTGTCGCGGGTGACGAGTTCGAGATAGGGCGCGTCGATCCCGCCGCTCGAGACGGTGATCCGCTCGGCGGTAATCGGCACCAGCACAACCTGCTCGTCGCGGGTCACCGCGGCGCCGAGGCTGATCAGCGTGGTCAGGCCCAGGACACCTGCCAGCACGGCAAAGCGGTTGCGTTGCCGCAGATAGGTCTGCGCCTGTTCGTGCGCGAATTCTGCTCGCATGGGTCGCCTCCCTCAGCCCGCCAACAGGCGGCAGTGGGAGGGCGGCGTGGCTTTCAGCCCGAGAAAGCTCCCGGGCAGGCACCAGTACGCAGCATGCACCAGTGCCGAACCGGCGCCGCGTGCCTTTGCCTTCCGCAAGGCAAGCCAGGCCCCGGCGGCCAGGCCGATACCGATGAAGATATGCTGCGAGAGAATGCCCCAGGCGAAGGGAAGGAGAATCCCTGCAAACTCGTCGATGGTCCAGAAGCCGATGAGCTCCGGGTCGTCGAGCCGCCGTGGAACGAGGTACCTGTCGGCCATGCTGCCCTCCTGTCGTGACCGGATCCGCTGATCAGATGACCGCGGTCACGACCGAGGTGACGATCGGCACGCCGGTGCCGACACCGATCCCGACGCCGACCGGGACTGCGACCTGGCCGAGCGAAAAGCGCCCGGAGGCGAGACCGATCAGACCGCCCGCGAGGCTGAGTACGGTGATGATCTTGCCGCCCGAGCCTTCGAGAAAGTCGGTGAACTTGGTCAGCGCGGGGTCGAAGGTGGTGTCGGCACCGGCAAAGGCGGCACCTGCGCAGGCCAGCGCCACGCAGGCGGGAAGAATGTAGTCGCGGCCACGAGCCCGGTTGGGCGTGCGCTGCTGGACCGAAAGGGCAGTCTTGGTGGTCATGGATGAAAACTCCGAGGGATTGAACATCAGCAGCGATGCGTTCGCTGTATGTTCTTTCCTCTCCCCGGAGCCGGGCTGTAGGAAATCGGGAACTGGAAATTGGGGCCGTCGACCAAGCAAAAAGCGACATCGGAAGGTGCGATGGACGGGATTCGCGCGGGCTGATCGCGCAGCAGCGCTGACTGTGCCAGCTTCTGAGCGAAGAGAGCCGCGATACGCGCGAACGCGGCCGAAATTCGCGCGAATCATGGAAGGAAGCCGATTCGCTCTTTCCTCTATGTTCTCTTATTGTTCTTTTCGTTTTCCTACAGTCTTCCTTTGAGGTTAGCCGGGGAGTCGATAACTTCTAGAGATAAGGATTCGTCGATGACCAACATGGCTCTCTTTGCCGAACAACAGGTTCGCGCCGACCTCGCCCGGCTGCTTTTGGCGGCCGTCGAAGCCAGCGGTCGTGCCCGCTGCGACATCGCGCGCGATGCGCAGATCCATAAGGATGCCCTGCGCCGCGTCCTTGCCGGCGAACGCTCGGCCAGCCTCGGTGAAGCCTTGCGTATTCTTGCCGCGAGCGGCGTCGCGCCGCACGCACACCTGCTTTTGTTCCTCGTCAGCAGCGGCGATCACGCGATCGAATGGCTGCAATCGGACCTCGCGCAATTCTTCGAGGACTTTTCCGGCGAACTGCCTTCGGCGCTCGAGCGTGTCCTCGGCAACCAGGTTCACGCTGTGAAGCCGCGCTGGGCCAAGGGCACGGCACATCGTGTCGCCCGCCTGCTCTCCGACCATATCGATGAGCTCGAACGCAAGGACGCCTTGCTTGGCGACATCTTTACCGGGTCCGAGGGAGACCATCGTGGGTGAGGAGGTAGACAAAGGAGCGACCGAGACCCGCCGGGTGACGCGGCTCATTCGCCTGCCGGAAGTGCAACACCGTGTCGGCCTAGGCCGTTCGACGATCTATCGCTGGATGAGCGAGGGTAAGTTTCCGAAACCGGTGCAGCTGGGGGGGTACTCGGTCGCTTGGGCCGAAGACGAGGTCGAAGAGTGGATATCAGGCAGGCTCGGTGAGCCTCAACAGGCCTGAATTCAATCGAAGGTAAGCTCTTGCCTCGCCTTGATGAGGCAGCGACCGTTGTAGGAGACGAAGGAGTCATAGAACGGGTAATCCTTCACACCCTCGGTCTCCTGTTGCTCAACCCCTTCCCAAAATTCATCTTCGTCGTCTACGCCTACATCGTCGATGTGCGATTCCACCTCTGTGTTGATGCTACCGACCCTGCGGATCGAGTTTGGAAGGTGCACAACCGAGTCGAGATAGAGCCTTATGCTTTCGACCGTTTCGACGCCTTCCGGAAGTTCGACGTATCCGTCGTAGGAGGCATCCAAGGTTCCGACCGTTCGTAAGCTGGCGGGCAATTTCACGACAGGATGATCGGAGACATCGATTTCGCCGATCTCTGTAACTCCATCCGAAATCTCGATCCCGGCGTTGCATTCCAGATGAAGTCTGCCGATCTTCCTGAGCCCGGTCGGATAGGCAGCGATGGTCGGCCACTGCATGTAATACTCCTGAACGAATTCAGCTTCGCAAATTGATTGCGGGTCAATCCCTCGTTGTAACATCGGGTGACTGGCGAGACACGGTTGGACTTGTACTATAGCTTCTCGCGTAGAGCTTCGTGAGGCGTTTTGCCGTTGAAGGCGCCATGCGTTCTGTGGAAGTTGTAGAAGCGCTCCCATTCGTCGAGGCGTTCTTCGAGATCGACATCACCCTTGTAGGTGAGCAGCTGATAAAACTCCTGACTGTCTGAGCGATGCGATCTTTCGACCTTGCCATTCAGCTGAGGCGAGCTTGGTTTGATGTAGGCGTGGCGGATCCCGAGGTCCTCGACATGCCAATGGAACTTCGCCTGGAACTCATGCCCATAGCACATTGGGAAGCTGCCTCTTGAAGGCAGCGCTCGCCTTGATGGAGACAAGGGCGCGTAGCGCCC
>NZ_BAABHV010000023.1:0-6629 GCF_039542285.1 Erythrobacter westpacificensis
GCTTGTCGACCGTCCTTCTATCAGGGCCGGACTCTAATCCAACTTGGAGGGAAATCAGGGGGTCACGTCACCTCCGCGCCAAGATGGGCCTTCACCTTCACCGCCCAGACAAAGGCCAACCAGGATTCGCGCCACTCTGATATCTTTTCGCGAGTGAGCCAAGCACCTATCAGAACGCAGCGATATCGGTGATCGCGCGACCCAAAATCAATGCGTGGATATCGTGGGCGCCTTCATAAGTGTTGACGCTCTCTAAGTTCACCATGTGGCGGATGACTTGATATTCTTCGGAGATACCGTTGCCGCCAAGCATATCCCGGGACTGACGCGCGATATTGAGCGCCTTTCCGACATTGTTGCGTTTGACCATGGAGGACATCTCGGGCGCAAACCGACCTTCTTCCATCAAGCGACCTACGCGCAGGCTTGCTTGCAGGCCGAAGCCGATGTCGCACATCATATCCGCCAGCTTCTTCTGATAGAGCTGGGTTGCAGCAAGCGGTCTGCCGAATTGCTTGCGGTCGAGGCCATATTGGCGCGCAGCATGGAAGCAGAACTCCGCTGCTCCCATCGCCCCCCATGAAATGCCATAACGTGCTCGGTTGAGGCATCCGAACGGCCCATTCAACCCTTCGGTAAAGGGAAGCAAACCATCGGCTGCGACTCGCACTCCGTCCATCAGAATCATCCCGGTGGTTGACGCGCGTAGACTGATCTTGCCTTCAATCTTGGGCGTTTGAAGACCTGCCATGCCTTTCTCGAGGAGGAAGCCCCGGATTGCACCGCCATGCGCCTCCGATTTGGCCCAGATAACAAGGACGTCGGAGAATGGCGCATTGCTGATCCAAGTCTTGGTGCCGCTAAGGACAAATCCATCGCCATCCGGCTTGGCGACGGTGCGCATCCCGCTGGGGTCGGAACCGGCATCGGGCTCGGTCAGGCCGAAGCAGCCGATCAGCTGGCCCGACGCGAGGCCGGGCAGATATTTGCGCTTCTGCTCCTCCGAGCCATAGGCGTATATCGGATACATGACGAGGCTGGATTGGACCGAGGCCATCGATCGGTAGCCCGAATCGACACGTTCGATCTCGCGGGCCACAAGCCCATAGGCGACATAGCTAGCGCCCGCACCACCATACTCCTCCGGCAAGGTCACGCCCAACATGCCCGCCTCGCCCATCATCGCGAACAACTCCGGCGCGTCCTTCTCCTCGCGGAAAGCCTCGATCACGCGCGGCTGCAACTCGCCTTGAGAAAAGCCGTGCGCAGAATCGCGCACCATCCGCTCCTCCTCGGTAAGAAGCTCATCGAACCTAAAGGGGTCTTCCCAATCGAATTTTGCCATGTCCGCCATGCTTAATCTCCTTTACCTAAGCAAAATGGCCGGGTTGTCTCATTCGCACAATGACAATAAATACCGAATGTGATCGCGAATTGGAATGACCTGTGATTGACGGAAAGTGTCTTGCTGCTTTCGTGGCAATTTCGGAAACGCGCAGTTTCTCACGCGCCGCTGACGTGCTGGGTATTGCTCAGTCAGTCGTGAGCAAACGTCTGCGGCGGCTCGAAGACCAACTCGGCGTTGAATTGATTGATCGCAGTGCGAAGGTCAACATCCATGCCACCAACGTTGGACAACTTTTCTTGGAAGAAGCTAGAGAGACGCTCCGTCAGTTGGATCGGGCTGAGCGATCGGGCCGTAATCTCGCTCGCGACAGCAGTGGTCCGCTTAGCATTGGCTTTGTCTTCTCAGCCGCGATGAATGGCTCGTTGGTTAGGATCCTGTCGCGCTTACGAGCGGCACTGCCTGAACTGACAGTTTTGCCACGCCTGATGGAAACGCCTGAGCAGCTTGCCGCGCTGGAAGCTGGCAGCCTTGACATGGCGCTGGTCAGGCCGCGCCCCTCCTATCTACCGGGCGGCACTGCAACGGTCATCTGTTCCGAGGCGCTGATGGTGTGCATGTCGTCGACCCATCGTCTTGTTGAGGCAGACGAGATCATATCGAGGGAGTTGTCCGGCGAGCGCTTCATTGTGCCGCAATTTCGCGAACAGGTCGGGCTGAATGATTCCGTTCGTCGCCTGGCGAAGGCAGGTGGGATCGTGATGCCGGAAATTTTAAGTACCGAAGACTTCGTAAGCGCAGCCTGCCTTGCTGCCGCCGGCGTCGGCCTCGTGCTCGCACCGGAGTCGCTTTGCAATCTTGGGCTGAAAGGTGTAGTCTTTCGTCCACTGGGGGACTATTCCGAATGTCTCGAGACGGTTCTGGTTTGTCGCAAGGATGCGCCAACGCGTGCCGTCAATCAGATCCTCACGCTATTCGATAAAAGGCCGGCAATTGCTTTGCAAGACTGATTGCTAGAGAAGTGATTAGAGGAAAGGAGAGCGTCGGAACAACTATCCGGTGGAAGTTGAAAACCCTTGCTAGCCATACAGCTTGTTAGAATGCCCAGTCTTCGGCGTTCCCGGCGCAGAAGGAGGCGAATCGAGACACACGGTTGTGTTGTTGAAGTTGGCGAGGCCGCGCCCGACGCGAAACTGATAGCGGTTTACAAGCGAGTAGTTAATATTCTCAGGTCCTCCCGCTCGATAGAATATCGCGAAGTTCCTGCGCCGTATTTGTGAGTTATTGAAGGTGCTTGATACTGAGTTGAGGGCATCTCGTTGGACCGCGCATGGTAACCGGTAACCAGGCAACATGATCTGTGTGATTAGCCCCACGGTCCACTGGCGTGGGTTTTCTGTGAACATTGTCATTGGCCCACACGAGCCTCGGCCCACTCGTGCGGCAAGTCATGTTGCAAGTGCCAAAAGCATCCTTAAACTTATGCGTGGAAAGACAAATATTTGTGAGGCCCTTGATATTGTGTTAGCTCCTAAGCCGCTGTCGATCGAAGCGGACGGGCATCAGTAAAAATTGTCCGTCGTCAGAACATTAGTCACAACTCGCGGCGTAGGATTGCGAGTGCGGATTTCGTCTGATGGTAATTTTTTGCGGCGAGTTTGCGGTGAAGCAGGCGCCGACGTTCAAGTGTTTGTCGTTTGATCCTTTCTCGTCGTTGGATGATGGCTGTGGCCCTGCCGAAGTAGGTATCGGCAGTCGTGACGTTGTCGAGACTCTCGTGGTAGCGCTGGTGGTTGTAATGCTCGACGAACGCCTTGATCTGGTTCTCAAGATCGCCGGGTAGGAAGTAGTTTTCCAACAGGACGCGGTTCTTCAGGGTCTGGTGCCAGCGTTCGATCTTGCCCGGGTCTGGGGATGGAAGGGTGCGCCGCGCACATGATCCATGCCGGTCTTGCCAAGATAATCGACCAGCTCTTCAGCGATATAGCTTGGGCCATTGTCCGATAGCAGTCTTGGCCTGTGCTTGACGTGAGCATGCTCGCAACCTGAGGCGGTGAGAGCCATATCGAGCGTTTCGGTGACGTCCTCGGCCTTCATCGTCGTGCACAGCTTCCACGCGATAATATAGCGTGAGTAATCATCAAGCACCGTCGATAGATACATCCAGCCCCAACCGATGATCTTGAAGTAAGTGAAGTCCGTCTGCCACATCTCGTTCGGCCGGGTGGTCTGCGTATGGAACTGATCGGCAGCCTTGATCACGGTATAGGCCGGACTGGTGATCAGATCATGCGCCTTCAGCAGGCGGTAGACCGTGGCCTCAGAGACGAAGTAGCGCCGCTCATCGGTAAGCGCACGGCCAGCCCTCTTGGGCTAAGCTCGCTGTGCTCCAGCGCCATATCAACGATATTCTGTTGGATGGTCTCAGGCACGCGGTTCCATGCGCGCTGTGGCCCTGGCTTCCTATCCTCCAGCGCAGCTTCGCCGAAGCGCTGATAGAGGTCGTACCAGCGGTGGAAGGTGGGGCGTGCAACGCCCAGCATGTCTAAGGTCTTCTTCGCTGGCAGATGAGATCGCTCGACCAGCCTGATGATCTCCAGCTTCTCGCTTGCAGGGTATCTCATGCGTCGTCTTCCCCATGCGCAGTCATGCGAGTGCGAACGCTGAAATGCTTGCGGCAATTGCGGCAGCGGTAGGGCGTCGGCTTTTGGTTCTTGACCGTGGCAACGTTCATGCTGCCCCAGTGCTCGCAATACGATTCGTCGCCCCAGCGGTTCCATTAGAAGTAGGCCACCGCCGCTTCCTCATCGGGAATGCGCTGGAAGCCTAATCACGCTAAAGCAGAACCCAACATAAGAGAAAAGATAGAAAAAAATTGATCGCTCAAAGAAGATCATTTGCGGCAGAGTGAAGATTTGGCTGTCAGGTCGTAAGGAACGATATTGCGTTTAAAATGATTGATAGTGAGCGTTTGATCGCTTGGGGGATAGGAGCGCTGGTCGCAGTCGGGGCGGGGGCAAATACGACAGGAGGCACCTATCGGTGTCGCAGTTCCGCGACCTGATAAGTCGAGTGAATCTGCATATATAAATTCATTCGAATGATCTTCCTCGCATCCCAGCGCCACAGCATACCGCCTGGGATTCCGGTCAAACCGCCCTGTTGTCTTGACGAGACCCTTGGCCATGGAGACATACCTCACGCCATCGGGTGTTTCTGCAAGTTGGACAAGGACTCGATCGGGAATTGCAACTGCTTCATGAACTATCCAGAGAGGGCAGCTACCACCATATCGGGCGAATTGCAGGCGTGTCGCGCTGTGCCTCTTCGTTATGTTTCCGGCCATATCGACACGGCAAAAAAACACAGGAATTCCTCGTGCCCCCTGTCGCTGGAGGGTGGATAGTCGGTGACAGGTTTGTTCGAAGCTTGTCCTGAAAATAAGGCTCAAGCGATCAACGTCGTGCCGATGCTCTCGCGCAGCCATCCGAAATTTCTCGTACGGCATTAGGATTGCGCCAGCGGCATAGTTCGACAGACCAACCCTCAACAATTCTCGCGCTATCCCTGTCCGCAGACTTGCAGAGCTTGCGATCTGTTCAATGTCTTTGCTCAGCGAGCTTGTGACGATGTAATAGGCGAGCTGGAAACGTATTCCTGATGGAGGCTGGCCTGCATTGATAGTCAATGTTCGTGTTCTTGGGTCGAAGTGGCGCAGCGTTTCTGTTTGCTCCAGGATCACGCGCACGCTGTGCATTTCCAAAAGATGTTTGCGCATTGATGCGCCGCTGACGTGGCCGAATTCGTAGAACATCGAATTCGCTAGGTCCTCCGCCGATCTATCCAGGTTATCTACGTAGTTGTTGGAAAGGTGGAACCAGTCACGCACCTCTTCCCAAGGCAATCTCGAGCCAGCCTGTCCATCGGCGGCGATTGCCTCATCGACAATCTCAAGGCGTTGGCTCGTTCGCCGATAGATTTCATGCATCTCCACAAAACGGCGCGCGAACTCTGGCTGTTGTTCGGCGAGCTTCGTCAGAGAAGTGGGCTCCATGCTGTTTGCGAAAATAGGGTCTCCTAATGCTTCGCGCAGCGCATCTGCGACATGTTCAGTTTCATCAAGCTTAAACTCTTGCCAGTCGATCGGGAATAGGGTCGCCAGCTTCTCTGCAAGCCTAGAAGTCAGGGGGCGATCGTCATGCTCGAGCTGGCTCAGGTATGAAGAACTGATCGACAAAAGGTTTGCCAGCTCGGTCTGCTGCAACTTCCATCTGTCCCTCAAGGCACGAAGCTGCGTGCCAGCGAAAATTCTTGGTCTGCGGGTCATAGGGGGGCCCTACTTTGCAAAATTTGGTTTTGCAATTTTGCAAATTAACATTGGACTGATCTTATGAGCTACCCCAGTCAGTTGAGCCTGCCACCAGTTTTTCAGGCTTCAAATGTCCGCCAATATCGCCGAAATGGAACGCCGCCGTGAAGCCGCCCGCATGGGCGGAGGCCAGAAGCGCATCGACGCCCAGCACGCCAAGGGCAAGCTGACCGCGCGCGAACGGCTGGATGTGCTGCTGGACGAAGGCAGCTTCGAGGAACTCTATACCTACGTCGAGCACGACTGCGTCGATTTCGGGATGCAGGACCAGAAGATACCGGGCGACGGGGTGGTGACTGGCAGCGGCACCATCAACGGGCGACTGGTCTACGTCTTCAGCCAGGACTTCACCGTGTTCGGCGGCAGTCTGTCGAAGCGGCACGCAGAGAAGATCTGCAAGGTGATGGACAACGCCATGAAGGTCGGTGCGCCTGTCATCGGCCTCAACGACAGCGGCGGCGCGCGCATCCAGGAAGGTGTGGCCAGTCTTGGCGGCTATGCCGAGGTGTTCCAGAAGAACGTCCTTGCCAGCGGTGTCGTGCCGCAGCTCAGTCTCATCATGGGGCCGTGCGCGGGCGGGGCGGTGTACTCGCCGGCGATGACCGACTTCATCTTCATGGTGAAGGACAGTTCCTACATGTTCGTGACCGGGCCGGACGTGGTGAAGACCGTCACCAACGAGGAAGTCACGCAGGAAGACCTGGGCGGCGCGGTGGTGCACACCACCAAGACTTCGGTCGCCGACCTCGCTCTGGAAAACGATATCGAGGCGCTGCTGGCCGCGCGCGAGCTGATAGGCTTCGTGCCCGAGAGCAACCGCGACCCGCTGCCCGAACTGCCCACAGACGATCCGTGGGACCGGCGCGAGGACAGCCTCGACACGCTGATTCCGGCCAGCTCCAACATGCCCTACGA
>NZ_BAABHV010000024.1:0-5926 GCF_039542285.1 Erythrobacter westpacificensis
CAAGATCGGGCAGATGTTCGAGCAGCGACGGCTCCTCAACGCCCACCTGTTTATCCCGGTCGAGTATCCAAGCTTATGAAGAAGCATGGGAGAATGCTGGAGACAACCCCGCGCGTGTGCGACCGATTTTTTTCGACGAAGCCGACACCATATTTGCATCGGAAAAATGCCTGAACATCTTAAAGGTCGCGCTCGCCCCGAACCGGTCGCAGCGGGTATACAATTCGCTCCCGATGGACGCACCGGTCTTCATTTCCACCAACCGCAAGGTCGATGCCTTTCCCGAGGCAAAAAAGCCGCACATTGAAGCTGTGTTTGATCGCCAGCCCCCGATTGTCGTCCCTGACGACCCTTATGCGAGTTGGGAATATGCCTGCTACCTAGCTTTGAATACCGACATGAACCGCCGCACCAATGCAGGTGATCGGATTGCGCTCGATGTTCAAGTTAGAGCCCTTGAGTGGTTCACGGAAAACGCTCACCGACTTGCTGTTGTTGGCCCTCGCGCACTTCATCGAGCGGCTGATACGATGGCGATGGGCTTGGACAAATGGGCCGAAGACTTTGCTCTTGGAATCCTGCTCGCGAAAAAGGCCAAACGCCTAAACCGCCAGCCTGACCAGCATGACTGGAAAAGACTAATTCTCGAAACCGCCACCGCGAAGCCTTCGCTTCGGCAAGCTGCCTGACGACCGAGCCAACATCCTAAATATTCACGCTGTCGGGCATGGGCCGATGAGCGCTCAAGCATCGAATAAATAGCGAGGGCGAAAGTCCAACGCATGTTCCTGCGCGAGCGTCGTCGAGCCCAAGCCTCGGCGACGCTCAACCGGAGAAACATGCATGAACGACCAAACACCTCCCTTCCTTCGCCAGATTGACGATCACGACGCCCCCGCGAGAAACCTTGGATCAAGTCCAAACTTATACCTCAATTCACAAGAAGCGCAGGTTCTCGACCTCGCAACTGCCTTCAGCATGGTCGCGGAATCATGCAAGAACGATCCCGCAATGGCGCAGCGACTGATCGACATGATCGGTATCGAAAAGCTTGAAACTGCCAAAGCCCGTAGATCACCTGTCCGTATGCCGATCACCCATATCCGAACGATTGAGTGTTCGATTGCGCATTCACCGTCACGCGCATCTCCCACCGGAAAGGATGGCAAACCGCGACGGTGCAGACCAGAGCGTGACAAACTACCCTATTTCGTCAGCATCCAGATCACCGATCCCCATTCACGGGGCCTTTCTGACCCAGCTTGGAAAGGAGCCGCCCAGTTACGCACTCCCGAGAGGGCGGCAAGAGACGCGCGAAAAAATGACCATAAGACATCCTTGTCCAATGAGTATGCCGACTGGCTTGATGAGGCTGTCTTGCCTCTCGCGAGCCAGCGCGAGTTTCTGGTGGGATTTCTTATGGACAAGCGAAAGGGTGAGGGAACCTATTTCCATGAGTTCCAAGTCATTCTCGTGTCCGAAGATCAACTTGAGGCACGCAACCTTGATGGTGCTGTGATCCTTTCCCGCGAAGCGGATGGACGCACGACAGCCATATATCTGCCTCCCTTTTCTCCGAGCACTGGGAAGGGGAAACCGCTATCGAGTAGCTTCGTCCTGCAATCCAGAGGTGTTCGAACGCAGGGCGAACGAAGCGAGTGGGCAACCGGGATATTAGGGATACGAGCCAGTTGATGCCGGTGGGCAATCTCTATGCATACCTCCCTATAAATATCTCATATATAATAAGTATGCATAGAGGTTGCCCACTTCGTGCCGCCTCGTGCATTCCGCCATAAATGGCGGGATTCCGCCGCTTCGCGTCCGGCTAAATCCTCGGTCTGAATTGATCAATGCATAGAGATTGCCCACGCAATTCGGTGCTCGCCTCTCGGCTCGATCTGCATACAGAAACGCGTTGTTTGTTTCGTGAGATCGAAAAGCCGATCAGGCTCGCCGAAAACTCTGATCCCCCAAAGCCCAGCCCAGCATTAGCGATTTACCCGAAGGCACCTGAAGCCGGATTGTTTCCTGCTCGGCAGCCGATACGCCAAGCAATTCCGCGAACTGATCGAATTCGCCCCGCCAGCGGCTCTCTGGCGAGAATGAATGAACGATCATCCCCGCGAGGTTGGCACCGAACCTGTCTGCCTCCATCAGCGCCGAGGCAGTGCGGTGGAGTAGCTGATAGCGAATGATGTCGGGGCATTGCTGGATACCGAGCAGGTCGAGAATGAAGTCCAACCGCTCTCTCTTGCCCGCTGACGCATCTATGAGCCATTCACCGACTGTCGGGCCGAACGGCTCATCAACTTTACCCTCAATGGTATAGGTGGCGAGCCCAGCTTGGTGACGGACCAAGGCGAAGACATCGGACTGACTCTCACGCCGACCACCGGGCAGTGCAGTCTTGTGCTCGGGGATAGCGAAGAGAAGCTCGCCGGGTCCGAATGCCGCAGATGTGAGATCGGCGATTTCAGGCGGTAAGCCGTTTACCGCTTCCCAAGCGTAGGCGAGCGTTCGAGCCGAGTAACCTGTAGCCCATTGCAGATCAGGCTTCGCCAAGAACTGCTGCCAATCATCCGGCCCGCTCGACGGAATCAGTATTCGGTTGGTCATTTCTGTCCCCCTCAAGCTGCAACTTTATGCCCAAGCTCGGCGCGGATGCGAGGCTAAATAAGCGAGGAGGATCAAGCATGAAACAATGGCGACACTATCAGCCCCCGCAATCGAGAGCGGCGTTTCTGATCACTGGCCCTCGATGTTTGACAGTTCAATGCGAAATTGGCCGAGTTACCACGGGAAGTCAGCGCGTCTTTCACGCCCACTATGTCGCTGTCATGCTGCCCCACGGAAAACGGGTAGTTGGTGAGGATCGCTATAGTTTGATCGAGGCATTGAAGCGGCTTAACGGCGAGCTTGAGCAAGCTGGATATCGATTGCTCGCGACAGGTTTGGATGACCGCTTTCACGAGACGAAATCCAGTGCTGGAGCGGGCTTCGGGACCGTTACCGGATATGAGGGCTGGTTTCACATCATGGACGCGCCGCCATACCCACGCACAAGGAGAGCGAACTCCACCGGCGAAACATTATCTGGACAAATCGGAGTTTCGTGAGATTTCGTGGTGATGGACGACATCACGAAATATCGAAAATGCGGATGGGACTTTGATGGCGTTTTGTGGCGTCACGAGAATTCCCATCACTTTTGGGACTACATCCTCGAAAACCCGCACCAGCAAGAGCACTTCATCATCACTTTCCGGACGGGACGGCTCTTCGACCGACTTTGGTTCGATCTTGCAAGGACGGATTGCCCACTCCTTCCATTCCATTTCCGCGGCACCTTTGGCGTGCCCGAAGAGCACTACAATAACTTCGTCCTCGGGCTCGTCGGCGGAGATGAATACATGTTCTGGAAGGGTTGGCAGTGTCGGGAACTTGGAATCGAAGTGCTGGTGGATGATGCGACGATGGAGGTCTGGGCGGGATGTTCAAAATATGAGATTGATTACATCCATCCCGATGTGCTCGGATTTGAAACAGCTATGAGGATCGCCCGCGATGGAGAAGTTCACTGACGATGATGCTGGTTATCTGCGTTGGATCGCCAATCATCCGAACGGGTTCGTCCTGAACATCGAGCGAGGCGAGCGACCCCAATACACTGTGCTGCATCGCGCGACTTGCCGCTCGATCTCACGGAGCCGTGATGATGGTGCTTATACCTCTCGGAACTACAAGAAGGTTGTGGCGAACGATCTTACGGAAATCCGCGCCTACGCCAAATCGATGGGACGCTCGGACAGCAGCTTCTCGAAGCTTTGCGGCCTCTGCCAGCCTTCGTAAGCGCGTATCTGACAATTGAGAAACCGGCCTAATTCTCGCGACTCTATCCAACAGCGACGAGGTAGGGCTAGCTTTTACCGTAAATAACGCGGGAGCGGCCATTACTCATCAGGTAGAGTCGCTTCCTCAATCTGCCTGATCTGCTCGTCAGTCGGTTCGGGTTCTGTGGTTTCCATTATGTCCACCGGCTCGTCGTCCGGGAAACCGTATTCCGCATTAATCTCGGCTTCAATCGCGTCTGCTGTTTCCCGAACTTGGCGCTCTACATCGCGGGCAACAGCTTCCCCTTTTAGAAAATGCTCCAACCCCTCGGGATCGCATGCCTCTAGGTATCGCTGTTGGTAAATAGCTCCCATCACATCGTCATTCAGATCGACAATGGTGGTGAACCACTCTCCGTCGATTTCGACCGCAACGAAGTCTTTATATCCGACATACGCGCCCATGCGGTTTTTACCATTTACTTGTCCGCAGACAGCGCCAGCATCGGTGGTGCGCACTTCGCGAAATTTCGCGCTGTCGGGGTCGAGGAGATTATACGCGACCGCATCCTGTGCGTTCTGGGTTGGGTTACTGCACCCTCCGAGCACCAAGGCCGCAAAGAAAGCCAGTCGTTTCACTTCGTCTTCCTCCAAAGCGGTGGTCAAACCGGGACGATGCGAGCTTGGCTGGGATCGTAGCGGTAATCTGTGATTGACCCATCACGGATGCGCTCAACCGCCTCATTGATGGCGTCCAAAGGAACGAGAAACCACTCACGCGGCTTGATCATGGTGCCGAACCGGTCGGGGATTTCTAGATCGAGTTGCGCAGCGCCAAATACGCGGTGGATTAGCTTTTCGAGCTTTGTCCGGTTGATGTTGAACAGCCGGTATTGGGCAACGATCTCGACATTCGCCATGAGAAAAGTCGGTTGAAGATGCGCGCCAGCGATGCGCTTCTCGACCTTCATATTCGTCACGCCGATCTTGTGGACCAGTTCGCGGTGCTCTGCGACCACCGGGTGATCGGACTTGCTGCGAAGGACATAGATAATCCCGCTCGCCTCATCGCCGTCCTCGGCTTGACCGGAGAACAGTGGGCCCGCTTCGGGTTCGGTGATCCGACGACCGGCCTCGTCCTTGTTGAGCGCTCGCTGCAAAGACCGCATGAGCATGTTGCTCTGGGTGCCGTTGTCGAAGATCACCCGAAGGCGCGCGTCGGAACGACCCTGATCATTGGTAAAGATGTCATCCATCTCGGCGACATAAGCGGTTTGTCCGCCCACGATGAAGAAAGCGCCGGGACGAATTTCAGCCTTGAGTTCGAACGGCCTTGTTTCCCGCTGTCCGCTCTCAAGTTCGGATTGGACTTGCTCGAAGAGCGGTTTGAACTTGGCGAAATCATCACACTTCTCACGATGCCCGATACCGCGCGAACGCTGCAACCCCTTCGGCCATTCGCTTCTCCCAAGCGTCTTGAGAGGTGATCTCGGGCAAACGGCCATGTTGCCGCTTGAACTCGACGGCCCGCTCCGCAAGCGCCCGCGCTTCTTCCGGCGAAATTTTGACCTTCTTGGCCGAGATAACCGACTGCACCTGTTTGAGCACGGTTTCGTTCATCGACTTGGCGAGCACCGCATAAGCGGCCTCGAACGGGTTGATGCTGTCAATGAGGTCAATGTCGAGGTCGCGCACATCCTCTCAATCATGGCGCGTTCTAACCTGCACCTATTGGACGGGCCGTAGCATCCAGACAGTCGAGTTTAGCGGGGAGTATGGTCCAGTTCCCATGGAATGCCTGTTCGTCACCGATGCACAGTAAAGCCGACTACCGCCGATATCTGATGTGAAGCCCGCCCCCGAGCTTCGGTCGGTCTTCCTCATCGAGCTTCTTCACAAGATCGAGAACCGGCAGCCGGGGATGGGTGACCATGTTCATCAGATGGATGTGCTCGCCGTGCTCCCAGTGGTTACGCTCCTGATCGACATCCCTCTGGTCGAAGTAGAACAGATGCCAGTCGGTTGGATACTCGACCGGGATAAACAGGTGGGCGTTGAGGAGCCGTCGCTGCTCGAACATCTGCCCGATCTTG
>NZ_BAABHV010000025.1:0-42356 GCF_039542285.1 Erythrobacter westpacificensis
AGCCTTGCCCATCGTCGCCTCCTGTCCTCAAAATTAGGAAAGAAAGCGTCCACAAATCTAGGGGCTATTCACTTCTCTCGTTCTGGAGGCCTCGAACTATCACGGCCTCATCGAGAAGGAATTCGTCCTCGATTATCGATCCCAAGACAAGACTTTGCTGGTCGAGTACGAAATGCCGAACCCCGACGATCTCCCGACCGTGAAGTCCGTCCGGTTCGTACGAGCAACCGGCGAGCTAAAAGAAACCCCGCTGGCCGCCAGAGCTAAGAAGGATCTTTTCGAAGGCACGATCTACCAGATTGCCTTGCGGAGCATTCACGAGGTTCTCGAAGCAGATGATTTCCAAAACATCGAGAACGTCGCGTTCAATGGCTTCGTCACCGCCATTAACCCCGCCAACGGACTCTCGAACCGCAACTGCATCCTCTCCGTTTTGTGCTCGCGAGCGGAGTTCGAAAAGATTGATCTTGCCCGTGTCGAGCCCAAGGCCTGCTTCAAGGCGCTGAGCGGCGTTTCCGCTGCTTCCTTGGCGGCGCTGGCACCTATCCCACCAATTATCACGATCGACAAATGCGACCGCCGCTTCGTCGATGGCCGCGAGATTGCCGATACGCTCGATGCTTCGGTCAACTTGGCAGCGATGGACTGGGAAGACTTCGAACACCTGATCCGCGAGTTGTTCGAGAAGGAATTCAATTCGCGCGGCGGGGAAGTCAAGGTCACGCAATCGAGCCGGGATGAGGGCGTCGATGCGATAGCATTCGATCCCGACCCCATTAGTGGCGGCAAGATTGTGATCCAGGCCAAACGTTACACCCGGACCGTTGGTGTCGCGGCGGTTCGCGACTTATATGGCACCGTCATGAATGAAGGAGCCACCAAAGGTATTCTGGTGACGACCTCGGATTTCGGTCCAGAGGCACATAAATTCGCGACTGCGAAACCGCTATCTCTTCTGAACGGAGCGAACCTGCTGCACCTACTACGCAAGCATTCATATGACGCGCGGATCGATTTGGCTGAAGCGAGAGAGGCGCTAGACTGAATAAGCCTTAGAGCCGCTGGCCTCATGGTTTTGATGTTCCGCCTCAGTGTCAGATTGTGGGGCCGATTCCGGACAGTCTGCTTTTCGGCACCGAGCCCAAAAACCTGCCATGTCGACTACATCGTGAATGTAGGGGAATACGGTAATCAAAGGACACGGATGCTTGAGCGGCTGACTTTTTCTAGACGCAAGCCAGCTTGTTCGCGGAGTTCAATTCAATGGGACGCTTCCAGTGATCTATTAGAACGGGAGCTTCGGCATCCAACATATCAGCTTCGCAGTGATCTTCCGGTTTCAAATCAGTCTGGAACAGACAGATCGGCGAGAGGATAGGCTTGGATTGTTCGGTAAAGACGATTTCCATTTTCACTTCCAGCTTGCCTTCGCGGTTAGCGTAGCCGGCATAGAGATTGGATCGCTGACCGTTTTCCAGGATGATCGCTGATCCATGCATCACCGTTAACGCATATAGTGTGAGCGGCACTTTGCTGTTCTCTAGCGGTGCCATTTCGGCTCGATCTATTATTCCGCATTGTACGAGCAGTTGGCCGAACTCATCGAATAGCTGATCTGCGGTAAATGCAGGGCGCCAGATGAACCGATTTGCCAGATACCCCAGGACGCGGAGTTCCTTGTCGGTCGGTTTGCGATTCTTCTCCAACTTTTCGAATCCGCGCTTCAGTCGTTGTTTCGCGGTGGCCTTGCTGCACCCGCACCCTTCAGACATTTGCAGATCGTTGGCGAGGCGTAGATTGGCGTCAGCAGCCCGGCACAGGTCCGACAAGGTCGGTTCGATGCCCCGCATTTTCATGCTCCAGACATCGAGACTAATGAAGACATCACGGCCAACTTGCGTGAGAAAGCCTTTTTCCCGGGTGTCGCGATGGGCGACGAAGTCGCCCAATTCCCTGAAACACGGCTTGCTTGCCGCGCGCGACCGCAGACCCAAAAACAGTCGATCAAAATCGATCGTTCTGTAGTGGCCTCTCAAGATGTTCCGGGCGCGGCTTTTCAAATCCTCATCTATCATTTACATTCCGCCCGCCAGGCAGGGCAAGCTTGGCCTACTCCCTCCCTTTCTTGGACTGCTTGAAGTAGTCTTCGCTCATGTTCGGATTTGGGGTAAATCTCTTAGTGTGCCAGACTATTCTGCCGACTTCGGTCCGTTCGTTTTCAATGCGATCGAGAGCTTTGTTGATCCGTTCGCATTGATCTTCGAGCACATAAAAGCGGTGCTTTTCGAGATAGTTCCTCGCCTTGTGATAAGTGTCGAGATCGGCGACTTCGAGCTCGATGACCGCCCGCTCGATTTCCTCGCGGTAGATTTGCTTTCGCAGCAGTGGAACTATGTCGAGCGTGCCATCTTCGGATAAAACCATTGCCATTCTGCCCTGCGATCCATCGCCGACATATCTCACGGCAGAATTGTAGCGTGATCCGCGTTCGGGAGTACACTCGGCGTTGGCACTACCATCGAGAATGATGCCGACCGCGTGGCAGACGCCGTCCGGATCGGCGATGATCGTGCCATCTATGCTCGTAGCTCTTTCCAGCAATTCCTTGTTGAGCGCTGTTGGTTCGATCTTCGTCCCCTGCGATTGCAACCGCCCCGCCTCTTTCGCCGCATCATCGGCAAAGACGATCATGCTGCCGCGGCCCAACTGAAAAAGAATGTCCATCACGTTTTTTGCTCTGGCGACCGAGGCATCCGAGATGTTCTCGAAAATGCGCGTCATGTTTTCTTTCAGGCGCTCGCTTGAAATGGGCTCTTTAGGCAAGGTCGGGCGGCCAGCACGCATATTCATGTAGATCGTGCTGCCGCGACGAAAATCCCACTGGTGCCGATCGACAACATCAATGGCGTAAGGTTCTGTGCTGATGTCGGAAGTGGAGCCGAGACCGTAAACTTTTCCGTAGCCGCTGATGAGGGCCGTCTCACGCGTCGCCATTTGCAACAGTTTTCGCAGCCATCGCGTTTGCTGTAACGACACGGGGTTGGAAAAGCGTAGAACATAATCGACGTTGGGATCGTCCGCCGCCGCCAGTACAATTCGGCCCTTTGATACCTGCCCCTCGTACATGAGCTGGGTGACCTGTTCGAGCGGCTCGAAAAGCCCGGAATTCATCATGTCGCCGGCAATGAACGGCACGCGCATCAAACTCTTGGCTGCACGGACAGCAATTTCATGGGTTTCGAGTTGCATCTCGCTTCCCAGAGTACGTCCGGGTTCCGGCCATGACCGGTACGTCTCATACTGCGCCTGGCCAAGTATTTTCCGGACGCATTCCATAAGCAGATTCGTCTCGGCGTTTTCCTGCATCCAGCGAAAAGGTATCAACGGATGTACGTCTAAATTGCCCTTCGGAACTTGTATAACTGTTACGACATAGTGGTTGTCGACGGGAGCGGCCAAGGATGCGAAACTGCGCAGTCCGCTACGCTCGTCCTCCGAGGCGAGAAGGTTCAAAACTTCCTCTGTAATCACTTGGCGGCGAATGTTTTCAGGCTTTTCTCTGTTGGTTACCTCGTCGCCGTAGAACATCTGCTGACTGGGGTGCTTGGGTACGCCTTCAGTGACGCGCTTAGGAAGCGAAGAAAAGAAGTCCTGATCCGGAAAACCGGTTTCGGGCTCGACACACGCTTCATGCCGAACCTCCCGATCGGACATCGCCAGCCCGACCAGAAAGACCTTCGGCTTTCCTTCGAATCCGATCGCCTCGAACACGTTTTGCGTGAGAATCTCATAGTGGATTCGGAAGTGTTCCTGATAACCCCACATAAACTGATCGATCGTTTTCAAGCTTCTTACCACTCCTTCCAGAATCGCACGGCGGCGCTCAAGAAGGCATCAAATTCTTCCGATCGCCACGTAACCGCCGAGGTTGGATGGAGCAGGACATACTGTTCGTTTGCGCAGACCAGCTTGCTTCTATCCGCTTCCAATAGCCAATTGATACAGCCGACCACGGAGTCCTCGCAGTTCGAACCGAAGCAATCGGCCGGAACGTTGTAGAGCATCCCTTCGATAAAGTAGGATGGAGCCAGCCCGGCGGTTATGTAGCCATCCTGGATCATCCGGTTGCGCATATTCTTGAAAATCCGTACGGTTGGCTTGAAGCGCTGGTTCGTAGCGCCGTGTTTGGCCACGCAATTGGCAGAATGCATTTTCGGATAATTGATGATCCGGTTGCCGGCAGAATCCCAGAAGCAAAGGCCCTCCGCGTAAGACTGCTCGTCCATTCCCTGAAAGCGCCAGTACTTGCGGAATTGCGCAGCAATTAGGACGTCGGCGTCTCGTCGATTGCCATTCCCGCCGACAAAGACGGCCTTCTTTCCAGGTACAACCAGATTGCCATACTTGGCCTGAAGGACCGCGATCACGTCCCGCTTGAAATCGGCGTAGTTGTAATCGGCCGAAGAGAATGATGCGTTGTATAATTCAAGTTCGCTGGGCGGCAGCTCGCCGACATCCTGATAGAAAACGGAATCAATCTGCATGACGATATCGACATCGCTATCGGCCCAGATGTTCGTGCTGTTTCCATAGGATCCTTGCAGGAAACTCCGGTGCAGATGGCTTGAATAGGGCGCGGTCGACGCCTCCAACACGCCTTTGATGGTCTGATAGGTGCTGCTCGATTGGGTGACCGAGCCCTGATGCGACCATGTCTCGAGCTGATTTTCTGGAATGGCCATTTAGGGACCTTCAACCGATAAGAATTCGGAGAGCGCGGCTTCACGTTGCGCGAAGGACTCTGCCCCCAATTGGCGAAGCGTATTGAGCTTATCGAGATCGTGTTCGAACAAATCCGTCGCCAATTCCGGACGCTCGAACGTATCGCTGATCCGGATGGTCGGGACATCCTTGAACAGAATCTCGCGGAGTTGGTCCATCGACTGGGTGTTTATCTCCAGTGTCTTTTGCAGCAATTGCACACTCAGCAGGTGCTTTGCCCATCGTGCGGCACTGAAGAGAGATCGTTTCGGTTCCGGATATACACCGACGCCGATGCTCACGACTCTGATGTTTTCTATCGGGGTATCAAGCGCCGAAGTTGCATCGGCTATGGCATAGAGCGTTGGATTATTGGCGCAATATCCGCCATCCAGCAATTCGATTTTGTCACCCGCAGCGGTTGTGACGATCTTGCGTTCGAAAAACGGATAGGCTGAACACGACGCCTGCACGGCATCGCTTATGCTGACGCCGAACCCAGGAACAAACGTCGCCGCACGTCCATGCGCCTGTGCCGGATCGCCTTTGAAAATCATCGGACGTTCCGATTGCCACTTAGCCGAGACGATGCCGAGACCGGTTTTCAGACTATCAAACTCCAGATCGCCGAACACCTGGTCGGCTAGATTCTTAAGGGCGGCCGATTTCTTAGCCCTGCCCTTGTGCTTCATGATTTCGGGAACGTTGCTCTTGTAGAGTCTGTGGATCTCGTCGACGTCTTTGCCCAGCGCTATCAGAGCCGAGATGATTGCTCCTGTACTGGTTCCAAAAACAAGATCGAACTGCTCATGCAGGCGGCAGCCGACCATGGCTTCGATTTCCCGGAGAACGCCGAGGGTGTAAAAGCCCTTCGCACCTCCACCATCGAGACACAGTACTCGCAATAATTTATCTGGCTTTCCCTGCTCCATTAATGCGGCCCCACAATCTAACACGTGATTATACTAATATTTATTCATCATATATATTTTCATCTATAGCGACTCCCGGTGCCAAATGAAGCATGTGGCCGCAATCGCGGCATTTCCACCGTGTGCCAACGATGAACTCCCGTTCCCAAAGCGGAAAGCTTCCGGCGCAACCCTCAACCGGACAGAGCACGTCTTGCATTCGGGGCTCGAAATGCACTTTGCGATTGCCAATGTCGGTCAGCGTGTAGCTGGCATCGCATTCCCAGCATTGCACCACGCGAGGCTCACCATCCCGGCCCAATCGTCGGCGAATGATGGAGCCGCATTCATGGCATTCGATTTGCCCGCGATTTGCCATCGAGGAATTCCAAATTCGCGAGCTGAGAACGACCTCGACTGCTTCAACGATGGCATCGCATCGTTTTCGCAGTTTTGTAAGGTCGTGAGCTTTTCCGTTATGGATCTGGTCGAGGGTTTCGGTATGTAGATATGCGCCGAGCGCATCGTAGTGCTTTTTGAGCGTTTGCATGTCGAGAACGTTGTCCGTTCCCAGCAGTCTCATGAATTCTGGTGTTTCTCCCGGAGTCGGTTCGCGGCCTATGGATATCCGAGCGGCTTTGTCAGCATAAGGATCGACCTCCAGCATCCGATCCATGAGCTTCTTGGGTTGCCAGGTCATCATCGATTTGGGCCCAAGATCATCGGCATAGATCTTGGACCGCTCGTAGGTCAAAGCTTCCATTGCCTTGCGCAGCTTGAGCGCGGCGAACTCCAAATCCTCGGTATCGCCCGATGCCAGCAGCTCCTTTGCTTTATTCAAGCTTGCTCTGGCTCGGTTTCTGAAATCGAATGTCATTCCGCTTGCCACAATGTTTCCAGTTAAGTCCACTGCCGAAACAGAGCTTTTTGCGCAACGCTTGGGGAGTGTTTAGCCAAACCATGGCCTCCAACGTCCGCTTTTGGTCAGTTAAGAATGCGGACTGGATGTCCGAGTTTGGGGCGCATTGCCGCCGTTGGCTTGCCTGACTGATCGACATATTTCTGGGCGAAAGCTCTGTCATCGAAGGATCGGGAGAAAAAATCCGAAAATGGTTCTGCGAAGTGACGACTGCTCGCGCTTTATGCCCGTCAATCTCCGTCCATGATATGCAATGACATATGATTAGTCAGCCATATATGTCGCTACAGATTTTTGTCGCTTTCTGAGAAACCTTTGTATATGCTAAAAAATATAAACGTCGATCAACATATGCAGAAACATATTTATGACCACGGCAATCGAAGACATCGCCGCAAGCATCAAAGCGGCTCGGACAGCAAAGAGCTTTACCCAGAAGCAGCTGGGTGAACGGGTAGGTTTGCCCCAAAGCCACATCTCCAAAATCGAAGGCGGGAATGTAGACCTACAGATTTCCAGCCTTGTCGAAATAGCGCGCGCGCTTGACCTCGAACTGAAGCTAGTGCCTCGAAGGACCGTACCGGCGATCGAAGGCGTTGTTCGCTCACAGCGCGAAAGAAGCGAGGCCAGTCGAACGCTCGCAACGATTGCCGAAACCAACCGTTTCGCCGAGCGAGTACGGGAGAGCTATCCGAGCGTCACCGAGGTGAATGAGCTTCAAAGCGCACTTAAAGATATCCAGGCCGTTAATTTCACCCCCGAAACGCTCAAAGCCATCGAGCAGGCTTTGCAGCCCGTCGCTCATCTGAAAAAGCATCTCCAGGATCTCGGCTGGGCGCTCGAGCAGCAAGAGGGAAGGAAGAAACTCGCCCAACAGATCGCGGCATCCACACGTGCCCTACGGCACGTCAGAAACCTGCAGGTTCACTCAATCGATCGAGATAGTGCCCACAGACTGCCTGCTTACCGGCTTGAGGACGACGCCACATGATCAACGCAGCGGCTCTCGATATCTTTCTGGGTGAGACGCGCGTTGGAACCATCGCACGCCTCGATGGAGATGCGAGCATCTTCACATTCGACGAAGTCTACCTTGCCGACCAGGATCGGCCGACGCTGTCGCTCGCCTACAAGGACGTGAATGGGGACATCATCGCAGAGCCACGCAGCTATCGAACGAAGATCGAGCCGTTCTTCTCCAACCTCCTTCCCGAAGGAACGCTTCGCGACTACCTGGCTCGCCGCGCGGGCGTGAAAGCCGTGCGCGAGTACCACCTTCTCGCACAGCTAGGGCACGATCTTCCCGGCGCAGTGCGCGCCGTCGCCGTCGATGCCGAGGAAACGGAGGTCGACGAGCTAGATGAAGAAGCGGCGGGGAAGCAGGCAGAGCGCGCGCTGCGCTTCTCGCTTGCCGGCGTGCAACTCAAATTCTCGGCGATCAAGGCCCAAGGCAAGAATGGCGGACTGACGATCCCGGTCACAGGCAGCGGCGGCAACTGGATCGTCAAGCTGCCCTCTGCGAGACATCCGGAGGTGCCCGAGGCAGAATTCGCGGCGATGAAACTGGCGGCAAAGATCGGGATTGACGTACCGGACATCGACCTTGTGCCTCTCGATCAGATCGATGGCATACCCGAAGGTATCACCCGCTACGGAAAATCCGCTTTTGCCATCCGGCGCTTCGACCGGGGGGAAGAGGGACCCGTACACACCGAAGACTTCGCCCAGGTGTTCGGTGTCTTTGCAGACGATAAATACGAGAATGCGAGCTACCGCCAGATCCTCAGCGTGCTGGCGATCGAGACCGACGAGCAAAGCGTGATCGAATTCGTCCGCCGGCTCACCTACTCGGTGCTGATCGGCAATGGCGACATGCATCTCAAGAACTGGTCGTTGATTTATCCGGACCGGCGCAACGCGCTGCTGGCACCTGCCTATGACCTGCTTTCGACGCTCGCCTATATCCCAGGCGACGATGCTGCACTCAAATTTCATAGCTCGCGCGAGTGGGCATCCTACACCTATGACGAACTCGAGACGATCGCCGACAAGGCAAGGCTGCCTGCCAAATTGATCACCGCGACAGCGAAGGATGTCGTTGCACAGTTCGACGACGCCTGGAGCAACGAAAGCGGACACCTGCCCTTCCCCGATGACGTGCGAAGCGCGATTGAGAGGCATCGCAAGACTCTTGCGATCTGAGAGCGGTTCCGAAATCCGATCGTTCGCGCGTAAGCACCACCTGGACCAACTGCCGGACCAACACGTCTGAAGATTGGGTCGCAAAGCGGCCCTTCAAATCCCGAAATCCAGTGTCTTGCTCTTGCTTCGAGCGAGTTCCTTTTCGGCCTTGTTGGCCTCTTCCGGTTTCAGCTGATCAAGTTCGCCGATTTTCTTTTCTGTCGGGGTCAACTGTGCGGTGACCTCGAGGGCCGATGCCTTCTCGCCTTTGTTGCGTGCGACGGCCGCTCCGAGCTTGTCCGAACTGTCGACAACCAGCGTCAGGTGATCGCGAAGCCTCGTGATCGTCACCAGGAAGGTCTTCTGGTTCGACAGGTTGCGCTCGCGGCTGTCCATGACGGCTATGCCGCGATCGGATGTCAGACCCTGCGCCATGTGGGCGTTGAGCGCATAGGCAAGATCGATCCGCTTCAGCATCGGATCGTCCTTTTTGAGCTCGACCTGGTCTCCCTTGGAAGCTTCGAATGTGATCTTCCCACCGGCAATGGCAACCACCCTGGCCTGGTCGGCATTGAACAGGCCGCGGCGATGATCGTTGCGGGTCCATCGGATCCGGTCGCCTTCATGGATTTCTAGCTTCCTCGGCTCATGCAAGGTCAGATTCTGGTCGCCCTTCCCTGCCCTGATCCGCGCGGGATCGAACCGGAACCGCTTGCCGCGCTTGTCCGCGACTTCGACCTGCCTGCCCTTCCGGTCCTGTCCCAGGACACGATACTCGCCCGCTGACAGTCCCAGGGCCTGTTGCTTTCTCGAGACCTCGAGCACCCGACCAGGCTGGTGACGCACCGCCGAAGCGACGGCCTGTGCCGCTGCGATCGTTTCACGGTCCTGTCTGAGGACCGACTTGGGCACAAGCGGATCAGCCGGATCGCCCCTGACATGCGCGACGAAGCGTCCCAGCCAGGGTCATGGCCATGTTCTCGCCGTAGACATCCTTGAGCTTGGCAAAGGCATGGATCCCGGTGACGATCGCGCCCCCGAAATTGCGCGCGGTCTGGAGGCCCTTCTCGAGCGAAGGCAGGCGATGCAGCGCGCCAAGTTCGTCGATCAGGAACCAGAGCCTGATGTCCCGCGAGCGCTGGCCCGCCATCAGCGTAATGATCGCGGTGTCGAGCCACAGGGTGAGCAGCTGCGAGAGCACGCTCATGTCGATGTAGCGCGCGGACAGAAACAGGATAGAGCGCGGTTCACCTGCCCCGTTGACCCACTCGCGGACCGAAAAGGGCGTCCCGTCTTCGGGCAGCATCTGGAGCGCCTTGGCGTTGACATTGAACACTGCACGCACCGATTCCGCCATGCGCGCCGCGCTCGGCGTGCTGATGGGACCGGCCATGGTATCTTCGACGAGACGGTGCAGATCGGAGAGATCGGCGTTCATGAGTTCGTGGGCGAGCGCGGCGTTGGTGCCCCGCCCTGCTTCGGCGAGCTTGAGACAGGTCTCGACGAACAGCGTGCGCGCGGCGAGCACCCAGAACTGTTCGGCGCCGCCCCCATCGTGCGGGACGAGGGACTCCGCTGCGGCATGGAATTCGGCACGCGTGGAGCAATCGTTGAACACGCTCCAGGCGGGGCAACGCGCGTCGAGCGGGTTGAGAATGATGTCGCGTTTGGGATCGTAGAAGGTTTCGACAAAGGCCCCAGTAAGATCGAAAATGACCGCACGTTCGCCCCGTTCACGGATCTCCCTGGTAAGCTCGGTTAGGACGACGGTCTTGCCTGTCCCGGTTGTGCCAACAAGCATCGCGTGACTCTGCTCAAGCCGCCAGGGCCAGCTGACCCCGGCCAGATGCGCGGGAGAATAGAAGCCCGCATCCCGCAGCGAAGCCGACCCGGCCAGACGCCAGCGCCAGCCCAACGCATCGCCATACTCGCGGGCACGGGCATCGCGGTTGTGTGCAGCGATCTCGCGGCTAAGGTCGCGCAAGGTAGCAAGCTCCGCCCCGCGTACATGCTTCTTTTGTTTGGACTTCTCGCCGAAGCGTTCGGCAACCCACCAGAAGAGCGCGAAGAGCGGCGCAAGAATGAACCCTGCAAGCCACAAGGCGCTGATGACCGCGCTCTGGAAAAGCGCGACCGCTTCGCGCATCGGCGGGTAATCGGTCACCACGGAAATGGGAAATGCGACGAGGCTCCCATCGGCCAGCTTGAGGTTCACAAGCTTGTCTGGATCGAACTCCATGAAGGCATAGCCAGAGGCATAGGCATGCATCCACAGGAGGTAGACATGGTACTCGTCTAGCGCCCCGCTTACGTCCCAATAGACGAGGCCGAGAACGACCAGGAGGGTCACGATCAGGGGCCCCTTGAGGCCTGCGGCAAACATGAAGCCGAAATGCCCGAGGAGCTGGCTGCCACGGGTGAAGTTGACGAGATTATGCTTCATCATCGCCTCCCATGGGTCGGGGTGCAACGATACCGAGGCGCTCCAGCCGGCGCTTGTAGGCTGCGACCGTTCTGTCGCGCAGTGTGCTGTCGGGATGATGCGTAAGCAGCGCATCCAATGCGACCGTGATGAAGATGTTCTGGCGCACTGGATCGGTCGCCGGGGTCCTCAGATCAGCTTCGGTTGCGCGCTGCCAGGCATCGAAGATGCAATCGCAAACAACGATACTCGCGCTGACCCTGCGCTCTTCTGCTTGTTTCCTGATCCATTCGGCGATCAGGGGCGTGACATAGGTCACGAACCGGTGGTGTCTTTGCATTTTTCCAAGTTCCTTGTGTTCAAAGAACCTGGCTCACCCTTCGAAAGGCAAGTGCCACTCTAGGCCGCAGCATGGGGTGTAGGAAAACGGAAAATTCACATCGCTTTTCAGCAGATTAAACGGATCTGTGCCGACTCGGCACGGACGAGAAAGCAAGTGGACCGCATCCGGCACAGAAGATGGTATCAGCGCATTTTCGTGAATTCGTGAAGCAATTCCGCGCCTTCCATTGCAGCACCCGCTGCGTACGGTGTGCACGAAGTTGTTCCCCAATTGTACATGGTCTGATCCACCACTACCTCGACCGTTCAATGACGACAAAGGCACTGGTTTCAGACGGATTTCCTAGCCCAAACCGGGCTTGAGGGGAAGAGACGATAATGCAAGTTTGTCCTCAACGGGAACCAGTTTGGTAACAAATAGCCACCTTGTTAATTCAAACTGCGGCTGCCTCATGTGAATTTGCTAACGAGCAGAATGTGCCTGCACTAGCCACCAGACTGACCACCACTTCCAATCCTGCGAACAAGAAAAAGGGGCAGAAACCGTTGCCGGTCCCTGCCCCGTTGGTACAGTCAGAACTCGTCTGACATCGCTCCGTGGATCGTATGCACTACGCGCGCAACCAAGTGCGCCGGAAGTGCGTTGTAGTCGCCCTCGTCCAGAGCGACGTATCCAAGTTTCCGGTCCTCGACGATGTGCTGATCGAAGAAGCTGTGCAGCGCCCGACGCTCTGCCACAGCCAGCGCGGCAAAGTAGCGATCCGAAGTCGAGGTGTGTTGAAATTGCGTAGCCATGATATCCTCCTGATGTCTGCCGTTGACGGCTGGAGCAGGACGGATGGGCGTGCGGCCGGCGGGTCAGGGATCGCCCTGAAGGGCGACCGCGGAGCGGCGGTAGGGGTAACGATTTTGTTGGACCGCAGCGCAGCGAAGGGGAGGCAAAATGGTGGGACCCTGCCGTCCTTGACGCGCCGGTTGCGCGCCCATCAGAATGGGACAACCGTGAGCCAGGCCCCTCCTCCGCCAGAGAGTTTGAACAATGCAAGAAGGGGCGCCGTCCGGTCTGGACAGCACCCCTTTCGAGCGGGATCGATGATGATGGATATCAATCGATCTCGGGAGCATCAGTGTTGTTGTTGTCGTCACCAGTGTCCTCACCTTGGCCGTTGCCGCGGGAGAGGAAGTCGACCTTGTCGGCGAGGATCTCGGTGCCGTAGCGCGTGACCCCGTCCTTGTCCTCCCACTGGGTGTAGTGGATGCGGCCCTGGACACTGACCAGCTGGCCCTTGGAGCAGTACTGGCCGACGGTCTTGGCGAGGCCGTTGAAGCAGGTCACCCGGTGGAACTCGCTTTCCTTGGCGGTGTAGCCGTTCTCGTCCTTGTAGGTCTTGCCGTCCTTGTCGCGCGCGGGGCGATCGGTGACGACGGTGATCCCCGTGACATTGGTGCCGCCCTTGGTCTCACGGCTGTCCGGATCGCGGGCGATGCGGCCAGTGAGAATTGCGATATTGGTCATGATAGTAGTCCTTCAGTTCCTCAAACCGGAGACCATCTCCGGCTTGCGAACTTGCCTAAGAAGCAGGGCATGGGAGGACTGCACCGCAGGAGCGAAGCTCCAAGGGAAACCTGTTCATGACGGGTGGTGCGGGCAGGCAGCGCAGCTGCCAACACGGCCGGCAAAGGAACGGGTTGCTGTCCTCAGCTGACCTGGTTCAGGACTGTTCGCGACAAAAGCCGGATGGGTATCGGGTGCGGGTCTGAAGGCTCAGATCATCCCGCTGCAATTAGCTTTCGCCGTCGCATTCCGATGCTGCCAGGAGATCCATGAAGTTGCGAGCTGCTTCCCGATCTACATTTGTTTCGACCGCCGTAGCGAGGGCAGGAGCAGAACCGAACATGTACAGGACAGGTCTACCCTGCAGACCAAGTGAGTGAGGATGAGAATGACCGCTTTGGGGGACATTCCGGTCAGGCAGCTTTCGGAAATAGAATCGGGGTTAGCGGACATTTCGGGGCGGATCAGGTTGGGTCAGCAAAGCGCACCAAAATTGGTCATTCGCGTCAGTAGGGCTCAACGTCTGCAATTGGGCGGGAATCGCCCCCGAATTTGCAATTCGAGTTGGCGCAATTTTGCTGAGCCGATTACTTCAGTCACAGACTACCAATCGTCTTTGCGCGCTTCCGTCACCGCCCAAGGTTGCCGCCAGTTTCACCACCGGGCTGAAGTCGACCAACGGCAGGGCTGCGAGCGCATTCACAATCGGATATTGTGTCGGCATCTGCTCCCAATGTGCGCCATAAAAGCGGAATATCCCCTCGCCAATCTGCACGGTGCGAACTACTGGTTCTGGGCCATCGGGTGCGGTCACGGTTAGGTAATGCGCGTCCGGGCCCACTTGATCACTCGTGGACGGGACGTATTTCTCGAACACCATCGGCAACTGTTTGGGTGGAGGCCCAAAGTCCGAAAAGTCGGACGCCTGGAATTCGAAAAAGGTGTGACCGTCCCAAGATGCTGAGCATCGAGCTGGCTCCGACGCTGGCTCCGAAACTGATATTTCGGCAAATATCTTGGGCCAGCCTAGCTCTTCGCGTCCCGTGATAATGGGATCGGCCATATTCTCCCAAACAATCGGTACAAAGTGGCCATAAGAGTCTTCATGGTTCTCCGTCCACTGAGCGGGAATACGAACCATGAGGATGTCATAGCCACGACCCGCCAGCCAGCCGATCTTGCGAAAGCTCAAGATAGAAATCTCGAGACGCGGTTCACCAGTCAGCGTCAGGCCATCAGGCAGGAATTGGGCCAGTGCAGCCGCATCTGTGCGCGCAGATACGGTGTACGAAACAAGCTCTTTCTCGTAGCGGCGGTGACGCTGCCCCGCTGGCAGGTTGCGCGGGCCTGGAGCACGGCCGAACGAAATCGGCATCCGGTACTTCGGTTCGAGGTCATCGTCCGAAGTTGTCATCAGCAAGGCATCTTTGCGTAGATTGCGGTCAACGTGATGATCCGTCTACTACTTGCTGTTCGATGGCGCCGAATGGCGAGCTTCCGTCCACGCCACGCCCCTCCATTCTTATCATATCCCCAAAGGCCATGAAGGCCGTGCTTGCAGGCCCCTTATCGCGGATCATCTCGATTGCTCGCACTTCGGAGATGCAGCTGGAGCCTACCTCGGGGTAGTTTGCATTGGATACCGTGCCCGACCCGATGATAGTCCCGGCGGCCAGTTCGCGCGTATGGGCCGCGTGAGCAACGAGCTCGTGGAAACCGAAGGCCATCTCGCAACCATTGGCGGCACCAAACCGCTTGCCATTCCAGTCGACCTCGAGATCGAGGCACACTCGGCCATCCTGCCATCCGTCGCCCAGTTCGTCGGGCGTTACAGCGAAGGGAGCCATGGAGCAGGCAGGTTTGGCCTGGATCCAGCCAAAGCCCGTCTTCATTTCGACAGGAGCGATGGCACGTAGCGACCAGTCGTTGATCTGGACGATAAGCTTGATGTGATCCATCGCTTTGGCAGGCGACGTGCCCATTGGCACATGGTCCACAATCACTCCAAACTCACCTTCAAAATCTATCCCGTCCTGCACGCTGGGCAAGGCAACGTCTTCGGTCGGACCGAGGAATTGGTGCGACATCCCCTGGTACATGAGCGGCTTTTCAGCCTCGATGGGATCATGACCCAGGGCAATCTGCATTAGGTCGGCGTGCGTCCGGAAGGCCGAGCCGTCCAGCCATTGCCATGCGCGAGGAAGGGGTGCGCGCAGCGCGGCAGGAACGATGGGTTCTCCATTTTCGGGGTCGAACGCCTGAAGATCACTCGATGCCTCGGCCCAATTCTCCATGGCCACCCGTAAACAGGGCCACTTCGGTCCGGCAGGCATGCATCGCTTGCCATCCGCCGAAACAATAACAAGTTCGCCGTCTGGGCTGCCATCATGCCGGGTCGCCAGTCTCATGCCAGGCCATCCGCGAATTGCCCATCGATCAGGATGAACGCAATCCGGCAATTTTCGTTAGTGCGATTGGCCCATCCGTGATTGGTGCCGCGCTGAATGACGATGTCGCCGGCACGCACTGTGGTTTCGCCTTCATCCATGATCAGAACGACCTCACCTTCGAGTACGATGCCGTAGTCGATGGTTTCGGTCCTGTGCATATGTGCATGTTTCGTTTCCGAACCGCTGTGCGAAGAAGCATCGGCGGCACCAATTTCGGCGAAGTGAGCGCGTGCCTGTTCAGGGGTCAGGTCTTTGAGTTTATCGCCATCGGGTGGAATATCGAGGACTCGGATGCGCGTCCCGTTCCTGGGCGGAGCGAGCTGGATGCCTTCTTCGTGCGGCTCGCCCGAATCTGCGTCGATCGGTGCAGGTGTGGCGCGTGTATTCCAGACTTCGTGAAACATAGGACCGATATCACCCCCGATGCGCTGATAACGCGGCACAGGGCCATCTTCCTGAATTATCGCCTTTCCATCGGTGTTGTGACCGGTAACGATCCGCCGTGTGGGTCCAAGAGCCATTCTGTATCCCTTCCAATCCAATCTATCTTGGCGGCGCGAAAAACAGACCGCGCGCCTTCAGTTCTTCCTGTGCCCGCTCCTCATGAAGCAACGCGGCTTTGGCACTGGGTCGCTCCGAAGCGGTCGCATAGTGGTTTGCCAGAGCAGGGTAGTCGTCGGCACCGAGGCCCGCGCCCTCGATCCGAAACCAGACCCATGCAAGGTAAGCATCGAGGATCGACCACTTTCCACCCAGGATCCATGGCTGTTGCGAGAGCAGCCTTTCCAGCGGGGCCAGTTGCATCGCTAGGCCTTCGGCAGCCTTTGTCCGGATGCGCGGCGCATCGGATGCATCGGTGGAGATCATTACTGCCATGACAAAGCGTGTAACGAGCGGATGTAGGTCGCTGGAAATGCGAAAGAGCTCGGCGAGGACAGCGGCTTTGCCGACTGCATCCTGAGGCCTGGGCAACAGGCCCGCATCGGGATGAGTCTCGGCAAGATAGCTCAGGATCGCTCCATTCTGCACGATCACGCCGTCTTCTGTTTCTAGTGCAGGAACCTTGCCTGCGGGATTTATCGCAAGGAACTCCGGCTTGCGGTGCTCGCCCCCCATGAAGGCAATCAGATGCGTCCCAAACGGCAGGCCAATTTCTTCCAGCGCCGTCAGTGTAACCCTGGCGCAAGTGTGCGGGGCAAAATGGAGGGTTGGCGACATGGTTACGCTGCCTCGATTTCGACAGGCAGGCTGGCAATCGCCCACAGGGTATTGTTGATCCGCCTCACTGGCTCTCCTGCCAATCGGATAGACTTGGCCTGCTGCGCAAATTCTGCAGCGATCAGCTCTCCCTCTAGCCGGGCGACCATCTGACCGAGGCACTGATGAATACCGAAGCCGAAGCCAACGTGTCCTCCCGCAGGCCGCTCGATCCGGAAGTTCTCTGCGTCATTCCACTTGCGCGGATCGCGGTTGGCGGCAGCCAGGAAGAGGAGCACTTTTGCGCCTTCGGGAATTGTCGTTCCGGACACTTCCACTTCACGCGTCGTCGTGCGGAAAAAGGTTTGTACGGTCGAATCCCAGCGCAAGCTTTCCTCGAAAGCACGCGGTGCCAGTTTCGGATCTGCGCGTAACTTGGTAAATTCCTTGGGATACTTGCCGAGCGCCAGCATGAGATGCCCGATGCCGTTCACCGTCGTATCAACGCCGGCGGTAAGGAAGGAGCGGACCAGCCGAGGGGCGTAGTCGAGCGGCAAGCCGGCCTCCTCCACCGCCTCGTATACGGCGAGGCCCCATCCTCCCGGCTTTAGGTTTTCGCGCTTGCAGGCCTTCTCCACCCAATCGATTGCAGCTTGCTTGCCTTCCATACTTCTGGCGAGAATTTCGTTTCTCGGGCCAAAAGCGTTGAAGACCATTGTCGCATAATCGATGAGATTCTCGCGGCCTTCGTCCATCAATCCGATCGTGTCTGGGAACACCTGCATTGGGAAGACTTCGGCAAGGTCCGTAGCAGCATCGAAGCTACCCCGCTCGACCAGGCTAGCCACCAGCAGCTTTGCCTCTTCCTGCCAGACCGGCCGCAGCTCTTTCAGCGCCTTGAGCGATACGACTTTGCTCATGAGCTTGCGCGTCTGACTGTGCAACGGCGGATCTGTTTCCAGCAGAAGAGAGGGCTGCCTGAACGGTTCTTCCTTGGAGAAATCGGCAAGGCCCACGCCGCGCCCAGAACAGAATGTCTCATGATCGCGAAGAGCAGACTGAACTTCGTCAAAACGCGCCATGGCGTACACCTGGTATTTGTCCAGCCATACCACCGCCCCCGCGTCACGAATGCCTTCATGATGCGCGAAAGGATCAGCCAGAAAAGCCTCTTCGAAAGGATCGATATCAAGCGCAACTGCGGGAGTGCTTTGAGCAGATGAATTATCAGTCATGACTGATCTCCATGTCTTTCGGGCCTGCCGCCATGAGCTTCGAAATCATGAGGACAACGACAGCGCTACCGAGCGCGAGAACGCCGTACAATTGCAGCACGCCGCCAAGCCCGGCGAGTGGCAAGGAAAGTGCTGTGGCAATTATAGGGGCCAGGAATTGTCCAAGGAAAAACGCTCCTGTCCACGCGCCCGTTCCCCGACCCCGAAAGCGGAGCGGCAGCAAGCTCATCACCCAGGTGATCAAGTTCGGCAGAAGGATACCGCTGCCGATACAGATGATGACCGCAAATGCAGCGATAGCCCAAAGGTAGCCGCTAAGGCTGGCTCCAAGATAGCCTGCGCCGGAAACAGTCAAACCCAATGACAGCACTGCCATCCCAGGTGGCTTGCCCATTTTGCGAAAGATCAGGCTTCCTCCCGCTACGGCTAGATTGGCCGCGGCGCCTACAATGCCGATCATGGCCGGAGAAACGTCACCTGAAAGTTGCAGGATTGGTCCCAACTGGACGATGAGTGTGTAGAACAACACACCGACCAGAACGGTGATTGCAACTACAGGCAGGACAGTGCCGAACGGAAAGTCACTATCAGTCGAGGTGGCCTCTGCAGACTTCGCTGCTGGTTCGAAAAGCAAGACCGCCGCAATGGCTGCGATGGGCAGAGCCAGAAGATAAAGCAGAAACGGCCCACGCGAACCGAACGCTTCACCAAGAAACCCACTGACAGCGATCAGGATGATGGCAGCAACGCTTCCTGCCGCCACCTGCATGGAAAGCCAGCTCTCCCGCCGCTCACCCGAAAAATAGTCGCCGATGAGGACCGTCGCGACCGTCATGATGGCCGCTTCCATGATTCCCAACACGACCCGCGCGGCAATGATCAGGAAAAGATCGGTCAGAAACCAGGGAAGAACCCCCGCAAGCCCATAAATGGCAAGGGTACCGACGAGCAGTCTTTTCCTCCCGACCCGATCGGCGATCCAGCCAGCGAGCGGAGAAAACAGAGCTACGCACAATGCCGGGACGGTCATGGCAATCGGCACGAGGAACGCACTTCCCGGTGTGGCGCTGAATTCCTCCAGCAGCATGGGCAGGACCGGTACGAGCGAAATTACCGCCATGATTGGCATGACCGAAGCAAGCAGCAGGATGATGCCTTGGCGCGGGCCGCCTAGCCCCTCGATCGTTTCATCATTTTCCATCGCCTCCGCCCTCCCAGGCTCAATCGGCGCTCCGACCACTTGCCTGCGTCAATGAGAGCGCGGCAGGGTAAAGCGTGTGCTATGCAGTCTTCCCGCCCAGCGTTTCTGCAAACCAGTCTGACAGGAGATCGCGTCCATAGGACAAATTGTCCGCGCCGACATGCTCCACGCCGCCTTCGCGCGGGGTGAAGATGACCTTCTCGCGGTGCGGCGAATTGACCAGCTGGTCATAGAGATCGTCAGCATAGGACGGGCTGATCTGGCGGTCATTCGCGCCATGCGTCACCAGGAAGGGCACCGTGATCTGGTCCATGTGGCCGTTGAGGTTCATGGCCTCGGACTTGGCGAGAAAATCCTCCTGGCTGTCCGCACCGAAGGCCCAGTGCACATGCGCCCAATAGTGGGGCACGGGATTTTCACCCTCGCGCTGCATGCGCTTGTCCTGCACTTCACGCCAGTTGTGGTTGGCACCCCAGACGGCGCCGCTGGCGAAGCGCGGCTCATAAGCGACCGCGCGCGGAGCGAAGTGACCGCCAAGCGAAATGCCGGTCATGCCGATGCGCGCCGGATCGACCTCGTCCTGCTGCTCTAGCCAGTCGACCGCCTTGCTGGCCCAGCTTTCGCTGTGCGGATCGACGGGCAGACCTTGCAGGCGAAGCGCCTCGCCTGAGCCCGGCTGGTCAACGCAAAGGGTTGAAATACCGCGCCGCGCCAGTTCTTCCGGAAGTCGTGTCCAGTAGAGTAGCTCCTTGCAGCTATCGAGGCCGTTGCAGAATACGACAGCAGGCTTGGGTCCATCGCCCGGAGCGCGGGTCCACAAAGCGGGCATTGTGCCGTTTTGCAGCGGAACTTCGACCCGTACGCGATTGATATTGCCGAGCCGGGTCGAGCGATCAAAGGCATCGCGTGCTTTAGCGTAGGTTTCCATCCGCCCCGGATGGCCATGCCCCTGCATCCGCTCCGCCGTAAACAGGTAGAGCGAAGCGCGTTCCATCTTGTTGGACGCTGAAAAACTGCGGCCCTTAGTCTCGTCCTCACCGGCCAGCTCGAGCAGCTTTTCGCCCATTGCCGCCCATTGCTTCATGAAAGCGGGCGTACCGGCATCAGCGCCGCTGTCCGCCGCGTCCTTTATCGGCTGGCACATATCGACGATTTCGCCGATCTGGCCGCCGCTCTCCATCGCTATGGCGACGGAGAGGTTCCAGATGTAATTCGGGAAGTACTCGAACAGCGCCATGCGTTCAGACCTCGGCAGGCTGGAACAGGCAGGGGTCGGGCGCGGGCTTGGGCATGGTCTGCGGGCCTCCCACACCGACACCCCATTGGTCCATCACTTGCGGCCCAGGTTCGTGAACCTTCGCCTCGTGGTTCTCGAAATCCACGTCTTCCAGTTCGGAGGTATATTCCACCGCGAAGCCTGCCGGGGTGGTGAAATAGCTGAAAGTGTTGTTACCCGCCGTATGGCGGCCTGGGCCCCAGACAATATCCGTGCCGCGCTTTCGCAAGCGGCTTGCCCCGCGCATCATGTCATCGACTCCAAGCATGTCGTACGCAACATGGTTGAGGCAGGGCGGCCCGGGCAAGAAGGCAAGGCGGTGATGCGCTTCGTTGCAGCGCAGGAAGCACATGAAATCGCCCAGCCAGTCGCTTACCTTGAAGCCCAGCACATCACAGAAAAATTTCACTGCCGCCTGATGGTCAGGCGAGTGCAGCACGATGTGGCTGATCTTCACCGGTATACCTTCCCAGCGTTCCATGGCGCGCTTGTCGAGCTCCTCTACATCGGCTGAAATCTCGAACGGGAGGCCGTCGGGCGTGAAGAAGCGGAAGCCGTAGCCGCCGCCAGGCGCGTCCAGCTCGCGCGGTTCGTGGATGATCTTGCACCCGGCATCTGCGACCTTGCTGTGCAGGTCATCGACATCTGCTCGGGATTCTGCCGCGAGCGCCATCACCTCGACGCAATTGCTGTCGCGCTGGTGGAGGCGCACGACATGGTGCTCGTCGTGGCCATGGGTCTTGAACCATGCGGTGTCGTCATTGGCGGCAACTTCCACCAGACCCCAGTCATCGGCGTAGAACTTGCGCTCGGCGTCGAAGTCCTCGACGCCATAACCGACATAGCGGATTTCGGTCACACGGCTCATTGTGCTGCCTCGTCTTTCTTCAGTTTTTCTATGATGCGGCGGGCACGGGTGCCGCCTTGGTCTATGCCCAATGAGACCGGCTTGCGATCCCAGAAATCTGCGCCTTCGGTGTTGGCGAAGGCAGCTTCGATGATCGGCTTGTCTTCATCGCCGAAAGCCTGGCCCATTAGCCCGGCGATCATCGCATCGCCCTCCTCAGAAGGCGGCCCTTGCCGGGTGGTTGCCCAGAAGTAGTGCGTTGAGTGCTCGGTTTCGGGCGTCAGGATATGCGCCTGGTGAGCAATAACGCCGTCGTCGCGCTCGCCCCCTGCGGGGCATGCGCCCACCTGTAGGTACATGCTGGCAGGCGCGTTCCAGCGCATGTCCAGCCAGTGATCGGTGATCATGTCTGGAGCGTAAATGCCGAAGGTATGCGCCGGAGCAGGAATGTCGGGCATCCACCAGTTGGAATGCAGCTGCTCACCTTCGACCTTCAGCTCGTGCTCGCCCGCAAAAATCACCCCACGACCAGCAAAGGTGCCCTTGTGCACGAATTCGATATGGCTGAGATCCATCAGATTGTCGGTGCCGTATTCGTAATTGGCGTCCATCGGCATGACACCGGTTATCGGTGCATGGCCATCGACCACGATGGCCGAGAAATCGGGAACCGCACTTTCATCCGCCAATTCCGGATCGCCAGGCCAGAACCACACGATCCTGTTACGTTCCGCGACGGGAAAGGTTTTCACCCCCGCGCCTGTCGGGATGGTTTCCGAAAACGGGTTTCGAACGCATTGGCCCGAGCTGTCGAAGGTCAGCCCGTGGTAAGGGCAAGTGACGCAATCCCCATCGCGTTCACCTTGCGAAAGCGGTGCAAACCGGTGCGGGCAGCGATCGATCATGGCGATGGCTGCTCCGTCGGTCTTGCGCATCAGCAGGACAGGTTCGCCAAGCAATCGACGGTGCAACATCGTCTCGCCGACTTCATGGCTCCACGCTGCCATGTACCAGATGTTTTCGAGGAAAGGTTGCTCCATTGGGGTCACTTCAAATCGGTTGCGCCATCAATGCGAGCGATTCCGCACTCGCTTTGGCATTGTCCACCAGCGGCCCTTGGCCCAGCTGGCCGCGGCAAATCTCGAGCGACTTGTCGACGATATAGCGGCAGCGCTCGAAGCGACGGTTGCGAAAGGCGGTGAAGGCCTCTTCGGGAGTGTCGTGGCGGGCAATCTCTTCGGCCAGGACGATGCTGTCCTCCACCGCCAGCCCCGCGCCCTGGCCAAGATGCGGGGTGGTCGCATGCACCGCGTCGCCAAGCAGGACGACGCGTCCGACATGCCAGTCCTGCCGCAGCATCATGCCTTCGAGCGGGCGATAAACCACGCCGTCATTATCGGTCACCGCATCCGCCATGTCGCGGATGTCCTGTGCCGAATGGCCGCGCATCTTGCCGCGCATAGCTTCCGCCAGTTCTTCCTTTGGATACCAGGGATTCTCTGGCTCCGGCGTCGTCAGGTAGAGATACATCAGCTCTTCGTTGATCGGCACCAGCCCGGCACCGATGGGGCCGTTATAGGCGTGTAACGCATCGAGGTCGGCCGGGCGCGGGAAGTTGTATCGCCATACGGCCTGCCCGGTAAATTCGGGTCCGGCCTCATCCGGCATGATCGCCTTGCGCGTGTCGGAATAGACGCCGTCCGCACCGATTACGATGTCGAACACGCCTTCGCTGCCATCCGAGAACGTGACTTGGACATCATCGCCGCGGTCGTCGATGCTCTCGGCAGTCACACCCAGACGCACATCGGCACCACTGGAGATAGTCCGGTCACCCAGAATCTTGTGCAGCGAGGGCCGACCTATGCCCATGCTGGCAGGGTAGCCTTCGACAAGTTGCGGCATGGGAACCTCGGCCACTAGCGTGCCGTCGGGCGCGTGGATTGCGACTTTGTTGAACGGGACCCCGGCAGCCATGTAGTCGTCGACCAGATCAAGCTCGGCCATGGCGCGAATCACATTGGCTTGCTGGATGATTCCGACACCATAGACCGACCAGTCGGGGTCCTTCTCGATCACAATAACCTTGTGTCCGTCGCGGCGTAGTGCGATGGCCGATGTCAGCCCCCCGATGCCACCGCCGATGATGAGGATTTTGAGGTCTTTCATGGCTCAGTACTCGTCGAGGTCGTTGGCGATGACAACTGGCCCATCATAGTGCTCGGCAATCTGGCGCAGATATTCGAGATGCTGCGGATCTCCGCGTTCGCGCCCGGCGAAATGCGTGACGACAACGGCCCCCACTCCGGCATTGCTGGCCATTTGCCCGACATCGGGTGGCAGCAGGTGGTGATCGCGCAAATGGCGAGAAATCCCTGCGAGGACCTGTTCCGGAGCATTGGGAGAATTACGCCGCACCATTGCGATGGTATCATCGACATCCATCATTTCGGCTACGAGAAGATCTGCGCCCCGCGCCAGTTCTTCGACCGCCGCACTCGGCCCGGTGTCGCCGGTGTAAACGATCGAGCGGCCTGGCAGGTCAAAGCGGAATGAAAGCGATTCAAAGCGATCAGCCAGACCGCTGTCCGGGGCAAATGAGTAGTGCGTGTTGTTGCGCACGCTTACCGACATCCCTGCATACTCGATCACATCGCGATCGCGCAGTTCGATGACTTCGGTGATGTCCGATAGCGAAGGGCGCGGCGCTCCGGGTACTCCGTAGCCTGCGGTGTTGCCCGGAACCATAGAGGCCAGCAGTCCCGCGACCATTTCTTCCGTGCCCGGCGGGCCGTAGATGACTAGCGGATTTTCGGCATTGGTCTGAACCCGCAGACCCAGAATTGCCGCAAGGCCACCCGTGTGATCCCAGTGCAAGTGGCTGATAAACAAGGCATCGATCTGGTTGGTGGGGACGCCGACCTGAATTAGCCGCCCGGCCGTGCCATCCCCCACATCGACGAGGATGTTCTTACCACCGGCTACCAGCAGATTTGCAGGCTGGGAACGGGTCGGACTTGGAACGGGCCCTGCCCTTGTGCCCAAAGTGATCCAGCGACCGGCATCGACAGTCTCGGTTACCTCCCCTTGCTCGCCCTCATGGTGCTCGGCAAGGAGAGGGGTGCTGGCCAGCGCGAAGGCGCTGACCAGTGTGAAGCAAACTTTCCGCATAATCCGTAGTCCTAGAATTCGGCTCGTGCCCGCAGGCCGTAAGTGCGCCGTGGATTGTGTTCACCATAGAATGCCCCGGAGCTGCCGACGTTCGTGTTGACGAGATAGCGCTCGTTGAAGGCATTGTTGATGAACGCAGAGATCGACCATCCCTGATCAGCGGGCCCGAACGTTAGTTGGAAATTCGCCGTTATATACTCATCCGAAACCGTTTCAGGTGTGAAGGACAAGTCGGTCTGCTGTTCGCTGCGATAGGATGCATCGGCAAAGAACGTCAGGTCGTAATCACCCAGTTCGAAGACGTGCTGTAGAGCGACGTCTACGGCTACTTCGGGTGAATAAAGGAGGTCGGTGCCAGCACACTCGAATGTCTGCAGACCACCGACAACGCCGATATCGTCGCATCCAAAGCGTCCGGTCGCCGGATCCGAAACAAGCGTGAGATTGTCCAGCGTAGCGTCCAGGTATTGGAATTTGACACCAAACGTTGTGGTAGGCGCCACGGCCCACAGGAAATCGATATCGAAGCCCTGAATTGTGGAGTTACCATTCGCCGTTCCAAAATTCGGAGCGCCGCCAATGGTCGAGAAGTAGGTAATCTGCTGACCCTTATACTCCCAATAGAATGCTTCGAAATTGAGTTGCAGGCGATCGTTCAAGAAGCGGTTCTTGGAACCGATCGTGAAAGCGTCGATAAATTCGGGATCAAAACTAAGGCCTCCGCCAGCAGTCGGATCGTCCAGCTCGACACCGCCAGCCCGGTAACCACGTTCATAGGTGGCATAGAGCAGGTTTTCGGGTGTCACATCGTACTCAAGGCCTACGCGGTAAGTAGGTTCATTCCAGCTATTGCTGTTCGTCAGACCCTGACCGGCACCTGCATCGACAATGAAACCAGCGGACCCATTGATAAGCGGATAAAACCCATCGTTGATCGTGGAGTTGGGCGGAATAAAGCCGCCGGCGATCAAGCCGTCAATATAGACCTGGGGATCGGTGGTCGGCGGCAATGCAGGATAGTTCTGCGCCTGACAGCCCGCAAAATCCGGGATCAGGAAAGGTGCGCCCGGGAACGGCGGTGTTTCAAGCGGACAAATCGTCAAGAAGGTGAAGTCGTCACCGGTAACGAATTTGGAATCCTCGGTGTAGCGGCCGCCGACGCTAATCCTGAACTCCTCCGTCACATCGAAAGTCAGCTGAGCGAACGCCGCCCAAGAGTCACCGCCGTTTGTCCAGTTCTGGATTGGCGCGACTGCAACCTGATAGAAATTGGCCGCGAAATCGATTTCTTCATCGAAATAGTAGAAGCCAAACACGCCGTTCAATGGACCATCGAAGTCCGATGTAAATCGTGCTTCGATTGAGAATTGCTCGCCTTGCTCCTGGTTCGGCGCGGGCGCAAACCCCGGTCCGACAAAGGTGTAGTCCAGATTATATTCGCGATACGCCGGGATCACGGTAATCGTGCCCGCATCGAGTTCATAGTTCAGCTCGGCATTGACGCCCGTGTAGGACAGGTCCTGAAACAAATCGCTGGTGTTGATGGCTGGGAGCAATGCGAAGGACGGACCCTGAAAAGTCTGCACACGAAATGCATTGGAGGCTGCGCAAGTCGCGCCGCAATCGATATCAACACCAGTGGGCGTGAAGTCCCTTTGTGTTCCCGGCGCATTGCCAAAAAAGCCGAGGAGCGAGCCGGATGTCCCTAAGCCACCAACCTCTGTATGGTCAGCTGCAATTCGGAAACTGAGGCGGTCCGTTGGCTCGAACAGCAATTGAGCACGGACTGATTGGGCATCCAGATCAGAAGTCCCATCCTCGTTATAGCCGTCGCGCTGCTGGTGACTACCCGCGACGCGGAAGGCTACCGTGTCGCCCAAAGGTACGTTGACGGCACCTTGAATGCCAAAGGCATCGAAATTGCCATAGGAGGCCTGGATGTAGCCACTTGTGTCACCAAGTTCGGGCCTGTTGGGGATATAGTTGAGTACGCCGCCGGTTGCGTTACGGCCATAAAGAGTGCCCTGCGGGCCCTTGAGCAGTTCCACACGCTCCATGTCATAGAAGCTTAAGCCAGCTGCCGTGCTGGAGCGCCCAAGATAGACACCATCATAGTTTTGGGCCACGCCAGAATCCTGCAACGGATTAACGGTCAAGGCACCGACACCGCGAACGAACAGGCTGGTCAGTGGGCCGCCACCAGGATTCGCACCGAGCGATGGCGAGATGCGTCCAAGGTCTTTTGCCGATTCTACGCCCTGTCGCACCAGATCGTCTGGCGCAAATGCGTCGATCGCAATAGCCGCGTCCTGCAGCGATTCTTCGCGCCGTTGCGCGGTCACGACAATCGTGCCGAGTCCCTGCGAAGAGCTCTCGCTCGTGTCTTCAGCCTCTGTCTGAGCATCGGCCTCCTGCGCCATGGCGGAGCCGCCAGACATAGCGGCGGCAATCGCGCCAATGGCGCTGCCAACCAGATAGAACCTCCGCATTCACCCAACTCCCAATTTGATTCTTATCAATGACAGCGAAAATGCGCCCAACATCTTTATCAGTCCAATTTTATGTTTTTATCAATTTAGATAACTGCTACTTATGGTTTATGCGCTTGGACAACTTCGATCTCAACTTGCTGGTTGTATTCGATATTCTACTCGAGGAACGCAGCGTGACGCGCGCCGCCAAGAGGCTCAATGTCACGCAACCTGCGATCAGCGCTGCACTCAAGCGCCTGCGTGAGAGCTTTCAGGATGAGTTGCTCGTCCAACACGGCAAGAAAATGATCCCGACCCAGCATGCTCTGGCACTGGCACCCGAGGTTAGCGCGGAACTCGTTCGCCTGAAGAGCCTGATAGCTACCAGTACAAAGTTCGATCCCAGGACCTCGAAGCGGCGTTTCCGCATCAGCGCATCGGATTACATCACCACCGTTTTGCTGGTTCCTTTGATCGGGGATCTTCAGGAAGAGGCGCCGGGCATCAGGCTCGATTTGACGCTACCCGACGAGAACAGTCTGGGCCGCCTCGAAGCCGGCGAAATCGACCTTATCCTCACTCCTGACGAATTCATGCAGGGCGACCATCCGCGAGAACTGCTTTTCGAAGAACGACACGTGGTTGCGGGTTGGCGCGAGAATCCGGTCTTCGAGCAAGGAATGACGCTGGAACGGTTCCTCAGCTGCGGTCACGTCGCAGTGCGCATCTCTGGCCAGCACACCTTCATCGAGGCATTCCTGCGCAAGAGCGTGCCCAATCGACACATCGAAGTTTCTGCCCAGTCCTTCATCCAGGTGCCATGGCTCTTGCGCGGTACGCAAAGGCTTTCTGTCATGCACGAGCGGCTGGCAAAGGCCACTGCGGTCGAACTGGACCTGACGATCATTGAGGCACCATTCAAGCTGCCGGTGATGCGCGAAATGATGCAGCACCATAGCACCCGAGCTCACGATGCCGGGCTCACATGGTTGAGGGACAGGATCAAGCTATCGGCGGATCAGAGCTGAAGATTGTAGCGCAGCACAATGCGTTTGCGTGAAGCGGGGAAATCTGGCCACGATGCCATACCCTATAACAATGTGTGCGCTCGGGAAGGCAGTTGATACGCCTTGAGAAGAAAATCTGATCCTAGTATTCTATATCGCAAAGCCGACTTTCCGCTAACGACCCAGTTCAAGCCACTGCATCCAACCCGTTGCGCTGAATGATCGACAGCAGCCTCAGCGCTGGACCTCCCGGTTTCTTCGCGCCGCGCTCCCAGTCCGAAACAAGGTTCTTTGACACATTGAGGTAGCGCGCGAACACCGGCTGCGAGACATGCTCTGCCTCGCGAATCGCTCTGATCTCTTCCGGTGCAAGGACCGGAGCAGGCGCAAGGCACGCTTCATCGAACTCGCGCATTGTGCGTTTGTCGATGCTGCCCGCATCGTGGAGGCCTTCCATCATTTCGTGGACGGCGGCCATCGCCTCGCTCTTGTAGGTCTTTGCCTTAGTCTTTCTCATCGTCTTTCACCTCGACCAATCGGCCTGCTTCAACTTCCGTTTCGATCTCGTCATCACCAAGCTCCAGCATGATTCTGGCGGCCTTGCGATAGACCTTCAATTCTGCCGCACTCAGGTTCGCCTTGGCGCTCTTGGCAAAAGCAAACACGAAAATGGCCCGCTCGCCCGAACGGAAGATCAGGATCGAGCGATAGCCACCCGATTTTCCTCCGCCTTCGCGCGCGATGCGTTGCTTGATGAGACCGCTGCCGAGATCGGCATCGATCAGGCCGGATTCGGCCCGATGCACGGCATCAGCAAGCGTTGCATCGCCGATCTTTTCCTTTGCCGCGAACTTGGCGAACCAGCGGTTGGCATAGATGCGGATGCGCGGGTTCTTGAATTTCACAGCACCGCCTCACTATCACACATAGTGTTATGGTTCAATGAAAGACTATCTCCCATCATTTCTTCGATCAGATCGCCAATGCGCTGCCCAGCTTCGATGACCGGGCCATCGTCTAAGTGAGCGTAGCGGGCGGTGGTCGTCACATGCCTGTGGCCCAGCAATTTACCGATCATCGGCAGTGTTTCGGAACGGGCTGCCGCGTGGCTGGCAAAGCTGTGCCGCAGGTCGTGGAGACGAACACCCGGTAGCTGCGCTTCCGCGCGCACATCCTTCCAACATTCATCCACTACCAGAGGTCGGCGTGTCCTCGGATTCCAGAAAACCTCTGGATGGCTCTTGTGGCGCGGCAGGCATTGCAGGATGGTCCATGCAGCCTCGCCCAGCCAAACCGTTCTTGGTCCAGTCTTGCTGTCAGTCAGCCGCAAGCGCCGTCCTTTCACCTCGCTCCATAGAAGCCCGGTGATCTCGGACTTACGGCAGCCGGTTAGCATTAGCAGGTAGAGAGCAGCGCAATGCAGCGGGTGTGAGTTGCGGTGCTTGTTGATCGCTTCGCCCAGGCGTTGGAACTCCTGATCGGACAGGAAACGCTCGCATTTGCGCCGCCGGTTCACGCGGATTGCGGTGCAGGGGTTCGAACCTTCTGCCTTGATACCCCACTCCTCCGCCTTGTTCATCAGCGCGCGCAGGATTTCATAGGAGCGGTTGGCCGCACCCGGACCTCCGAAGTCGGTTACGCGATTGAACCACTCCTGCACCTGCGCTTCATCGATCTGGTCGAGGAACAATCCTGCAAATGCCGATTGCAGGTAGTTCTGGCGATAAAGTCCATGTGTCGTTTGCGTCGAAGGCTTCCAGCTCGGCGCGACCTTGTGCCAATAGGTTTCGAGAAAGTCGGAATAGAGCGGCACCTTGCGTCGTTGCTTGCGCTTTTCCGCGGGGTTCTTGCCCACCTGCGCGCGGAGCAGAACGCGGCGGGCGACGTCCATGGCCCTCGCCTTGCTCAGCACCTTGGCATTGCCAATCGTTACGGTGCGTGTGCGGCCCTGCATCGCGGCCTGAACGATGTAGATCTTCCGTCCGCTGGCATAGTGCCGGATGCCAAAGCCTGGCAATTGCTTCGACCAGCTCGTTTGCCGCAACTGACTGTCGCCATCGGTCCTGCCAATCGCAACGATCTTCATCGAGCCGATTTCCTCGGCCACGATGGACTTGAGAGTGCGCGCGTTCATCGACCCACTCCCACCAAGCGGGCAATCGACCCCGAGACACGCTCGGCAGCATCGGCAACTACCTCATCCGAGAGATGCGCGTAGCGCGATGTCGTTTCAGCCAGGGCGTGGCCGAGCAGCTTGCCGATCACCATCAGCGAGATGTTGTCGCGAATGGCGGTCGAAGCGAAGCTATGACGCAAGTCATGCAAGCGCACATCGGGCAATGCGGCGCGATTGCGGATGTCCGGCCAGTACATGCTCAGCTTGGTCGGCTTGTCAGGATCACGAGTCGAGGGGAATAGCAGTCCGCTTGCTGTTCGATCCGGGATCATTGCAATGACGCTCACGGCCTGCCGATTGAGATAGATGATCTTCGCCCCCGTCTTGCTGTCCGGCAGCATCAGACGGGGCTCCTGCACCCATTCCCAGCGAAGCTTCTCGATCTCGCCGCAGCGCGCGCCGGTGTAGATCAGAAGACGGATCGCCGCGACGACGAGTGGGTTCTCCACCTCAAAATCAATCAGTGCGGACGCCAGTTGCCCATATTCGCGCGCAGACAAAAAGCGCTCCATTCGCTTGCGCTTGTATCGGGGTGTGCCTCGGCATGGGTTTGATCCACGCGGTCGAAGACCAAGCTTCTCGGCATAGGTCATCATCACTGACAGGATCGGAATGGTTCGATTGAACGTACCCGTGCGCTCGGCAAATCCGTCGCGCCAGAACAAGACATCAGCCTTGGTGATCTCATTGACGCGGCGGTTGCCGAAAGCCGGAAGGATATGGCGCTTGATGCTGCCACAATTGCCTCGCTGGGTGCTTGGTTTCCAATGCCGCGCATAATCTGCCCAGAAGCGTTCGGCGTAATCGCGCATCAATGGCGCCTGCTTTGATCCGGACCTGTCAGTCTTTCGCGTCGGCAGGCCATCGAGCGCCACCTCGATCAGCTTGTCGCGCGCCAGCCTGCGCGCTTCCCGTGCTGTGATCTGGCGCGATGTGCCGAGTGAAACACGCCGCTGCTTGCGGCGCTGACGGAACATCACGAACCAGGTCCGTCGCCCGGAGGGATGCACTCGCAGGCCAAAGCCGGGCAGGTCCTTATCCCAGTACTCAATCATCTCCTTGCCAGGCCTGCGCCGGGCAATATTGCCGTTGAGCCTTACCTTCCGCTCATTCGTCTCACCCTCTCCCTCGCGCCCATCGGTCGCTCCGGAAATCAAGTGATTCTGGCTTGATTTTTCAGGTAGCACATGGCCATTTGCACCCATTGTTCTGCTCCTCGATTTCGAGGAACAAATTCAGGCAACCGTTTGGTAAATAATACCTTTCTGCGGCGAAGCTGCGTACGGTGTGCCAATTCTGTTCCCCATTGTGCGGCGAAATCCAGTGATCATGGTCGCTCCTTTCTCTAAGGCATTTTCCAACTGAGCCCTCGGAGGCGCGAGCATCCAGTTCGCGACCGTAATTGAGCCTGATCTGCGTTTGAATGAATACCACGCACAAGGACCGCACACCCCGCAAAGGCGGCGGCAAAGGAGCGCGTGCGGTGCCCGGGACCGGGGCCTGTCGGTTCCCGCGGCACCGCGCCGGTCCGACCCGCTGTCGTTCGGGCGTGCGTGCGGGGCCCAGAACAAGAAGGCCGCGCCCGCAGGAGCACCGCCGAAGGCGGGGCGGGACCGAGCGCGACCCCAGCCCCGCTCCGCTTTTCGTCCCGCTCCAGTGCCAGCGAACACGAAAAAAGGCAGGAACCGTCACCGGCTCCTGCCCTCGTATGGTCGTCAGTATTCGTCCAGCATGGCTCCATGGACCGTGTGCACCACGCGGCTGGCGAGATGCGCAGGCAGTGCGTTGTAGTCACCCTCGTCCAGGGCGAAGTAGCCCAGGTCTTCATCTTCCACCACGTGCTGGTCGAAGAAACTGTGCTGGGCGCGCCTTTCGGCAACTGCAAGCGCTTCGAAATAGCTGTGCGCGTTCATGTCCAAGGTGCTGAGTGTAGTCATGATATCCTCCTGAAACCTGTCGCTGAGACGACAGGAAACAGGCGGAGGGGCATGGGGCCGGCGGGTCAGGGATCGCCCCGAGGGCGACCGCGAAGCGGCGGTGGGGGCAACGATTTTGTCGGACCGGAGCAAAGCGCAGGGGAGGCAAAATGGTGGGGCCCCGCCGTCCTTGACGCGCCGGCCCCATGCCCATCACCCTTGGAATTCGGTGAGCCAGCCCCCTCCCCCGCTCCGTTACGTAGTGCAAGGGACGACCAGCGCGATTGGACTTTCCTACAGGCTGTGCCCGGGTGCATGTTGATCGAAGGGAGGAACCACCGAGGGGTGCAGGAAAGGAACCCCGATGCCAACCAAACGAAGCGCTGTCGCAGCACTCCGGAAACTCGAGGCCGACCGGCTGGCACTTGCCGAGCGCCAGAAGCTACTTGAAGCTCAAGCCGCCCTAGAACTGGGACGCATCATCCTGGGAACGGGGCTTGAGACCTTCTCGAAGAAGGCGCTCGCAAGAGTTGCCGGAGAGCTCGGAAAGCTCGGTGAAGAGGCGTCTCTGCAGAAGCTGCTTCCACCGGCTCGCTCGTCTCCTCGCACCGAACAGCCATCCGGAGAGTAGGAACAGCAAGAAGGGGCCCTGTCCGGTTGGACAGGACCCCTTCGGGAGGGAGATCGACGGGAGAGTTCAGTCGATATCGGGAGCGTCGGTGTTGTCGTTCTCGTCGGCCGACCCATTGCCGCGGGAGAGGAAGTCGACCTTGTCGGCGAGGATCTCGGTTCCGTAACGGGTAACCCCGTCCTTGTCCTCCCACTGTGTGTAGTGGATGCGGCCCTGGACGCTGACGAGCTGGCCCTTGGAGCAGTATTGGCCGACGGTCTTGGCGAGGCCGTTGAAGCAGGTCACCCGGTGGAACTCGCTTTCCTTGGCGGTGTAGCCGTTCTCGTCCTTGTAGGTCTTGCCGTCCTTGTCGCGTGCGGGACGATCGGTGACGACTGTGATCCCGGCAACGTTGGTGCCGCCTTTGGTCTCGCGGGTGTCGGGATCGCGAGCGATGCGGCCGGTGAGGATTGCGATATTGGTCATGGTGTAAGTCCTTCAGTTCCTCAAACCGGAGACCATCTCCGGCTTGCGAACATCCAGAAGAAGCAGGACATGGGAGGACTGCACCGCAGGAGCGAAGCTCCAAGGGAAACCTGTTCATGACGGGTGGTGCGGGCAGGCGCGCGAAGCGCGACAACACGGCCGTCAAAGGAACGGGTTGCTGTCCTCAGCTGGCCTGGTTCAGGACTGTTCGCGACAAAAGCCGGATGGGTATCGGGTGTGGGCCTGAAGGCTCGCGTATTCCCAATGCAATCAGCTTACCCATCGCCTTCCGATGCTGCCAGGAGATCCATGAAGTTGCGAGCTGCTTGCCGGTCTTCCTCGTTTTCGAACGCCACATCAAGATCGGGGGCGGATCCGAACATGTGGAGGAATGACCACAGCGCAAAGCGCTTGCCCCGGTCCTCCTCAAGGCCGAGATCGACCCGGCAGTGCTCAATGCCGGCTGCAAAGGTATCGGGAGAAACCCCGGAAAGGTCGGTGGTGGCAAAGTAGCGCTGCAGCAGATCGTCAAGTTGCATGAGCAGTTTATAGCCGGGTCTGTGCCGAATGGACATCGCGCCATGAAGATGCAGATGATGAAGGGCCCCTCAGGACCCAGGCGAGGTGCCCAAGAGGCCGCGACGATCGACCACGGTGATCCGGCGCGTCTTAGCATCGATCACCAGTCGTTCGGTGACGCCATTGCCGGGAAAGGCGACGACATAACGCGGATTGAGCGAGAGCATCTGCTCGTTGCGCTTGAATCCGGCGCGGGCACCAAGCCGACGATCAAGTGAGTAGGTCAGTTGCTGTACTTCGCGGCGCTCGGCCCAGCTCGCGGCCAGGCGATCGGCACCCTTGCCGTCGCCACCATGAACCAGGAAGAGATCAGGAACCACATCGCGAACCTTGTCCAGCGTCGCCCAAACATTTTCGGCATAACGCTTCGCATCCTCGGCGCTCTCGAAGCTTTGGCGACCACCGGCAAAGACTACCGGAGTGCCCTCCGGAATCAGGGCATGACGCCGGTTCTCCGCGCGTGCGCGCAGGAAATCGCGGGCATCGATCACGGCCGATGTGAGATTTCGCGAATGGTTCGTGCGCGAGCCGGAAACGGGCTTCCACGAGGAACCGGTCTCGTCGCGATAAAGTGCTGCCGTCGCCTCGCGCATTTGCTCGAAGGCCAGCATGCTGGCTTCGGCAGCCTGCGCGCGCTCGACCTGCTCTTCCAGATTGCTCGAATGCACTTCGGATCCATCAGCGGATGCCAGCAGAGTCCGGATCTCGTCGCTGGCCCGATCCAATTGAGCCGACTTACGGCTGGCTGCGCGGTGAAAGAGATTGACCATGCCCCAGGCAATATCCTCGGCATCAGCCTCCAAAGCAGTGTCGGAAAACATCGCGAAAAGGTCGGACCATACGGCGCCAAGTGTCTGGTCGATCGCGTCCTCGCAGGGAAAGTCGGTTGCATTGAATGGGGCGGGCCTGATGCTGAGGCTTGAAAGGTCAAGGCCGCTCAACTGGTCGATGAAGCTGTCGTACATGGGGTGTCTCCTGATCGCGGGGACAAGGAGAGGAGGCACCATTGCCTCGGCCCTGTCCGCCGGAGCCCGATCAGAGCCGGGAGAAGGGGCGAGACGCACCGCGCAGCGGGAAACCTGCGGCCCTAGGCTGGCGCGGGCAACACGGGCCGACGGGCCGCAGGTTGCGGCTCGCCACGACCGGCCCAAGGGCCTCTCCCGGCGGACTGGGATGAGGCAGGATCAGGACCCGCTGTCGCAGGTGGATCGGGAGCGCTCGAAGATCGCTTCACCATTCGAGAACCGCCCAACCAGGCGCAGCTCACCAAACAGGTCGATGAACTTTCCTGACACCTGGGCGAGCCAGTGCCGTGCCCTTGCCGTTCTTGGGATGTAGAAATCCGCCTCCCAGTACCGGGCACCGTCCACAACCAGAAGGTGTTCATCCCGCGATAGGGGGTCCCGCAGGAGCGTAAGGGCCGCGAAACCGGTACGCCACGCCACGGCTTGACCCAGGGCTTTGTGCCTTGCTCGAGCTTTTCGATGATGGCAGCGGTAATGCGCTGGGCTGGCGAAGTCGAAGCACTGCGGCGATACTTGGTCATGGGAGTTCTCCTGATGGCCGGGACGGACATATCCCGGCTCAGGATGAGCAAAGCTGCCTCCTCTCTCCTTCAATGATGACCGTTATGCGCCCCAATTCTGGTCGTAGGCCGCACATTGCAAGGTGCCCGAAAGCGGACCGCTTGCTTTTCTGATCCGGCAGGCTGCGCCAATTTTGAGTGCTGGGTGGAAACCCGTTGGTCTGTAGCTTGAATTCGCTGGGCTAGCCTTCGCCCGCGAGGCTTTCCAATACCGGGCACCGATCATTGCTCGTGGTGCCACATTGCTCGATCAGTTTAGCGAGAGCGTTCTCCATACGCTCAAGGTCGGCCCGCTTCGCACGGATGTTTGCGAGGTGCTGTTCGGCGATCGATTGCACCTCATCGCAACGCACTTCCTGACCTGGCGTTAAGTCAAGCAATGCCCGCACCTCTTCGAGGGAAAATCCGAGTTCGCGCGCGCGCCGAATGAAGCGGAGGCGCTCCGTGTCGTGAGGACCATAGTCGCGGTAGGCGCCCCTTCTCGGCGGAGCATCGATAACGCCTATCCGTTCGTAATACCGGATTGTCTCGATGTTACACCCGGTCCGCTTCGCCACTTCGCCAATTTTCAAAGCCAACCTCTTGAGTCTGTAGTTGCTACAGACTGTAAATAGGTGTGCGAATCGAGGTTTGCAAAAGGACGATCGATGCGCGGCATCAGCACATGGTGGAACGGATTGGCGACGGGCGGAGGTATCTTTGCAGCCTTCGGGGCAGCTGCATGCTGTGCACTGCCCTTGATGCTCGCGTCGGTGGGTGTGGGCTCGGCGTGGCTTGGCAGCATCTCGCCGGTCCTGGCCCCCTATCGCGTCCCGTTGCTGACCCTGGCGTCGGCTCTTCTTCTCGCTGCGACCCTCCGTTTGCTCTGGCAGTTTCGGCAGGCACGAACATGCCCGGCGGACAGTGCATGCGGATCATCGACTTATCGAGCGCTGACCGCCATAGGAATTGCCATCGGTGCGGCGCTGCTGACAGGTGCCTTCCTCTATGGCTGATCCGATCCTGATCTCGCGCTTGCGCTGTCCCGAATGCGGTCATGAGGAGGACATGGAAATGCCGACCAACGCTTGCCTGTTCTTCCATAACTGCGCGGGTTGCGGCGTTCGCCTTCAGCCGCTCCAAGGCGATTGCTGCGTGTTTTGCTCGTACGGCACCGTTCCCTGCCCCCCAATACAGGAAGGGGATTGCTGCCATGGCTGAGGCTTTCGATTTCGTCGCCATCGGATCGGGAACTGCTGCGCAGGTCGCGGTCCACCAGATGGCCAACGCCGGGAAGCGCTGCGCGGTTATCGATTATCGGCCTTACGGTGGCACATGTGCGCTTCGAGGGTGCGACCCGAAAAAGATGATGGTGAGCGGAGAGGAAGCGCTCGCGGCATACAGGCGAATGAAGGGGAAGGGCATCAAGGGCTCGGTTTCAATTGATTGGGCCGACCTCCAGGCATTCAAGCGCAGCTTTACCGACCCCGTCCCTGAAAAGCAGGAAGCTCGCTACGAGCGTAAGGGCGTCGCGACTTTTCACGGCGCGGCACGCTTTGCTGGCCCCGACAGGATCGTGATAGGCGACCGGGAACTGAGTTTCTCGCACGCTCTTATCGCAACGGGAGCAGAGCCTCGACCGCTTGGGATCGAAGGTGAGGAATTGCTGATTCACAGCGATGCATTCCTAGAACTCAAAACCCTTCCAGATCGGATCGTATTCGTCGGCGGCGGATACATTGCCGCAGAATTTGCCCACCTCGCCGCGCGCGCCGGTGCAAAGGTCACAATCTTCCAACGAGGCCGCATTCTGAAAGCCTTCGACCCTGACACGGTCGATTGGCTCATGCCAAGTTTCGATGATCTCGGCATCGAAATTGTGGACGCTGAAGTGGACCGCGTAACGAAGAAAGGCAGCGTGCTGACCGTCCATGCTGGCGACCGCAGGATCGAAGGGAGCCTGGTGGTGCACGCTGCCGGAAGAATCCCTGCGATCGGCTCGCTCGATCTGGAGGCGGGAGACGTCGCCTGTGACGCGGGTCGCTTGGCACTTACCGCCCAGCTACGGAGCCAAAGTAACCCCAAGGTCTTCGCGGCAGGTGACGCTGCTGCAAATGGCCCGCCACTGACTCCAGTCTCCAGTAACGATGCCAAGGTCGTGGTAGAAAACATACTCGATGATACCGGTCGAACTCCGAACTATCGAGGGGTGCCAAGTGCACTTTTCACGGAGCCGCCGGCGGCCAGGGTCGGAATGCTGGAAAGCGAGGCGCGTGAGGCAGGGCTGGATTTCACGGTGCATGCTGGCTCGCACCCTGGTTGGTTCTCGGCGAGGCGGCTGAACGAAGAGATCTACGGCCACAAGCTGCTGGTCGAGAACGGAACGGGACGCATCCTTGGAGCCCACTTGGTCGGCCCTGACGCCGACGAGCTCGTCAATATCTTCGGCTTGGCCATGCGCCATGGGCTAAACGCGGACGACATCAAATCTACCATGTTCGCTTATCCGACGGCGGCCTCCGATGCAGGGTATATGTTGGGATGAGCAACGCGGAAGCCACCAACAAGCGTGACTTGGCCGCCAACCGTCTGCACCGTATCCTAATCTGGGGCGTGCCGTTTGCGGCGCTAATCGGCCTAAACTTTACCGCAGAACTTCTGCAACCGAACGAGAGGGTGGAAATCGCGGCGGTGCTGTTCCTATGGATGGGGGCGGCGTGCTCGTTAAACGCTTTGCGTTGCCGTCGGCTTCACTGCATGATCGCAGGGCCAGCATTTCTGATTGGTGCTGCGCTTTTTGCCATGGTGGCATTCGGCTTGGCTGATTTCGGGAAACACGGTCCAAGCGTCATCATCTGGGTCACGTTTGGGGTAGTTGCTGGCAGCTTTATCGCCGAACGGATAGCAGGGAAGTATTGGCGAAGACCGGCGTAAGCTCAGGTTTCTGTTCACAGCGAAATAGAAACGAGACCCTCTCCACCAAGAACCTTTTCAAAGCGAACACGAGCGGGTGGTCTCGATCAAGCAGACTGCCGTCTGCTTCTGCTGCGCAGTCGCCTGGGAGCGGACTGTTAGCAACCGGCCCAAAATTTGACATGGAAAAGGCGGCCCGTCCCGATTGGGACGGACCGCCCGCCGAGTGACCTGGACCTGTCAGGAGGGGTCAGGCAGCCTGCTCGGCAATTTCGTCAGTTGCTTCCACGTTGGCCGCCTCGTCGCCTCCGTGGTCCGCCAGTTCGGCTTCTTCAGAACCGGCGAAACGCATTATAGGTGGAACCCAGGCGTGCGCCCGTTCCTTGACCTCGGGCTCGCCAATGAAGTTGCCGGAGAAGATGCGCTCGGCAGCGCTCGCCAGTTCGGCCTTCTTCGATGCGGCATAGCGACTGACGAGTTCGGGACCGCCGGCGCCATCGAGCGCTTCGAGCGTGCGAGCCTTGGCCACGCGGTCGAAGTAGTTGGCCGCCGTGGGACGCCACCAATGCGCGGTCTCGATTTCAAGTAACGAGCCAAGCGCCTCGTGCAGCGGCACCGAACGTTCGCCTTCGCACGCAAGGCTTGCAACTAGAGTGCGCGAGACGACATGGCCGAGCCAGGCCGAACGCGCCTCATCGGAAAGCGCCCGGAACCTCGCAAACCGCTTCACGTCGCATTCACCAGCACGCCAGCTTTCATCGAGCGACCCGGCAAACTCGGCCAGGGCAGCGCTCGCCGGCGCATCCTTGGCCTCAAACCCGGTGACCGGGCCGGAAGCGACAGAGCCGACCAGCGTCGACGCTTTCTTGGCGCGCCAGTCATGTCCATCGACATCGGCAAGCGTGAAGACCATGAAGTCGAGCGCCAGTGCCGGATCGTTGGCGAGATGGATCGCAAGGATGTCGCGGCGCTGCATGGCCAGTTCGTCGAGCAGGCGCTGGGACAGCGAGCTGCCCTTGGGCTTCGCCGCACCGCTCTCTTCAATGGCCTCGATCACGCCTTCGTCAGCGATGACTTCGGTCTCGGTGTAGAACTGCGGGACCAAGGTCGGCTCGCCATTGCGCGAGAGGACTAGGAAGGCACCAGCCTCGGATTTCAGTTCGTCAGCGAGGACCGGCGGCCGGTCATTGAGCGCGCGCATGGCGCGGTCGATGACGACGAGTTCCTGTTCGGCCTTGGCGACCTCGTCCTCGTCGCTGTCTTCGTCTTCGAGCACGGCGGCGACGCGGTCGTAGTCGGCCTCGAGCTCACCGAGCTCCTGCGCTTCCTGCTCGGTCATTGGCGCAGGCTCGCAGGGCAAGCGACCGAGACCTTCAACAAGGTCGTGGCTGACGTAGTTGCCAAGCGTCGGCCGGACCCAGGCAAGGCCAAATTCGAGCGCGGTCTTTTCTGCGGCTTCGTCCATGGCCTTGTGCGCGAGGTCTTCGAGCAGCGCGACATCGATCCAGCTCTCGCTGGCGTCATCGTCGAACAGTTCGCGCTCAATCCGGCCGCCTGCGGCGAGATAGGCATCGCGTCCGACAAGCACGGCCCGCGGATCGGAACCACGCACCGTGGCATCAAGCACCATGCGGCGGATCGTGTCAGGCGTGATCTGGTACCAGGCATCCTGCAGCTCGGCATAGACATGCGCCTGGCGCTCGACGTCGGAGATCGCGCCGTAGGCCTTGGCCATGTCGAGCGTGATCGTGCCTTCGGCGAGCGCTTCGAAGACGCAGGGTGCCAGACTTGCCAAACGCAGGCGCCCTTCGACGAACCGGACGGTGAGGCCGAAGCGTCGCGCTACGTCTTCCGTCGTAGCTCCTGCTTCGATGATGGAGGCGAAGGCCTGCGCCTCGTCGGCCGGGTTCATCGCGAGTCGCTGGAAGTTCTCGGCGAGGCTGGCTTCGCGCACTTCGCTTTCCTCGCCTTCGATCACGAGGCAGGTGACTTCGTGCGTGTCAGGCAAGGTGCCCTCTTCGGCCAGCGCCTGCAGCGCGGCGAGACGGCGACCGCCGGCCTCGACTTCGAATTTGCCGCGCTTTCCTTTGCGCACGACGAGGTTCTGCAGCAGGCCGCGCGCAGCAATGTCTGCCCGCAGCTGGAGGTCGGCCAGCACGTCGCTCGACTTGCGAACGTTGCGCGGGCTCGGGACGAGCTTCTTCAAGGGAATCGAATGGATCATGGGTGTTCTCCTGATGGAATGAAGGCGCAGGTGAGGATCACGAGGCCCACAAGCCCAAAGGGCTCCCTCCACTCTCATTTTGGGATTGGGGTCTGCCCGAGGGATCAGGCGGCAAGCGCGGGGAGAACCGACGAGGCATTCGACACCGGGACGAACAGGCGCGTGCGGTAGCGGATGATCTCGGTGAAGCAGCCTTTGCCCTTGTACCAGTCGAGCCGATCGGGCGAGAACCCGGTCAGTTCAAGCCGCTGTTCGCCGCCGACCAGCGATCGCTTGACGGTCAAGGCATCGTGGCTTGCGAGGCCCAGCGGCTTGCCGTTGGCGATGACGAGGTTGCCGATCTGCTCAGGCGCCGGTCCGGTAACTCCGGAAAGACCAAAGGTCTCGGCGATTGCGGCGAGATCGATATCGAGCACTTCACGCCCAATGATCGACTGGCCGTCCTCGGCAACGAGCCGAGTGACGCGCACATGATCGCCGGGCAGGCGCTTCCAGACCGGTAGCAACAGGCCGGTAGCAAGATGGACGCGCTCGGTGACCGGTGAAGCAGCGGCCTCTTCTTCCTCGTCCCGCCAGGCGCTCGTGAACGCAGTGACGCCCACCTCCTCCCAGTGGCTTTCAGCAAGCGCCTCAAGCGTCCAGTTGGCGGACTTGAGCGGTCGCAGCAGGCGCCGGCGCTCGATCACGGCCCCATCGTCAGCGATGAGACGCCGGGCCGGAACCGAGAGCGCGACTTTGCCCGAGCGCGCATTGCGCATCGGGATCGCATGCAGGTTGCCAATCTCGTGCATCCGGACGAGGCGCTGCAATTGCAAAGGCCGAAGGTGCCTCGTCACTTCGAGCGAGATGAGACGTGTTTCTGCTCCGGTCACGGGGTCGGTGCGCAGGAGTTCATCTGCCAGGACCGTGAAACGATCGACGCTGACGGTCTCAAGACCCTGGTCGAGCGTTCCGGCTTCGCGCGCGGCTTCGATCCGCGCTTCGACGAGGCCAAGATATTCGTCGAATATGGCGTCCTGGAGCGCGATCGGCAGCGCAAGAATGCGGTTCAGCCAGCGCTGGATGGTGGGGAGATTGTCGGTCAGCCCGCCATCGGGGTTTTCGAGACGGAGGCCGGTTCGCTCGACGAATTGGCCGAAGCTCGTGGCTTCGAGCTTGCCGTCATAGAGCAGCTGAAACCAGCGGCTAAGCGCATCGCGCGCATAGTCGCTTTCGAGATTGTCTGCCGGGTCGAACAGGTTTTGTCCGCCGGTCTGGCGCTGGCCGCGCGTCAGTGCGCCTAATGCATCGAGCCTGCGCGCAATGGTCGAGATGAAGCGGCGTTCGCCCTTCACGTCGGTGGTTACCGGGCAGAACAGCGGGGCCGAGGCCTGGTTGGTGCGGTTGGTACGGCCGAGACCCTGGATGGCGTTGTCGGCGCGCCAGCCCGGCTCGAGCAGGAAATGGACCCGGCGTTGCTGATTCCGACAGCCGAGGTCGGCATGATAGGAACGCCCAGTACCGCCGGCATCCGAGAAGACCAGGATGCGCTTGGTCCCTTCCATGAAGCTTTGCGCTTCGGCGACATTCGCACTGGGGCTCCGGCGTTCGAGGCGCTGCTGACCATCGCGGCCCAGGACCAGCCTGCGGGTCCGGCCCGTGACCTCGGCCACCGCCTCGGTCCCGAAGTGCTCGATGATCGCATCGAGCGCTGTGGCGATAGGCGGCAGCGCACAGAGCTGTTCGATCAGTGCATCGCGCGCGGCGATGGCACGCGAGCAGAAAACGGGATTGCCCTCCTCGTCGCTCATCGCCTCGGAGCGAAGATTGCCGTCCTCGTCGGCGAAGACCTGCATCAATCGTATCGGGAAGCTCTTCGTAAGGTAGTCGATGACGTATTCTTTGCAGTCGCAGTTTATGTCGAGTGTCGCAGCCGGTGGCACGGGATTGCGTCGGTTTTCCA
>NZ_BAABHV010000026.1:0-1277 GCF_039542285.1 Erythrobacter westpacificensis
AGCCTTGCCCATCGTCGCCTCCTGTCCTCAAAATTAGGAAAGAAAGCGTCCACAAATCTAGGGGCTATTCAGTACTCGAAAGCTTCGTCTCGAAAACGAGGGACAAGAAGGCAGCGCTCGCCTTCATGAAGAAAGCGCTGAAGCGCTACGGCTCACCCGAGGCGATCACCACAGATGGGCTGCGGTCATACAAGGCCGCGATGGACAAGCTGGGTAATCGAGAGAAGCAGAAGATCGGCCGCTGGGCCAATAACAGGGTTGAGAACTCGCATCTCCCCTTCCGACGGCGAGAGCGGGCGATGCTCAGGTTCCGGCAGATGAAGAGCTTACAAAAGTTCGCCTCTGTTCATGCCAACCTCCACAACCACTTCAACTCCGAACGTCACCTCGTAGATCGACAGACTTACAAAGCTGCCCGCTCAGCCGCCTTGGCCGAGTGGCAAAACCTCATGGCCTGAGATGAGGCGGGGTAGGGGCTAGCTCTGCCAAGTGGAGACGAGTTGCCGTTAGACTGACAGCACCGCCATTTAGCCGAATGTATCTGGAGAGAACTCTGGCTAAAGTCTCGGAAAACACGGCTACAATCTCGCGGCGGAGAGAGAGCGCCGGAGCGTGTTCGCGCTAAATCCTCATGGTGTGCTTCTTGCGGAGAGAGCGGAAGGCGAACACGTTGGTTGTCTGGCGTGCGAAACGCGCGTTTGCTCGAGCCACAAGTTGTCGAGGTTGTCTGCCGCGTTTTTCTGTTCAATAACGTGAGTTTAGCGCGTTTTTGGCTGGGTTAAAGACCCAGTCGAAGTTGTCGCAGCACACCTGAATTTTTCGGTTGTCTCGCGACAACTTTGGCAGCCCTCCCGGAACTCCGGCGACTTCGTCAACACGAAAAGCCGGGGCGAGGGATTGCCGGATCGCTGATGGATCGTCGGCTTCACTTCCTGTGGATAACCAGGCCGGTTCTGGGCCTGTCATTCCGGTCACCATGGCGAACCTCAGGGCCGGATTTCCGAGGTAACCCGAGGGCTACGCGGATGTTCGTCGTGCCGATCAGGGGATAAGACTCTACCGCAGAGGTAAAGTTCTGAATTCCAGCCCTAATCTTGACGATTCATCGGCCCTATCGTACCCGATGAACCACGTTTGTTCCAGTCCAATCTGCATGTTTTCAAAGGGGGTTCCGCGGCGCCGGAGGACTGGTCGGCGTCGCACTGATTCTGGCCAAAAAGGGGGGCAAGAGATGTACGATAATCAAGACGAGGGTTGGGAGATGCTCGACCCGGTGC
>NZ_BAABHV010000027.1:0-117591 GCF_039542285.1 Erythrobacter westpacificensis
ATGATCGCTTGAGCGAGTTCGCGCACGCGAGGATCTTTCAGGCTCGCGCGTTCGCTGGTCATGATCGCGATCGAGTGGTGCGGGATCATCGCTGCCATATATTCGGTATCGTCGACGGTGGTCTGGCTGCGCACCAGCCATAGTGCGAGCGCGAACACAAAGGCGCCGACACCCAGAATGATGAAGTTCTTGGTCCGGTCCTTGTACATGCCCCACATGAAGAGCAGCATGACGACCATCATCATCGCACCCATGACGAACATCATCCAGAAGCGCGTTTCGCTCCAGAAAAGATCATCGACGGTAAAGGTGTTGGCATACATCAGGAAGAACATGATCACGGTCGAGGTCGACACCATGGCCATGAACCGCCAGTAGCTGCCGCCCCCTCCCTTGTCCGAATGGGAGGTCTTTTCAGTCATGCTTTTTCTCCTTTGTGCATCATGGTCCAGAATAGCTGCGCCGAGCAGCTGATGAGAGCGAAGCCGGTGAGGGCTTCGACGCCGGCGAGAACCCGCAGGTGATCGGTTGGGAAAATGTCCGCCAGACCGAGCGTCGTCACGTTGATCAAAGAAAAATAGAAATAGTCCATCGCGGTCATCGCGCCGGCCTGCCGGAAGCCGCCCAGACCCAGCTCCTCGCCGATCCAGAAGCCGGCGGCGAAGAACGCCGCGACGGTCAGATGCGAGAAAAGAACGAGCAGTGCGATGCCCAGCTTGTGCAGAAGGCTGCAGTTTTGCTCGAGCAGCGTATGGCCCGCATTCAGTATGACGAGGTGCGAGCCCACCGATAATAAGAACAGCGAGGTCGCCAGGATCAAAGCGAGGATCATGTAAAGACTTTGAGACCCATCCAGAGCCCCATCCCCATCATGAACAGGTTCTCGGTCAGCGAGACGAAGCCGAGCGGGACGTTGCTGCTGCCCCCGACGCAGGCGCATTTGAGCTCACGCTTGTCAATATAGACGGCCTTGAAGACGCTCACTGCACCGATGGTTCCGATAAAAAGCGCCAAAGGAGCCGACAGCCATACCAGCGCTCCAGCGGTCATCAGGATGCCGGCCGCCGCTTCGCCAAAGGGATAGATGAAGGAATAGGGAACCCACCGTTTGGCGAGCAGATCGTAATTGAGGAACATGGTGGAGAAACTGCGCACGTCCTGGAGTTTCTGAACGGCGAGCAATGTCATCGAAAGGCTGACGAACCATTCGGCGGCCCGAACGGTGAAGAGATCGTCAAAAAACGCCCAGCTTAGCCCGAGCGCGAGCAGCAGCGCGACGGCGAAAATCGCAATGACCGGCTGATAGCTTGTTTCGCCCTCTTCGGGTTGGCTGCGACTCTTACCGAAATACTCGCGCACGTCATCATATCCGCCGATCCGCTTGTCATCGATAAAAGTCTGCGGGGTCGTTTCGACGCCGTGCTCTTCCTTGAACGCGTCGGTCTCCGAGCGGCTTGTCAGATGATTGTCTTCGACCTTGAAGCCCTGGCGCTTCAAAAGGTCGACAGTTTTGATACCGTAGGGACAAGTGTGGTCGTCCATCACCATACGGTAAACACGCGCAGTTTTCATGCCTTTACAGCCCCTTGTTCACAAGCACAGCCCGGGGCTGCTTATTCCAATCCAATGTTCGTTCTGCGTTTTCGTTTCATCGTTTGGAAAAAACAAACGCTATTCATCTCAAACGCAGACTGCCCTTCCCATACTCTCGTTCTGTCAATCATGAGCGCCGCTTCGCACGGGCCAGACCAGCAACTTTGCGGCTATTGAATGGCAGCCGAATAAACACAGACGTGTGCGCCCGCCCGATCTTACAGCTCTACCTCAAAAAAGATTTGACTGGGCTGCCAGGCAACCAATGCGGTGGTCAGGGATGCTCTTGATCGCCGCTGTGGCCATCGCTAATGCGCTCCGCGGGATCGCTGCTTGTTGCTTTGCGCTGGCCGGACAGGAAGATCCACTGCCCCAAGAAAACGATAGCGATCCCGATGATCGCATAAGCGACAATTGCAGGATCGCTGCGCAGTTTGGTCACGGTAAAGGCTGCCAGGACCACGCCATCTGCAGCTAACGCAGCCAGGAGTATCGTCGCCCGTGCGCCAACCTCCTTGCGCAGGTTGCGCAGGACGCCCCAATGAACCAGCATGTCCATGACAAGGTAAAAAAAGGCACCCAGCGACGCGATCCGCGACAGATCGAACAGGACGGCGAGCGTGCCGGCAATGACCACGGTATAGACAAGCATGTGGCTTTGTATCCCGCCGCTCATGCCGAAATGGCTGTGCGGAAGCAACTTCATGTCGGTCAGCATCGCTAACATGCGTGAGGCAGCAAAGACACTTGCGATCACACCTGAAATGGTGGCCGTGAGAGCGATGACGACAGTGAAGTAGAAGCCCATCTGCCCGAATGCAGGACGCGCTGCTGCCGCCAGCGAATAGTCGCGTGCCTGTACGATTTCTGAGATGCTGAGGCTGGAACCGACGGCCAGTGCGACAAGCAGGTAAATCACGATGCAGACGGCGATCGAGACCATGATCGTGCGCCCGACATTCTTGTGCGGATCGACCATCTCGCCGCCACTGTTGGTGATCGTGGTGAAGCCTTTGAAAGCCAGAATCGAAAAGGCGACCGAGGCAAGCAAAGCATCGGCTTTCGATAGCTCTACCGGCTCCGAGAATGCGCCGCCCGACAGTCCGCTGGCCCAGATCGCGGCAACCGCGAAAATCGCGATCCCGCCAACCTTGATTGCCGACATGACAACCGAAAAGCCGCTGACCGACTTGTTGCCCGCCGCATTGACCAGATAGGCAAAGACGATAGCGGCGAGCGCCACTGCGGACACAAGCCAGCCGGTGTCTTCCAGACCAAAGGGTCGCAGGGCGTAGGTTGCGAAGGTTCGTGCGACGAGGCTTTCGTTGATAATCATCGACAGCGCCATCATCATCGCAGCCGCTGAGGCGACGACACCCGGCCCGTATGCCTTCTGCAAGATCATCGCGATGCCGCCCGAGGACGGCCATTTGTTCGACATCTTGATGTAGCTGTAGGCTGCCAGCGAAGTGACGAGAGCGCCAGCAACAAAGGACAGCGGGAAGAGCGGACCGGCAAGCTCTGCGATCTGACCGGTGAGCGCAAAAATGCCCGCACCGATCATGACGCCGGTCCCCATGGCAACGCCGCCAAGCAGCGTGATGCTGCCCTTGTTCAGACTGTCTTCGTGCGCCGAATGGGTATCCATGTGGTTATCCTCTCATTGGCTTGCGTCGCGCTTCCATCTTCCGCGGATGACCGGCTCTGCCGCAATGCACAGGCATTGTGGCAGGGATCAGGGATGGGGTTCTGTTCGATTGCCTGACGTTCACAGCTTCGCGCTGCGAAGTCTGAGCGAGTTCAGGACTACCGAGATGGAGGACGCGCTCATCGCGAAGGCGGCGAACATCGGACCAATCAGGATGCCGAAGAACGGATAGAGGACACCGGCCGCGACGGGCACGCCCGAGGCGTTGTAAATGAGCGCGAAAAACAGATTCTGCCGAATATTGCGCATCGTAGCCCGGGCGAGTTTGCGGGCCCGGACGATCCCGTCGAGATTGCCTTTGACGAGCGTGATCCCCGCGCTCTCGATCGCAACATCCGCGCCCGTGCCCATCGCAATGCCGACATCGGCCTGGGCCAGCGCCGGAGCGTCATTGACCCCGTCACCGGCCATGGCCACCTTGGCACCGCCTTCCTGCAATTCGCGGATGAGCCGCGCCTTGTCCTCGGGAAGCACACCTGCGCGGATGTCGTCGATACCGAGCCGGGCGGCAACCGCCTGCGCAGTCCGCTCATTGTCGCCGGTCGCCATGATAATTGTAAGGCCGAGATTGTGGAGGTCCGCGATGGCCGCCGGAGTGGTTTCCTTGACCGGGTCGGCAACGCTGATGAGGCCGGCAATCTTGTCAGCAACGATCACGAACATGACGGTTTCGCCTTGGTCGCGGCGCGCATTCGCCCTTTCGCTGAGCGCAGCGCCTTCCAAACCGAGGTCCGTCAGAAGCGCGAGGTTGCCAAGCGCGACGCGTTTACCGGAGACCGTTCCCATGACGCCTTTGCCGGTTACGGCCTCGAACTCGCTGGCGGTTTCCATCGCGACGCCGCGTTCGTCGGCGCCGCGGACGATCGCTTCTGCGAGCGGGTGCTCCGACCCGCGCTCGAGCGACGCCGCCAAGCTCAGCACCTCGATTTCATCGTGGCCCTCCTCGGGCATGACCGCGACGAGTCGCGGTCGCCCCTCGGTCAGCGTACCCGTCTTGTCGACGATGAGCGTGTCGATTTTCTCGAAGCGCTCGAGCGCTTCGGCGTTCTTGATCAGAACGCCCGCCTGCGCCCCTCTTCCTGTCGCGGTCATGATCGACATCGGCGTCGCCAGGCCGAGAGCGCAGGGGCAGGCGATGATCAGTACCGCAACCGCAGCAATGAGGGCATAGGCAAGCGCTGGTGCGGGGCCCCAGATCGCCCAAGCAATGAAGGCGAGCACGGCTATGCCGATAACCGCGGGGACGAACATGCCGGCCACCTTGTCGGCGTACTTCTGGATCGGCGCGCGCGAGCGCTGTGCGGCCGCAACCATTTCCACGATCTGCGCGAGCATGGTGTCTGATCCGACACGTTTCGCTTCGATCACCAGGCTGCCTGTTCCGTTGATCGTTGCCCCGGTCACGGCGTCGCCCTCGACCTTTTCGACCGGGACTGGTTCACCGGTGATCATGCTTTCGTCGATCGACGAGCGGCCTTTGAGCACTACACCGTCAACGGGCACCTTGTCGCCTGGGCGGACCCGCAATTGGTCGCCAACAGCCACGTGCTCAAGGGGGATTTCTTCTTCAGTGCCGTCTGCCCTGATGACGCGGGCGGTTTTGGCTGCAAGATCAAGCAGAGCGCGAATGGCCTTACCGGTGCCTTCACGCGCGCGCAGCTCCATGACCTGGCCGAGGAGCACAAGAGTGACGATAACGGCCGCGGCTTCGAAATAGACGCCGACATGTCCCTCTGGATCGCGAAAGCCATCCGGGAAGATGTCCGGTGCCAGGACGGCGACGACACTGAAAATCCATGCGGCGAGAACGCCCATGCCGATGAGCGAGAACATGTTGAGGTTCCAGGTGCGGAACGAATTCCAGCCCCGTTCGAGAAACGGCCATCCGCTCCACAACACGACCGGTGTACCGAGCACCAGTTCAATCCATAGGGTGGCCCGCTCGCCAAATATTTCGCGCACGCCCGGCCAGCCCACATAGGGGCCCATCGTGAGAACAAGCAGCGGCAAGGTGAGGATGGCGCCGACCCAGAAACGCCTTGTAAAGTCGACGAGCTCCGGGTTCGGTCCGTCATCGACCATGGCCGCGGATTCGAGTTCGAGACCCATGCCGCAGATCGGGCACGACCCCATCTTTGGCTGCCGGACCTGCGGGTGCATGGGGCAGGTATAAACCGGTCCGTCATAACCAGCGGGAACGAGATTGTAGCGGCCGTCATCACCGGCAACGGCTTCGCCGTGGCCGCTATGGCTGCAATTAGAATGGTCCATCATCGTCTCCCTGGGTCTGGATAAAGCTGTGCGAAAGTTCCGCCGACAAGGCTGAACTGGGCAGACAGGCGGCGGCGTGCGCTGCTGGCGTGAAACGGGGAACGAGATCAGCCGAACCTGCCGATCCATGGCTGACGATCATTTCAAGTCTGCCGTGCATATTCTTTTCCGCGCTGCGAAAGGTGAGTGTGCGCTTCGCGCGCATCCAATTCCCGTGTACTGTTGCCGGCGCGGAGCATGAAGCGCGCCACTCCATTGTCGAGAAAATAGATCGGTTCGAGGCTCTTTTGTGCGATCACGCGGCAAACAGTTCGGCCATCGAGATCGTGAAAGTAGCAATGGATCAGGGCGCAGGCGTTACCGCCGAGTGCTGATCGTATCGCGTCCATCATCACGCGCTCGAACCCGTCCTTATTGGGGTGCTTGAGAGTCTTCAGATCGGCCTCGATTCCTACGATGCCCCCGCTATCGTCGACGCCGATGAGCAGCGTGCCGCCATCATTGTTGAGAAATCCGGCAATCGTTTTGACCACGACCTGTTGAAGGCTTCGATTTGCGCGCTGCTCACGCGTATCCCAACGCAGCGACGATTTGAATTCCAGCTGTGCGCCCTCGCCTCGGGCGATGAGCAGCGGCAGCTCTTCGGCCAATTGATGCTCCAGAGAGCGGATTATCTGGCGATCAGCCATGAGCCGCAGATGATAAAGACCAAACGCCAGGCCGATTGCGCCGCCGATCACCGCGAAAGCCAGGCTCATGGGCAGCATTTCGATTTCAAATGCCGGGCTCAGTCGATCGACCGCCGAGCCCAACTGCTCAGCAAATGGCACGCTCGCCGCTGCTGCCCCTCCAGACCCATAAACGAGCGCGGTGAGCGGATGAAGGATTAAGACGCCCAGCACTGCCCCGATAACCGTATGCAGGGCCAATCCCCTCTTTTTGCTGAAAGACGAACCGGAAAAGAGTGTGCTGTGCATTGTCATAGGCTTTGCGACCTGTGCGGAATTCGCGGCAGCGGATAAATCCACATTGCCGGTTCTTCACCCGATCCTTTTTCTGAAATAGCGGACGAGCGGGACCCCTAGGATCGCGATATACCAGCCATAGAGAAAGCTGCCGATAGCCCCGGCGAAGAAGCCAGGCCATGTCAACCAATCGAAGCCTGGCAGCAAAGGCGCCCATGCTTCATGCATATGGAAAGTATCGGGCGCGATCAGGCCAAAGGCCACGCAGAGCAGATAGGTAATCAGCAGAAAGACGCTGAGAGCCCAGCCCCAGGCAAGGATTGAACCTTTCGTCGTCGCATTGGTCATCTTTGTCTCCGTCGTATACTATAGGGGGGTATAGTGTATTGCGAACTGCTTTGCAACTGTGTCAAAAGCAGTCAGGAATGAACTCGGCGTCTGGAGAGAACGGCATGAGCGATGATCAAAACCCCAAGTTCCGTGATGTCTTGACCCGAATGCGCAAGATCGAGGGGCAGGCGCGGGGAATATCGAGAATGATGGAAGAAGAGCGCTATTGCGTCGATATCTTGCAGCAGATCCTCGCGCTCGAAGCCGCCGCGCGCGCCGCCAGGACCAAAGTACTCGACATCCATACCAAGCACTGCATCGAACAGGCGCTCTCATCGAACAACAAGGCCGATCAATCGGAGAAGATCGCCGAACTTCTCACTCTCATCGAGCGCATGGCCCGTTAGACCGTCTGGAGCCGATTGAATTGTCGGCTCCAGACGCCAAAGGCTGGTCAGTCGTGCTTGTGTTCGGTCTGCGGCTTTTCAGCCTCGGCGGCCTTTTTCTTGCCATGGCCGGACTGGCCATGGTCCATTTTCGAATGGTCCATCTTGGAATGGTCCATCATCTGGCATGACATTTTTCCGTCCTTGTCCTTCTTCATCATACCCTGCATTTTCTTGCCATCGTGCATCATCTCGCACATTTTGGGCTTTTCAGAAGGGGCCTCCTGAGCAAGGACCGGGCTTGCCGAGAAAGCAAGCGCGCCAGCGACGGTGAGGATCATTTTCATCATTATTCTCCAAAAGTTGGGGGCGTTTTCTTGCCCGTTCAGGGGTAACTTGCGAAAACCGTACGGCCGCCGGGCCCAAAGGCGATGACGTCATAGGGTTGCACACGGTTCTCGTATTCCATGCCAGGCGAACCCAGCGGCATGCCGGGAACGGCAAGTCCGGTGACGCCTGCCGGGCGCTCGCGCAGCAATTTTGAGATTGCTTCTGCCGGGACGTGACCTTCGATGACATATCCCTCGATCACCATCGTATGGCACGACCACAGATCGGAAGGTACGCCCTTGTCGGCTTTCACCGAACCCATGTCGGTGGTGTCGACAGTCGCAACCTCGGCGTCCATGCCGTTCTCGAAATGGTCGGCCCATTTGAGGCAGCAGCCGCAGCCGGGATCGCGATACATCGTGTAGGTGGCCGCCTGGGCAACGTTCGAACAGGCGGCAATTACCAGGAGGGCTGTTGCGGCGAACGAGTTGCGAAAGCGCTTTCGCGCAAACGTGCGGGTCATGCATGGGGACCTTTCTTGTAGCCGCGCCAGAGCGATATCGCTCCGGTGGCGGTCGGGAAGACGTGAAGCCTTTCGGCGTCGGTGAAAATTTCGGCAAGCTGCCGCTCCAGGATACCGTCGGCATTGGGCTGCGTGTCTTCGACACCGTCGAGCTGCTGCACCGTGGCGCGGAAAAGCTTGCGCATAAGGGCGGAGTCCTGAGCCATATAGTCGGCAATCAGCACCATGCCTCCGGGCTGGAGCAAATCGTGCATCTGCTCCAGGATTGCCCGCTTTTCACCCAGCGGAACCTGATGAAAGACGAGGCTGCTGACGATCTTGTTCGGCTGCCATCGCGCGGTCAGGTCGAGGGTATCGAGAAAGCCATTGTGCCAACGGATCAGATCCGCCCCGGCGCCAAACTTGCGGCGCGCGATGGCCAGTGCGGCCGGATCGGGCTCGACACCGACGAGACCCGCGTGCGGACAGCTGATCATAAGATCGCGAAGCAAGGTGCCGGTTCCGCACCCAACATCGATAAGATGATCGCCGAGCGCAAGATTGGCGGCGCGGACAACCGCGCGCCGCCATGTCCGCTCACGTGTAAACAAGGCGAGGGTGAGGTCATAGACCGGGGTCAGCCAGGCTTTGCCAAGGGCTGGCGTGAAGGCTCGGTCGCCTTGAGGAGCGGCTACCCGTCCCACCTACATGATGCCCATATGATTGGGCCCATGCACCATCTCCCCGCCGAAATAGCCTTGTACGATGAGCGCCGCAGCGATCAGCGCCAGAAGCAAGCGCAGCGCGCCTCTCCCCTTTCCGCGCGCAGCAACCCACCAGGCGAGGAGGCTCAATATGGCAATCGTCGTGCCGTTCCAGCGGTGAATGGCGAGATTTTCCGACCGGTCCAGCAGTCGCCATCCACCCGCAAACCATCCGAGCAAAGCCGCAACGACCGCCCCGATCGCGCCGCCGGCTACGAGAAACCGGATCGTCGTCTCAAGCCCCAAGGTCGGGCGCACCATCAAGGCGAGTTCGGCGAGTGCGGCGACGAGGAGAAGCGCAATCGGGAAATGCGCCGCGACCGGATGAAGGCGCGACAGAAGGTCCTCTGCCGAGGTCAGGCGGTTTTCCGTGATTTTCTGCTGCATCATGTCTTCAGGCGACATGGACTGCTGCGCGTTCGGCCTGTCCATCTCTTCCCCGGGCGGCGCAAGCTCGCCGGCATGGGCGTCGTCCGGCATGGCCATACCCTCCTCCATCGCCAGCATTTCAGCGTCGGACATATTGTCCTGATGCCCTTCATGCGCGTGCAAGGGTGCCGAAAGCAGAAAGGCTGCGAAGAGGGCGGCGAGGCCAAGGCGGGTGAATATGCTCATATGCCTTGATACGCGCGAGAATATCATACCCCTCAAGTATTTTTTTGAGGGCTTCGGCGGGCTGTGGCGTAAAGGAGTTACAACAGTTAGAGGTTGCCTATGTCAGATTATCCTTCCCTCGATGCTTCGCTCAAACAGCTGGCCGCGCATGATATTGTGCATGACCCGTCAGACTTCATGGATGGTGTCTGGCAGCGCGCCGGACAGCTTGGCGAGGTTGCCGATCGCCGCCGGCGTGCCGCGCTCTTTTGCAGCCTGTTCGTCATCGGCCTTGGAGCAGGCTTCGGCACGACCATCATGCCCTACAATCAGGGCTCACCTGCGAGTTCCGCCTATAATGATTTTGCGTCGAACGAGCACCTTTCTCCCGCCGCTCTCCTGCATGTCGGGAGCTAGACTTTGACGAACGGACGCCTCCTGCTTGCCGTTCTTCTTGCCGGGCTCGCGGGATGTTTGGGGGCGATCGCGGCCGATCGCTGGCTCAACCACGAAGACAATGGCAGCCTGCACCAGTTCGTGCACGAGGAACTGGTTTTGACCGAAGACCAAAATTCGCGCCTTGAGACCCTCGAAGCGCGCTTTGCTGTCGAGCGCGCAGCGCTTGAGTCGTCTTTGCGCGCAGCGAATGCGAGGCTCGCCCAGGCGATGGACGCCGAGCACGAATATGGCCCCGAAGTAAGCGCGGCGATCGACGATGTGCATGGGCAAATGGGCGAATTGCAAAAAGCCACGGTCCAACACGTCTTCGACATGCGCGAGATACTCGAGCCCGAGCAGCAGCGCCTGTTCGATCGCAAGGTCTCCGAGGCGCTCACCAGCAATTCGCGCGATTAGGCCTCCGTGACGCAGGCGCAAAGCCGGTCCGAGACCGCCCTGGTCGAAGATGCCCGCAGGGGCAGCAAGGCAGCATATGGGACGCTGGTCGAACCCCATATAGCGCGGCTTATTGCTTTGGCGACACGCATGCTTGCGTCTCCGCATCAGGCCGAAGACGCTGTTCAGGACGGGCTTGCTTCGGTCTGGGTCGCCCGGCACCGCCTGGACCCGGACCGTCCTGTTGGCCCTTTTCTGACGACAGTCGTGCTCAACAAATGCCGCGACAGGCTGCGCAAACGCAAAACGGCGCGCTTTTTCGGATTGGAAAGTGACCCAGAAACGCTGGCAATCGTCGACGACGGCCCCGATCCGCAAGAGATCGCGATGCAGCGCCAGGAATTGCGAATGCTCCTGGAGCAAATCGAGCGTCTTCCGATCCGTCTTCGCGAAGCGCTCATACTGGTCAGTATCGACGGACGCAGCCAGGCGGAGGCCGCCGAACTTCTCGGCGTGTCGGAAAAGGCAATCGAGACCCGCATCTATCGTGCCCGGCAAAAATTGCGCGACCGCCTGGAAAATTTTTGAGGGGTAGAACCGGGCCCTGCGTAGTTGAGGGTGTATCGTTCATACAGGAGCTTTCGATGGTCGCGATCAATCGCCGTAAATTTCTGGGGTCTAGCGCAAGCGGGGTCGGAATGCTTGGCCTTGCCGGTGCAATGCCCGCGTGGGCACGCGGAGGTCTCGATGGCACGATCGCGCGCCGCGGGAGCGACGTTCTGTCCGGCGAACATCTTACAATGAGCGTCGCCGACACGACCTTCACCACTGGCTCGCGCCGCGGGCCGGGTGTTGCCGTGAATGGCACCATCCCAGGACCCTTGGTGCGCCTCAAGGAAGGCCAGAACCTGACGGTCGATCTCCTCAATCGGAGTTCGCATGGCACTTCCATTCACTGGCACGGATTGCTCGTACCCTTCCTTATGGACGGTGTACCCGGGGTGAGCATGGCGGCTGTTGAGCCGGGCGATACCTATCGTTACCAGTTTCCCATCCGCCAGTCGGGCACCTATTGGTGGCACGCGCATACGCTGCAGGAGCCGCTTGGCCATTACGGCCCCCTGATCGTCGACCCGATCGAGCCCGAACCGTATGAATACGATCGCGATTATGTCGTGATGCTGTCTGACTGGTCGACCATGAGCCCCTATTCGATCATGAAGAAACTCAAGGTCGCCGAGGGCTACTTCAACTATGGCAAAACCACCTGGACCGACGACTACGACATGAGCGGCGAAGAGCGCCGAATGTGGGCGCGCATGCGGATGATGCCGACCGACATCTCCGACGTGAGCGGCGCGACCTACACCTTCCTCATCAATGGTCACGGGCCCGAAGACGATCTCGAATACCTTTTCCAGCCAGGAGAGAGGGTCCGCCTGCGCTTTATCAACGGCGCCGCGATGACCTATTTCAATATCCGCATCCCTGGCCTGCCGATGACCGTGGTTCAGGCCGATGGCCAAAACGTACAGCCGGTCGAGACCGACGAGTTCCAGATCGGTGTTGCTGAAACCTACGACGTGATCATCGAGCCGCGCGGCGAGGCCTATTCGCTCGTCGCCGAGGCCACCGACCGTTCGGGCATGGGCGTGGCGACCCTTGCCAGTCGCCCCGGCGCCCGGGCCAGCGTCCCGCCCCTGCGTAAACCGCCGCTTCTCACCATGACCGATATGGGCATGGCCGGGCACGGCGATAGCGCAGGCGCTGCTGGAGACGGGCATGCGGGTCACGGTGCAGCTGCGGCCGGTGCCGCGGCAAGCATGGATCAAGGCGCGGGTGGCATGGCCGGAATGGATCATGGCTCCAGCGGTGGATCCGAGATGGCTGGGATGGCCGGCATGTCGGGTATGAACATGCGCGATACATCACTGCTTCCGCCTAATGTGAAAGTGGGTCCAGGGATCGACTCGGTTGCCATGAATCCTATCGACCGGATGGATTTTCCTGGCCTCGGGCTCGACGATGTGAGCCACCGCGTGCTCAATTACAACCAGCTTATCGCCGCCAAGCCCAATACCGACAACCGGCGCCCGAGCCGGCTCAAGACGATCCATCTAACCGGCAATATGGAGCGGTATATGTGGTCGTTCGACGGGAAGAAGTTCGACGAGATCACCGAGCCGATTCAATTTGCCTATAACGAGCGCGTGCGCGTCAAGCTCATCAACAACACCATGATGGCGCATCCGATCCATTTGCACGGACACTTCTTCGAGCTCGTGAACGGGGCCCCGGCCGACCGTCAACCGCTCAAACATACGCTGACGGTCCAGCCCGGCGGCAGTGCGCAATTCGACCTGACCGCCAATGAACGGGGTGACTGGGCGTTCCACTGTCATCTCTTTTACCACATGCATAACGGAATGTTTCAGGTGGTGACGGTCCGACCGCTCGAGGGAGGAGAAGGCTGATGAAGCGCGCGACCATGATGATCGCCCTCCCCCTGCTCGCGGTTCCGGCAACCGCGATGGCGCAGCAGCATGATCACGATCCGCAGGCTGCCGAACCGCAGAGCCAGGCCGGGCAAGCTGCTCAAGACGACGTGGCTGCGAGCGAGGCGCACGATCACCATGCGCCGGATCAACCGCAGATGGATCACTCCCGGATGCAGCATCCTCGGGAGGAGGTCCAAGATCCGGAGGTAGTGGATCATTCGGCCATGGATCATGGGGCGGCCCAGCATGGCGCGATGCCCATGACCGGCAAGGAGGATGAGGGCGGCATGTCGCAAATGGATCATTCCGCGATGGGCCATGGAGCATCCGCCGACCATATGGCGATCCCGGAAGGCCCTCCCCCGCCTGAAGCGCTACAGGGCCCCGCCTTTGCCGCCGATGCCTTTGTCGGCGCAGAGGAAATGGCTGCGTCTCGGGCGGCCGTCACCAAGGAAGTGAGCGGAACGCCGGTATTCTGGTTTCAGGGCGACCGGCTCGAATACCGCCTGCGCGAGGGCGACGACGGCTATTTGTGGGACGTCCAGGGTTATTATGGCGGTGACTACAACAAGTTCTGGTTCAAATCCGAAGGCGAAGGCAGCTTCGGCGAGACCATTGAAAGCGCCGAAGTGCAGGCGCTTTGGAGCCGTGCCATTGCGCCTTTCTTCGATTTTCAGGCGGGCGTGCGGCAGGATTTTACCGGGCCTGAACGCACCCATGCGGTTGTGGGCATCCAAGGGCTCGTTCCCTATGAGTTCGAGGTCGATGCAGCAGCATTTCTGTCGAACAAGGGCGATCTTACCGCACGAATTGAAGGTGAAATCGATCAGTTCATCACACAGCGTCTGATCGTGCAGCCGCGCGGCGAAATCGCGCTGTCAGCACAGGACATTCCTGAACTCGGGATCGGCGCAGGGATCGATACGATTGAGGCCGGCATTCGCCTGCGTTACGAATTCGCGCGCGAATTCGCGCCCTATATCGGCATCGACCAGGAATGGAAGATCGGCAACAGCCGCGATTTCGCAAGGGCCGCCGGCGAGGACCCCAGCGTAACGAACTACGTCGTCGGCGTGCGGTTCTGGTTTTAGGTCAAGGGAGAAGAAACTGACATGATGAACACTCTATTGCGAGTGCGGGTAGTTGCACTAGCCATTGCTGCGGCGCCAGTGCCGGCTGGGGCGCAGGACATGGACCATTCCGGACATGGGACACATCATTCCGACAAGACAGGTTCGGCCAGCGAAGATGTGTCGGGCGCTGAAGATATTCTTGAGGCTTATCGCGCCGCATTGGTGTCGCGCGATGCCGAAGGCATGTCGGCCCTGTTTGCGGAAAACTCCGCGATCTTCGAGAATGGCAAGGCCGAGGGGAGTTTCGCCAATTACATGGAGCACCATCTCGGTCCGGAGCTCGACGCGATCACAAGCTTTACTTTCACCGACCCGACGCTGACGGTGACCCGTAAGGGCCATATGGCCTATGGCTACGAAACCTACGGCTACCGGATCGAGCTCGAGGACGGGCGCGTGATCGAGCGTGACGGGGTCGCGACCTCGGTCCTTTCGCACGATGAATCGGGCTGGAAGATCGTGCAGTACCACTCCTCCTCGCGCGCGCCGCGGCGGCCCTGACCCGCTACGGAGCGGCGAGACAGTTGGCTTCGCGGTCCCTCAAACTGCGCTTGCATGTCTTTGGCAGCAAGCTCCACAAGTGGTTGGCGCTCCTGATCGGGGCGCAAGTTCTGCTGTGGATGGGCACCGGTGCCTTGATGTCCTTTCTCGATCTGGAGGAGGTACGCTCGGAGCATGTCGTGTCCCGGTCTGCGCAAATATTGCCTGCCGGGGCCGAGTTACCCGAATGGCTGGAAAGGCAAGATGATGTGGTTTCGGTTGCCACACGTGCTCTCGACGGCAAGGTGGTGACCGAAGTGCGGCGAGCGGATGGCGATGTCACGCTACATGATCCGCGTAGCGGACGATTGCTCTCCCCCATCTCGGCCGCGACGGCGCGCGCCATCGCTCGCCGCGCCTGGATTGGCCCGGAAACCTCGGTCCACACCGCGCGGCTTATCGAACGCGAGGTCGGGACCGAATTCAGGGGCCCCTTCCCGGCCTGGCAGGTCAGTTATGACGATCGCGATGCGACGCGCGTCTATATCGATGCTTCCAGCGGAACGGTCCTGTCAGCGCGAAGCGATACTTGGCGGCTCTTCGATTTCATCTGGGGCCTTCACATCATGGACTGGACCCAGCGCGACCGCATCAACAGCTGGTGGCTTCTCCTGTTTGGTATCGCAGGGACGTTCATTGCCCTTTCGGGATTTGTTCTGCTGGCCAACAGGCTGCCAAGGATCGGATGGCTGAGACGAAAATGAAAGTCCGTCTCCTGGCCGGATGACATATCCTGTTCAAGACGCCTCTCTCCAACGTCAGGAACGCCTGGCCCGGAACCATTGAGGAACCCCTCGTTGCGGCGGGATGCAGCATACCCTTGGCGGGATAGCGGAGCGTGGGGGGACGCCATGAACCAGATCGTCACGCCTCCCAGTCAACTCGGAGCCGTGATCCAGACCCATCGCCTCGGCAAGGGCCCGACCCAGACCGAGCTCGCCACCCTCGCCGGCACGCAGCAGAAAACCATCTCGGCAATCGAGAACGGAAGCGCAGGAACCAGGCTCGACACGCTCATCAGTGTCATCGCAGTCCTCGGCCTCGATCTCCAGATCGTGCCGCGTCAGAACGGCAGCATATCGATCGAGGACGTCTTCTGAATGGCGCGCTAAAAGACCCATGCGCCCCTCGATGTACTTATCAACGGCAGGCTGGTCGGCCGTCTCGAAAGGGCAGCAAGCGGTGCAACCAGTTTCCGATATTCCGAAGAGTGGCTTGCTTGGGAGCATCGCTTCGCGGTATCGCTCTCGCTGCCTCTGACCCCGGCGGCCTATCGCGGCGCGCCGGTCGTCGCCGTGTTCGACAATCTTCTCCCGGACAGGAATGCAGCACGCCGCCGCGTGGCGGCGCGCATGGGTGCCCAGGGCACCGACTTCTATAGTCTGCTCGAAGCCATCGGACGCGATTGCGTCGGTGCCATGCGGTTCCTGCCCGAAGGAACAGATCAAGCGCAGACTGCCGACATCGAAAGCGAACCGGTCAGCGAGACCGAGGTCGAGGCGCTCCTCGCCGATCTTGCGCAGGCTCCACTTGGCGTCGATCGGGAGCAGGAATTCAGGATCTCGGTCGCGGGTGCGCAGGAAAAGACGGCCCTGCTTCGCATCGATGGAAAATGGCACCGACCGGCCGGTGTGACCCCGACAACTTACATCCTGAAGCCGGAACTTGGACAGATACCCAGCGCCGACGGGATGATCGACATGTCGAACAGCGTCGACAACGAGCACTATTGCATGACGCTGATGAAGGCGTTCGGCCTGTCGGTCGCAGCGACAGAGATCGCGACCGTCGGCCAGCGCCGAGTTCTCGTCGTCGAACGGTTCCACAGGCACTGGCGCAACGCCAAGCAAATCCTGTGTCTGCCGCAAGAGGACTGCTGCCAAGCACTCGGCTATCCGCCCACGCACAAATATCAGAGCGATGGCGGCCCGAACATGAAGGATATCTTCGGCCTGTTGCTGCGCGGTGCTGACGATCCGCAAGCCGACGCAGCCGCCCTTTTCAAGAGCCAGATCCTCTTCTACGATGTGCTCTCGGCCCAACCGGCCGTCGACTCCGACCAGATTGCGCAGAACAGGTTCCCCCTCGCGATGTCCGCAGGCACCAACCATCACTACCGGCTGAACGGGGTGACCGGTCGGCATTTTGTCCAGTCGGGCAAGTCAGCGGGGCTTGGCACAGGCCTCATGCGTGCAGCCATCAGCGAACTAATGGACCGGGCACGTGATGCGCCGACGGTAGCGCGCGAAGCGATGCCGGTGGACTTCGCCGAACCTGTTCATGACAGCATTGCTGCGGCCCTGGCGACCCGATTGTCCGGGCTTTCGAGCGCGCTTGAGGAGCTATAGCTTTGGCATCCGCCAACGAAGTCATCGCCCGCCCTTTGCTGCAGCCCATCGCCACCTAATTTTTTGACGAAGAGCATCCCTTAAGCGCGCCCGTCCTCGGCTCCTTTCGCTTTTGGCTGAACGTCACTCGATGATTTGACGGTCGTTAGCCATACGCCCGCGGTTGCAATTGCTGTGCCCGTGATGATCAGGGGTGTAAGCCTTTCACCAAAGAAGGCAGCGCCGATCGTTAGACCGAAAACGGGCACCAGGAAGCTGAATACATTGGCCTTCGAGAGTTCGATTTTGCCGAGCGTATATTGCCACAGCCAGAATGCGAGGGCTGTACCTGGGATCGCTAACCCAAGCAGGCTTGCGATGAAAACCGGCGACCAGTCGATTTGCCCCTGATCTTCGGTAAGCAAAGCCAGAAACGCGAGCGGGATAGCGCCGATGAGGAGTTGAAGGCCCATGGCGATCGCTGCGTCGACGCGCCCCGAGAGCTTCTTGATGGCGATGTTGCCCACGGCAACGCCGAAGGCCGCAAGCAGCACATATGCAAAGCCGGTTGAGAGCGCCAGCGGACCTTGGAGAATTCGCGGGCCAGCAATAATGAGGATTCCCGCAAAGCCGAGCCATAGCCCGATCCAGCCTTTGGAGGACAGGCGCTCGCGGAGAAACAGAAAGGCGAGACCTGCCGCGATGAGGGGTTGGCTGTTGGCGATGACGGTTGCAAGGCCGGGCGAAACGAACTCCGCAGCGTGGAACATCCCGTAGTAACCCAGCCCCGTCATGCCGAGACCGGCAAGAATGATCCATCCCCAGATGCTTCCATCGCGCGGAAAGGGCTTTCTGAGAATGATACCGACCGCCAGTAACGTGGTGCCTGCAAGAACCGCGCGCAGCACGGCGAAGGTGAGATGGGGCGCGCTGTCGAGACCGACCGTTATGAGCGGATAGCAGGACGCCCAAAGAAGCATCACAAAGATTGCGGAAAGACGCGCTGGCATAGTAGGTTAAGCAATAGCCTTCCATCCCGGTGCCCACAATGGTGGGATGCGCAGGTCCAGCCTATGGATCGTCACGCCGAACAGCGAACTTGGATCAATGACCGTCAAGAGATCCCTTTGTATTACTTCGCAAGCGATCCAGATTACCCAGGGGTCTGATTCTTGTCATTTGGTCCCTTCGGGCTTTGTAAGCCTCGCGGTGCACAGACGTCCGTACTTGCGAGCGAGACCATGGTCGAGTTGAAATCATAATTACAGCGCGCGGCAAGCTTGGTACTCGGCCAGTGTGTAACATGGGTGCACGAAGAAATCCTCAGGCATCCAACCAGCGAGGGTAGACTGAATGTGTTTTTCCGCCACAGCGAGTTTCGCCGCCGGCACCGTGCTGTTGGCAACCGGTGCCTTCACAATGCGAATGGCGCGCAATAGCCGCGAGAGACCCTACGCGCTGATTCCGGTTCTGTTTGGCGTCCAGCAATTGATCGAGGGCGCACTGTGGCTGACATTTCCTGACAAGGCGCCGGTACTGAAGACGGTTCTGACCTATCTCTATTCGATCTTTTCACATGTTCTGTGGCCAATCTACGTCCCGGTGGCGGTCTATATGCTCGAGAAGGTAGCCTGGCGCCGAAAGGCCCTCTTGGCGACGGCGATAGGCGGAACCCTGGTTGGACTCTACTTACTCTATTTCCTTATCCGCCTGCCAATCGTCGCGACAGCCGGCGACGGTCATATCGACTACGAATCCCCCCACTTCTACGTTGGCATCGTCATGACACTGTATGTCTTGGGTACCTGTGTCAGCCCGCTGCTATCCAGCCATCGCTGGGTAAACTGGTTCGGGGTCGGCGCAATCGTCTCCTTTCTTGCGGCAGGCGCGTTCTATCTCACCTGGTTCATATCGGTGTGGTGCTTCTTTGCCGCAGCGATGAGCGTGATCGTCGTGATGTTCTTTCTGCGTAGAGAGACCGACGCTCCTCCTTCCCCCCGGATGGGTGAGCCGGTGCGCTAGTTTGTAGGGCGCCGGACAGGCTGCTTTGGTCTCACCGAAGGCGATTTGTGCCCTGAGTTTTCAGTCTGGTATGCCCGCGCCACAGCGCCAGCTCAGGCGGGTGGAAAGGAGGGGTACGCGGTGGGTGTCTCCTCAAGAATTACGTGTTCTGCCTGGTGTGCAGGTCCAGTGCATGGTTGCAAAACTTCTTGCTGCTCTCGGCCCAGTTTTGGCTCGAATTCGAGGCGGCCCCGGCTCACCCCCAAGGTCATTAGCCGATCGAGAGCTTTAGATCGTCGCTGATGACATATTGCGGAACGACCAAATTCTTCGGTGCCGGCCCTTTCCGCACGCGCCCGGAATTGTCGTAGATCGAGCCGTGGCAGGGACAAAACCATCCCCCATATCTTCCGCGGTTTTCGCCCACTCCCTGTCCCAACGGTATGCAGCCAAGATGCGTGCAGACGCCCACGACCACGAGCCACTCTGGTCGCTGCACGCGCGCAGCGTCCGTCTCTGGATCGATCAGCCCTGAAGAGGCATCGTCGGCTTTGGCTCGCGCGATCTCTTCAGCTGTGCGCCGCACAATGAACACCGGCTGCTCGCGCCAGCTCACAGTGATACGTTGACCTGGCTCGATGGGTTGCAAATCGACTTCGATCCTCGCCTGTGCGACCACATCGGCCGATGGGTTCATGCTGTCGATAAGCGGCCAGATCGCCGCGGCGGCACCGGTTCCCGCGAACGCAACGGGCGCGATATGGATAAAATCTCGGCGGCGCACGCCTTCCGTCGAGCCGTCCTTGTCGGCTGCGTTGCTCGCCGCTCCGTTTGAACCTGTCTTGCCCATTCATCTCCGCATTCTTGCGTCTTTCAAGAGCAGACGCCTCCATGAAGCCGGGATTACACTCGCAAGCAGCCGATCAATCGGCTTCGTGCTATGTTGCGGTCATCGCATCGCTCGCGTTTGGCGACCACGGTCGGGCTACCTTAGGCGCGCTGGATCACCGATCGTCAACGCTCCTCCGACGGATCGGGATCCGCAAACTCGATGCCACTGCCTTGCATACTGATCGTCGTTCCGCGATCGCCGTTGACGACCGCCTGCAGATCGCTCAGCGCGCCGATTGCAGCTTTCTTTCCGGTCGCTGCAGCGAAATTGCAGGCCGCACGCACTTTTGGGCCCATAGAACCTGCGGGAAAGGCACCAAGATCGACCGCGTCGGGCGAAGCCGAGCGGATGGCGCGCTGACCGGCCTTGCCCCAATTGAGATACACTGCATCGACATCGGTGGCCATCACCAGCAGGTCGGCTTCGAGGTCTCGTGCCAGCAGCTCGCTGGCAAAATCCTTGTCAATCACAGCTTCTACGCCGGCATAATGTCCATCCGGACCCTCGGCGACCGGGATCCCCCCACCCCCGGCGCAGATGACGATCGCCGCCTTCTCAATAAGCCATTGGATCGGTTCGCGTTCGACGATGCTTTTGGGGGTGGGTGATGCGACAACACGGCGCCAACTGTCACCATCCTGCTTCATCGCCCATCCCTTCTCCTCTGCAAGGCGCAGAGCATGGTCCTGGTCATAGATCGGCCCGACAAACTTAGTCGGCTCGTCAAAGGCCGGGTCGTGGGGGTCGACTTCGACCATGGTCAGAATCGTGGCGAGCTGTTGGCTGGCGGGGAGGAGGTTCTTGAGCTCCTGCTCGATGATGTAGCCGATCATGCCTTCCGTCTGGGCGCCGAGCACATCGAGCGGAAACGCCTCGTCAGGCTTGTAAGCGGCACCTTGCAAGGCGAGCAGGCCGACTTGAGGTCCATTGCCGTGCGAGATGATGAGTTCGTGCTCCACGGCGAGCGGCGCAAGCGCGGCCGCAGCAATACGGACGTTCGCGCGCTGGTTTTCCGCGGTAAGTGGTTCGCCGCGTTTCAGGAGCGCGTTTCCACCCAGAGCGACGACGATGCGCATGGCGTCAGGTCCCGATCGTGGCGACAAGGATCGCCTTGATGGTATGAAGCCGGTTCTCGGCCTGTTCGAACTGAATTCCGGCCGCCGATTCGAAGACTTCGTCGGTGACTTCCATTTCGGCAATACCGTGGGCCTCGAAGATCTCCTTTCCGACCTTCGTTTCGGTGTTGTGGAAGGCAGGAAGGCAATGCATGAACTTTGCTGCGGCGTTGCCGGTTGCCTGCATGAGTGCGGTGTTTACCTGGTAAGGTGAAAGCAGCTCAATGCGTTCCTGCCAGACGTCTTCGGGCTCCCCCATCGAAACCCAGACATCGGTATTGACGAAGTCGCAGCCCTCCACCGCCTCGACGGGATCCTCGGTCAGTGTAAGCCGCGCGCCATATTGGTCGGCAAATGCTCTGGCAGGCTGCAAATAGTCATCGCTCGGCCAGAGGCTCTTGGGCGCGCCGATCCGTACATCCATGCCCATCAGGCAGCCTGCAATCATGAGCGAATGCCCCATGTTGCTCCGGGCGTCGCCGACAAAGGCGTAAGAGATGTCGCCAAGCGGCTTGTCGGCATGCTCGCGCATCGTCATCAGATCAGCCAGCATCTGCGTGGGATGGAATTCGTCGGTCAGACCGTTGAACACCGGCACGCCGGCATGGGCGGCGAGTTCCTCGACCTTCTCCTGCGCAAAACCGCGATACTCGATCGCGTCGTACATGCGGCCGAGCACACGAGCCGTGTCTTTCATCGACTCCTTATGGCCGATTTGGGAACCCGTCGGCCCGAGGTACGTGCCCCCTGCCCCCTGGTCCATGGACGCAACTTCGAAAGCGCACATTGTACGTGTCGACGCCTTCTCGAAGATCAGGCAGATGTTCTTGCCCTTGAGATGCCGCTGCTCGGTACCGGCATATTTCGCGCGCTTGAGATCGCGCGACAGGTCGAGCAGGTGACGCACCGCCCGCTGGTCGAAGTCGAGCAGTTTCAGGAAACTGCGTCCGTGAAGATTGTAGGCCATAAAATGTCTCGATTGTCGGTATGTCAGGGGAGCGAAAGTTAGAAATCGACCGGGTCGCGCCAGACCGGACAGGTCATGCAGTGGCCACCACCGCGACCCCGCCCGAGCTCGGAGCCTCGGATCGTGATGACCTCGATGCCGGCTTTGCGCAGCAAGGTGTTGGTCGACGTATTGCGATCATAGGCGACGACGACGCCCGGCTCGATCGCGACGACGTTGTTCCCATCGTCCCATTGCTCGCGTTCCTGCGCATAGGCGTCGCCCCCGGTTTCGACGATGGTCAGTTTCTTCTGGCCCAGCGCCTCCGCAGCCAAGGTAAAGAGGTGCTTTTCTTCCTTGCGAAAATCAATCTGGTCAGCACTGTCTCCGGGCCGCAGACTGTAGCATTGGATCTGATCGCACACTTCGACGAAGGCGGTCGCAACATCGCGCTCGCAGTGGGAAAAAACCGTATCGAGGTGCATGGCGCTGCGCGATCGCGGTAGCTGGCAGGCAATAACCCGTTGTGCCGCCTCGCCGCGGAAGAGCGCGCGAGCGACCTGACCCACGGCTTGCGGTGAGGTGCGCTCGCCCATACCGATCAGGACTGTGCCATTGCCCCAAGGCATGACGTCGCCGCCCTCGAGTGTGGCCGGGCCATGGTCAGTGTCCGGATCCCCCCACCATATCTGGTAATCTTCACTCGCAAACAGCGGATGGAATTTGTAGACGGCCGCCACAAGCAGCGTCTCCGGCCGCCGCGCGGGCCAAAACATTGGGTTCAGGGTAAGGCCGTTGCCGATCCAGCAGCTGTTGTCGCGGGGGAACTGCGTGTTCGGGAGCGGCGGGATGACGAACCCGTCCGGGCCGAGATAGCTGCCGAACATGTCATGCGCCTTGAAGGGCAGTTCATGAACGGCAATGCCGCCGATCAGGTGTATGGCGAGCTGGCTGGGTGACATTTCGTCTAGCCAGGCGCGTAGCTCGCTCAGCATGCCAAGCCCGACCTGATCCTCTGAGATCCGCCGGTCGAGAACCCATGCCCGCGCTTCGGGGATCGCGAGGACAGCGCCGAGCAGGTCGTGAAACTCGTAGACTTCGACCCCTCTTGCGCTCATTTTCATACGAAAATCAGCGTGGTCGGTGCGCGCTTCCTGCACCCACAGCACGTCGTCATAGAGAAGCGCGTCGGCATTCGCCGGCGTCAAGCGGGAATGCGCCAGACCCGGTTGGCAGGTGATAACCTTGCGGAGCTTGCCTATTTCGGAATGAACGCCAAATCCGGTCATTGAAGATGTCCTTTTTGCAAATGTTCGAGCAGCTTGGTTTTACCCAAGCGCAGCTGCGAGGCTGAGCGAGCTCATGATCAGCACCGTCAGGATAAGCAGCAGCGGCCACATGAATTTGAGCCACCGCTGATAGGGAACGCCGCCAATGGCGAGCGCGCCCATCACGACAGCGAAAGTAGGGTTGATGAGGTTCACCAGGCCGTTCGCCGACTGGTAGGCGGTGACCACAAGCGCCCGGTCGACCGCGGAGAAATCTGCAAGTGGCGCGAGGATCGGCATGCTTAAGACAGCCAGCCCCGATGATGATGGGACGAGGAAGGACAGACCGACCTCGATCCCGAAGATGGTGTTGATGAAACCAACCGCGCCTAGGCCCGCCAAGGCCTGCTCTCCGCTGTTCAGTATGGTGTCGGTCATTTTACCGGCATCCATGATTACGACGATGCCGCGCGCGATTCCGATAATAAGCGCGACGCCGAGCAAGTCTTTCGCGCCGGCCATGAAGGCATCGATGAATTTCTGCTCTCCCATCCACCCAACAACGCCAACCAGGATCGATGCCGCAATGAAAAGCGCCGACATCTTGTCCATCCACCAGCCTTGTGAGGCGACGCCCCAGATCATGATACCGAATGTCGCCGCGAAAATGATCAGGGTCAGGACCTGCGTTCTGCTCAGCGGCGCCTGTGCGTCATGGCCGTCACTCGCGAACCGCGCGGCGATCGCTGCGCTCTCGTCGGCAACGATCGATCTCGACGGATCGGCACGCACCTTGAGCGCGTAGCGGACCACATAAGCCGAACAGATCGCCCATCCACTCACCAGGATAAAGACGCGCAGGCCCAGTCCGGAGGTGAACGGCACTCCTGCCGCGTTGGCGGCTATGACCGTCGCGAACGGATTGATGGTCGATCCCAGGACACCGACGCCTGCGCCGAGGAGAATGACCGCAACCGCAACGACGGCGTCGAAGCGGGCCGCGAGCATGACGGGAATAAGTAGTCCGTAAAATGCGAGCGATTCTTCGGCCATGCCGTAGGTCGTCCCACCGGCGGCAAACACTGCCATCAGGATGGGAATCATCCAGACCTCTCTTCCCTTCAGCGCTCCCATTGACCGTTCGATGGCGCGGTCAATCGCCCCGGTTCGCGTGACGACGCCGAGGAAGCCGCCGATGATGATCACGAAAAGCGCGACATCGATGGCCTGGGCTTCATAGGTTTCGGGATTGTAGAACCCGGCGATCGGCGCCAGCAGTACGTCGAATATGCCCTGCGGGTTCGCGTCTACGGTTTCGTAAGTTCCGGGGACCGGGACCGAGCGCCCCAGTTCGGCATTCTCAATCCGCTCATATTGGCCTGCCGGAATGACCCAGCTGCCCGCGGCGACCAATGCGATGAGGGCAAAGAGAATTGTATACGCGGTGGGAAATTTGAAGCGCCTGGAGCTGGAGGGTGACCCGTGCGCAGCGGCAGTGTCCGACATGATCATACCTCCTAGAAAGAAACCGAAGCGTAAAGCATGACGTGCGACCAGGTGCCGGATCCGCCGGTGAGCTGCTTCGCTCCCTCGCCAGGCACTAGAACCGCGCCAGCGAGGGACAGAAACAGGCGATCGGTCGCCTGCCAGTCGATGAAGACGTCGAACTCGTTGCCGAATGCCGCGTCTGTGACGCCCAGCTGTCCCGGCTCATCGAGTGAGATATTGAGCCAGGATGCGGTGAGTGCGAGGCTCTCGGTGAGTGTCGCTGTTCCCTTTACCATATGGGTTTTTTGGTTGGAGTTGGCGAAGATCCAGTTGCCGGTGATCTCGCCCTGGTACCATTGCCCATAATCGGTGAACCCGTATGCCAGCGGGATGAATTCCTCATTCTTCAGCGTTGCGGGATCGTCGCCCGTGACCTCCGCGTAGCGGTAGGTGAGCGTCGGGTTCAGAGGCAGGCTATCGAAACCGTAGTCGCCCTGTAGGTACCACCCTTTGCCGTCGTAGAAACCGGCCCCGCTCTGCACGGCATATTCGCCTGAAAAGGTGAGCTGGTCGCTAACCTTTGCAGACCCGCGAAAATCATATGCCTTGAGGTTTTCGGCGGTGCCAGCGGTCACCGGGTCATCGAAATGCGCGACCTCAATGTAGGTAGCGCCGATCGACACCTCTTCGGCAAGCTCATACTCGACATTGGCGCCGACGACATGTGCACGAATGCCGCTTCGCCCGGGATTATTGCCTAAATAGAAGCCTTCAAGCAGGAGGTCGCCTGTCTTGACGCGGAGCAAGGCGCTGCCGCGCGAGGCCGATCGTGCACCAAGGTAGAAACCTCCGCGGTCGCCCCCGTCGCGGCCACCGTCCTTGATCAGGAAACCTGTTCCGATCTGGTAGTCGAAATCACCGCCGAAGATCTCAATTGTGTCGTTGGGACCAATCTCGGTCTTCCAGCCCACATAGAGTTTCTCGAGCGTCGTCGCGCCGGGATCGTCGAAACCCACGGCAAGGCCGTCGGCGCTCTCGCCGTAGGTCTTTGTCGTGACGGTCGAGACACCCGCCGAAAGCTCACCGCCAAGGACATTGCGAACGGTCAGGTAAAGCTGGGGTTCGAACGCGAGTTCTGCCCAGCTGTCGGTGTCAGCCCCGATATTGGTTTCCGGCTCGCCGAACCAGGAATTGTTCTGCGTGAAGACAACAGCCGTCGCATCGGCGGCAACGTCTAGGGAGACATCGTCGCTCTCATAGACTGTTGTCTGCGCGGCTGCTGGTGTGGCCGCCGCTACAGCAACAGCCGCTGCGATGAGCGAGCCTGACGCCGCGCTTGCGCGGGGGGCAAGCAGAGGCTTCCCGCTTCGCTTCTGATGGTTTTCGCATCCAGAATTGTGCACTTCTTGATCCCTTTGTCGTCTCGCAAGCCTTTCCGAAAGCGTGCTTGGAATGATCGCCCCGGCCGACATGCGAAGCCGCGATGATGTGCGACGCCGTGATTGGGCCTTGCATCATCAGACGGCAGCCAGGCCGACACATTACGATTAAGAGGCAAGCAACCTGCGGATTCTTCGACAATGAAGAGCTGCCGCGATCCTCGAAGATTCCAGGCGATCAAACCCTGCCATCGCGGTGAACTTGGATTCGATAGCGCGCGATGCCGGCTTCCCGCGCGCGTCGAGCGGAACTGTAATCAGCAGGTCGGCTGCTCGTCCTTAAAGGCATCCGGAGGGCGCTTCTCGTGTCTTTTCCAGAGCGGGCCGATGGCGCGAGGCCGTGCCGAATGCTCGGCGATCGCAACCTCGAAAGGAGGGCATCATGATAAGCAATTCCACCCTAATCCTTGGCACCATATTTATCGCCGTGCTGCTTGCAGCGAGCTCCATCAGGATCCTGCGCGAGTATGAGCGCGCCGTGCTTTTCACGCTCGGTCGATTCACCGGCGTCAAAGGGCCGGGGCTCATCCTTGTCTTTCCCTTTATCCAGACCATCGCGCGGGTCGATATGCGAACCGTTGTGCTCGATGTGCCTACCCAGGATCTCATTTCGCGGGACAATGTTTCGGTGCACGTGAATGCCGTCATCTATTTTCGCGTTATCGATCCCGAGCGCGCGATCATCCAGGTCGAACAGTTCGTCGACGCTACCAGCCAGCTTGCGCAGACGACCTTGCGTTCCGTGCTTGGGAAGCACGAACTCGATGAACTGCTCGCCGAGCGCGACAAGCTCAACAAGGATATTCAGGATATTATCGACACGCACACCAACGCATGGGGAATCGAGGTTGCCAACGTCGAGATCAAGCATGTCGATATCGATGAAACCATGGTTCGGGCCATGGCGAAGCAGGCCGAGGCCGAGCGCGAACGGCGGGCACGGGTGATCAACGCCGAAGGCGAAGAGCAGGCAGCGCAGAAGCTCCACGAAGCGGCCGAAATCCTTTCCAGTCGGCCCGAAGCGATGCAATTGCGTTACCTCGGCGCGCTGGGGACGATCGCCGGCGAAAAGAGTTCGACCATCGTGTTCCCTTTTCCGGTCGAGTTCGGGCGGTTCTTCGAAAACTTCTCCAGCAAAAATGCAGCGGACTGATTTCGCATGTCGGCGGATCCACCGGGCCGGCCAACAATTTCGAATGCACACGCACAAGAGGCCGACTATGTCGCCGACATTCTCGGCGCCACGTCGGATGGGCTCTGCAGCGAACTAGCGGCTGATCGGCTGCGGGCATTCGGACCTAACCGGCCGCGCATCGTGCAAAAGCCCAGCATCGTCCGCCGCTTTCTGTCGCACTTCAACAATATTCTTATCTATGTGCTGCTCGTTGCTGCGGCGATCACGTCTGTTCTCGGACACCTTATCGACACGATCGTCATCCTCGCGGTCGTCATCGTGAACGCCGTCATCGGCCTTGCCCAAGAAGGACGGGCTGAGCAGGCAATGACGAAGATCCAGCAAATGCTCGCGCCGCATGCTGCCGTAATACGCGATGGAAAGCGGCTCGATATCAGCAGCGAAGAGCTTGTCCTCGGCGATCTGGTGCTGCTCGAAGCTGGCGACCGCGTTCCTGCCGACCTCAGGCTCGTCGAAGCTTACGGCCTCCAAGCTCAGGAGGCGGTCTTGACCGGCGAGTCCCTCCCCGTCGAGAAGGGCCCGGCTCCTGTCGCAATGGACGCATCTTTGGGCGACCGGTCATCGCTCGCGTTCAGCGGTACATTGGTGACCGCCGGTCAAGGACGGGGCATCGTTATCGCGACTGCCGAAGAAACCGAGATCGGTCGGATAAGCGGAATGCTGGCGGACGTTAGAACGCTGACGACGCCGCTCGTGGAGCAAATGAACGGCTTTGCCAGATGGCTGACTCTTCTCATCCTCCTGATCGCCGCAACGCTGCTTGCCTTCGGCTATTATGTCGCAAACCTGGAATTTTCCGAGGTCTTCATGGCCATCGTCGGCCTTTCGGTCTCTGCGATCCCGGAGGGTTTGCCTGCGGTGCTGACGATAACTCTGGCGATCGGTGTGCAGGCCATGGCAAGGCGGAATGCGATTGTGCGGCGCTTGCCCGCAATCGAAACGCTCGGCTCTGTTTCCATTATTTGCACCGACAAGACCGGTACCTTGACCCGCAACGAAATGATGGCGGCATCGGTCGCACTCGCCGACCAGACATTCTCAATTGCCGGCGAGGGGTACGGACCTGAAGGTGAAATCTCTAACGAACACGCCTCCGATGACCCTGCTTATAGCGAGGCGCTGTCTGAACTTGCGCTGGTCGCGGCGCTTTGCAACGACGCGGAGCTCAACGAGACTGGAGGAAGCTGGACCGTCAGCGGTGACCCGATGGAGGGTGCCCTGCTGGCCCTCGCGATCAAGGCTGGGGGGGCGTTGGAGCCCCTGACGCGGGAATGGTTTCGCAGCGATGCCATACCATTTGACGCGCGATACCGTTTTATGGCGACCCTGCAGCACAAGCGGAATGGTCCAGGTCTGATCACCACAAAAGGTGCGCCCGAACAGGTGCTCTCGATGTGCCTCTCCCAGCGCTCCGCTACCGGCGACGCCGTAGAGCTCGACAGGGATTACTGGCGTATGCGCATCGATGAATTAAGTGCGCGGGGACAGCGCGTTCTTGCGCTCGCTACACGCGTCGCCAGGCCCGCCGAGCACAAACTCCCGCCGGCAGAGTTCCTGGGCGAACTCGTTTTGCTCGGGCTGGTCGGTCTCATCGATCCCCCACGCCCTTCGGCGGTCGCCGCGATCGCCGAGTGCCGCGCAGCAGGCATCCGGGTAAAAATGATTACGGGTGATCATGCCGGCACCGCAGCCGCCATTGGCAGGCAGGTGGGTCTCGAACATCCGGATTTTGTGCTCACTGGCACCGATCTTGACGCGCTGACCGACCACGAACTGGCTGCTGCGGTTCTCGAGACGGACATTTTCGCCAGAACAAATCCCGGCCACAAGCTGCGGCTCGTTGAAGCGCTGCAATCGCGCGGTCTGACGATTGCGATGACAGGGGACGGCGTGAATGATGCGCCCGCGCTGAAACGGGCCGATGCCGGCATCGCAATGGGGCGTAGCGGAAGCGAGGCGGCGAAAGAGGCTGCGGACATCGTCCTCGCTGACGATGACTTTGCCTCCATCGCTGCAGCGGTTCGGGAAGGAAGGACAGTCTATGACAACATCAAGAAGGTCATCAGCTGGACGCTCCCCACCAATGGCGGCGAAGCGCTGACCATAATCATCACGATTCTGCTCGGCCTCACGCTTCCGATCACGCCCATTCAAATCCTCTGGATCAATCTGGTGACGGCCACCACGCTGGGGATCGCGCTTGCCTTTGAACCGACCGAAGAAGATACGATGTTGAGGCCGCCGCGACCAAGAGCCGAACCGATCTTGAACGGCACCCTGGCCTGGCAGATAATTTTCGCCTCGCTGCTCATTTCCGCTGGGGTTTTCGGCGTGTTCGCTTATGCGATTGAGCAGCAATATGAGCTGGAATTGGCCCGTACGCTCGCGCTCAACATGCTCGCTATCATGGAAATTTTCTATCTCTTCTACGTACGTAACATTTATGGATCATCGCTCACCTGGACGGCAGTAAGGGGCACCAAGGCGGTGTGGCTCACTGTGATAGCCGTGTTCGCCGCGCAATTGGGCATTACTTACGCGCCGCCCCTCCAGGTGGTCTTTGCAACACGCCCGGTTCCGTTTGCCGATGGCGTGCTACTCTTTGCCATAGGCACGGTGTTCTTTGCGGCCCTGGAACTGGAAAAACGACTGCGCTTGAACTTAAGGGCAATGGGCCAAACGGCGCATCGGCAAGAGTTTGGCGGGTCCAATACCCAGTGATCGGGAGTGGTTCGCCGCAGCCCCGTTTCGACATATATCCCGCTGGAAGAGCGCCGAACCCAGATACCGCTCAAGGCCCAGTCAGGTAAGGACCTGCAGACCGGGAAGCGCGATGCCGGCGACCCATTCGAGAAATGCGCCGCCTCCAGTCGACACGTGGGTCAGATCCGCAGTCAGACCGCTCTTGTTGAGGGCCGCAAGAGTGTCACCGCCACCGGCAAGCGAGATCAGCGATCCCTTTCGTGTCAGCTCGGCGGCCGCCTGGGCGATCGCGAAAGTCGATGTCTCGAAAGGAGGTGTCTCGAATGCACCGAGCGGGCCATTCCAGATGAGAAGCTGCGAGGTTCGCAGCACGTCAACAGTTTTCGCGACTGTGCGGGGTCCCAGGTCAAGGATCATCTCATCGGCGGCGACATCTTCGACCAGGGTCGTGCGCAGCGAAACGGGATGCGGTGTCAGTTCCCTGGCTACCACGACATCCTCGGGCAGATGGATCTGGCACTTTCCCTGACTGGCACTCTTCAGAATTCGTAGCGCTGCATCCTCGAGATTCCGCTCGGCGAGCGATTTCCCGATTGGCTTCTTCAGCGCAGCGAGAAAGGTGTTCGCCATCGCTCCGCCAATGATGAGGTTATCGACTTTCGTGCTGAGCTGCTCGAGGACGTCGAGCTTGCTCGAGATCTTGGCACCGCCGATGATCGCGGTGGAAGGTTCCCGCCCGTGCCCGATCGCCTCTTGCAACGCCCCGAGCTCGTCTTGCAGGGCGCGGCCCATATAGCTCGGCAGCAGTCTTGCTACACCCACCGTCGATGCATGCGCCCGGTGCGAGGCCGAGAACGCATCGTTGACATAAAAATCCGCAAGGTCGGCCATCGCGCTTGCAAGCTCGGGACCGTTGCTTTCCTCGCCTGCGTAGAAACGGGTGTTTTCCAGTAGAGCAACATCGCCCGCCTCCAGCTCGGAAACCGCGCGCTTCGCTCCCGCGCCTGTCCAGTCTTCGAGAAAATGAACCTCGTCACCGAGCAGGGAGCTGTAGGCTTGGGCGACCGGCGCGAGCGAAAATGCCGCGGTCGGTTTTCCTTTGGGCCGCCCGAGATGCGAAAGCAAGAGGACCACCGCGCCGCGCCTTCTGAGCGCCATCACCGTTGGCAAGCTTGCTCGCAAGCGCGTATCATCACCGACCGCGCCGTCTTCTCCGATCGGAACATTGAAGTCGACCCGGACCAGCGCGACTTGGCCAGCGATTTCGCCTAGATCATCGAGGGTTTGCGGAACCGGCATACGACTATTGCTCCTTGCTGCAGAAATGGTGCGAAGTCGCGGCTCAACTGCGCGCACTTCCCTCCATTAGGGACGGAACGGCGCGCGAAGGCTTACATGGCAGCCATCCCATAGAGAAAGGAAGTGCGGAAAAGTGTAAGTCGCGCGGCCTTCCAGCGTCCTTTTGGGTCAGGTCCCGCGGGGGCGAACGCAACGCATCTGCAAAAAAGATTGGCCTGATATGCGACACGCCATCGGAGCTCCGGGCGGTTTGCCGGACACTGCGAGGTTGCAGGAAAGGAATGAGACAATGAAAACAGTGCTGCTGCACGTCAATCGCGACGCCGGACAGGACAGCCGCCTGGCCGCTGCGGTCGATCTCGTGCGAGATCACGAGGGCTTCCTCATTTGTCTGCAAGCCACAAGCTGGAATTCCTATGTCTTTATCGGTGATCCGTATGGTGCAAGCTATATTTCGCCTGAAGCGTTGCAATCGGTTCGCGATGCGGAAAATGAAGACCGCCAATTGATCGAGAGCCGCCTGGCGCAAGAAGGCGTTGAGTGGGAATGGCGCCGCGTCGAGGGTTCCGCCGGACAGGCGCTGGCTGCGCACGCGACGCTGGCCGATCTGGTGGTCATTAGTCAGCCTGAGCAGAAAGATGCCGTTCTGCCGCGAGCCGCGCCGCTCGCCGCCGATCTCGTCGTTCATATCCAGTCTCCCTCGCTCGTCGTACCGCTCGAGGGAAAGCGGTTCGCGCCTAGGGGGAACGCGATCATTGCGTGGAATGGATCCGCCGAAGCCGGGCATGCCGTTCGCTTGAGCCGATCACTCTTGCGCGATGCTGCTGAGGTCCACATCGTAACCGTCAGCGAGGACAAAGAAGGTTCGTCGCCGGACGAACTTGCGCAATATCTTGCACGACACGGCATCGAAGCGCAGACCCGGCGGCAACCCGCCGAAGATGCATCGATCTCTGAAGCGTTGGTGGCTGCGGCGAACGATCTTGGAGCGGCTTACATCGTGCTCGGTGCCTATGGGCACTCGCGTATCCGGGAAACAATACTCGGCGGGGTAACCCAGGAGATGATCCTGCAAAGCCCGATTCCAATGATTCTCGCGCATTAGAGCGGAATAGGCAGAACGGACATGCGACCTGGTCGACTGGTGATTTATCGATCGGCCAAACGCTTGACTGTCGAAGCCCGGTAGATGCGCTCGACGGCGCTCCCGAGCACGTCGTTGAATTCCTGATCTTGCATAGGTGCCCGCAAATCCTGCAGCAGAGCCCGGCTGAAGCTCGCGATCATCCCGCGGTTTCTTTCGAGTGCGGCGCAAGCGGCATCCTGGGAGAGCCCACCCGAAAGGGCGAGCACCCGCGCGCAGCTGGGATGGGCAACGAGGGGCGCGTAAAGCCCGTCCGAAACCGGTAGCGAGAGTTTCAGTACCACACGGCGGCCATAGGCTTGCCCATCGAGCGCATTGCTGAGTTCGGCAAGAAGGATTCTCTCGCACTCTTCGCGCGTTGCACTTGCGATATTCACTTCCGGTTCGATAATCGGCACAAGTCGCTGGTCAAGGACATGGTTGGCCAGCTCGAATTGCTGGCGCACGACGTCGCCGATCCCCTGGTGCGATGCGACGTTGATCACCGAACGCATCTTGGTGCCAAGAACGGCCCTTGAGCGTGCCCGAGACAGCAGACTTTCGAGATCCGGCATGGGTTTCATAAGCTGGACGCCGCCCGTGTCTTTCTCCAACCCTTGGTCGATCTTGACGAAGGACACGATCCCCCGCCGCCAGAGAAACTCTGGCACCGGTACGGTGTCAATCTGCGCATCCATAGTGCGCTCGAAAAGGATGACGCCAAGCACCCTTCGCCCATCGATGCATGGGGCTTTCATGATCCGCACGCGCAATTCATGGATAAGCGCAAACATCTCATCCTTGCCGGAATACCGGTCCGCGCCGATGCCGAAGGCCTGAAGGGCAGCAGGTGTCGAGCCGCCGGACTGGTCGAGGGCCGCGACAAAACCGGCACCACCCACAAGCTGCGCCATCATTTCCGCATTTTTCATGGGGTCTCCCCAGCTCCAGTTTTTGCAAACGCGACCGCTCGACGCGGCCACGAATAATATCGTCAATGCGTAGAGAATGGACGCCTTTGGCAGCGCTTGATTACAAACGGCGCCACCGGCGAGCAGAGCTTGGGTGGCAATACCCCTCGGTCAGTGAAGCAACTTCGCCGCGCGGGTTCTCCTTCTCGGGTCAGCCCCGCACAGTAATCCACCCGCGTTTCGAGCGTCCAATCATGGTGAGGACGCGAGAGGTCAGGGCGGGCTATGATAATCCGGGGAATTCAGATCATGTGGGCAGCAACCCGGCTCCTACTGGATGTGCTGAGCGCAATGATGCTGAATCGGATGGGGTTCGGTCGGCGCATGACCACGCTTCCACAAAGGACGACGCGGCGTCTCGAAAATCTCGGCCCGACCTTCACCAAGCTCGGACAGGCGCTGAGCGAGCGGCGCGATCTGTTGGATGCGAACTGGGCCGCGAGCCTCTCGAAGCTGCAAAGCAAGGCCGCTCCTTTCCCTGCCGACGAAGCAATAAGGATCATCGAACAGGCATTGGCTGCGGACACCAAAACGGTCTTTGCCGGTTTTGAGCGGGACCCTCTGGCTGCGGGATCGGTAGCCCAGGTCCACGCGGCGCGGCTGCATGACGGACGCGAGGTGGTTGTCAAGGTTCTCCGCCCCAGAGTGGGCGAGCAAATTGCGAGAGACATGCGTATCCTGCTCGCCTTGGTGTATCTGTTTCAGCACGTCATACCTGCGCTGAGACGTCATCGTGCGGCGGCGGTCGCGCAGGAGCTTGCGCACAATCTGCGCAGAGAAACCGATCTGACGCTGGAAGCACGCAATATTCGCCTGTTCGCCCGCGCTTTCGCTGATTCCAAGACGATATACATTCCCAATGTCGTCGATGAACTGTCGACGACATTGGTCATTACGCAGGAGCGCAGCATGGGCGCGCCGCTGGATGAGCACGCAGCGCTCGATCGTGACAATACGCTCACCGAGACTTTCATCGATTTCTATCTGCGACAGTTTTTCGTTCTTGGTGCCTTTCATGCCGACCCGCATCCGGGAAATTTTTTGACTATGTCTGACGGGCGTCTGTGCGTGCACGATTTCGGAGCCGTTGGCAGGCTCGACGTTCGCACCCGCGAGGCTCTGCTCGGTTTTGTAACAGCGTTCGTCCATCTCGATTCCGAATGGCTCACCGATGCCGCGGTCGACCTTGGCATCCTTGCGGTCGACGCCGACCGCGCGACGATGACACGCGGAGTTGACGGTATTCTGGCGGACCTGCAGGGCGCCGCCATTACGGAATGGTCTCTGGCCAAGACCATGATCGATATCGGACGCCTGTCGGGGCACAGGACACTCAGCTTGCCGCCGCATCTGGCCGCCTTGGTCCGCACTGTGTTTACGGCGGAAAGCACACTGCGTAAGCTCAACCCCGAGGCGGACCTGCTGCTTGTTCTGCAGGCGACCGGAAACCGGTTGCTCGCAGAGCGACGCAGCGCGGCTATCGGCAATCTCCATACCCCCCGGCTCGAATGGGAAATCGCCCGATTGGTCCGGCGGGCGCCCACAATCGGCGCCGGGTGGCTACAAAGGGAAGCCGCCGGGGCGGCGGGGCATCCGAGCGGATCTCTCGCCCCTGGAAACGGGCTTGACCATGCTGTCAGGCAGGTCGCCTTGGCAATTGCCGCGCTCGGCAGCTACCTCGCCTCGGCAGCGCTGATGCTGGCCGATCGGGGTCCGCGAGTGCTCGGCGATATTCCTCTTCCGGCAGCCATCTTCCTTGCAGCGGCCCTCCTGCTGACCATTCAAATCCTCATCCAGTCGCGCCGTCAAAGCGAGCAACAACAATGAGGGAAATGCACAGTCAGGCAGCGCGCGCCACGACTACTGGCATTCCCCAAACGTCCCGGAGGGACCGCGCATGAACCCTGTCGTCGAAGCCGTTACTGCCCGTATTGCCAACCGTTCGAAGCGGCGACGCGACGCCTATCTCGCCTTCATTGATCGTCAGCGGGATGCCGACACGCGCCGCGGCGCGCTTTCATGCAGCAATCTGGCGCACGCTTTTGCCGCATCGGGCGAGGACAAGCAGACCATCGCGGGTGCTAAGGCGATTAATATCGGAGTGGTCACCGCTTATAACGACATGCTCTCCGCGCATGCGCCGTATTATCGCTATCCCGAGCAAATCAAGATTTTCGCCCGCGAGGTCGGCGCGACAGCGCAGGTTGCGGGCGGCGCACCGGCGATGTGCGATGGCGTCACCCAAGGGCAGGACGGCATGGAGCTCTCGCTGTTCAGCCGCGATACAATCGCGCTCGCCACTGCGGTTGGGCTCAGTCACGCGATGTTCGAAGGCGCACTCTTGCTCGGTATCTGCGACAAGATCGTGCCGGGCTTGTTGATCGGCATGCTCCGTTTCGGACATCTGCCTGCGATCCTCGTGCCCGCCGGGCCGATGCCATCAGGTCTCCCAAACCGGGAAAAGGCGCGCATCCGCCAGCTCTTCGCCGAAGGAAAGATCGGGCATGACGAACTGCTCGAAGCCGAGAGCGCCTCCTATCACGCCCCCGGCACCTGCACCTTTTACGGTACCGCCAATTCCAACCAGATGATGATGGAGGTGATGGGCCTCCACGTGCCGGGCGCTGCATTTGTCAATCCTGGCACGAAGCTGAGGCAGCAACTTACGCGCGCGGCAGTGCACAGGATTGCCGAGATCGGATCTGAAGGCAGTGATTACCGTCCGCTAGCGCGTTGCATCGACGAAAAGGCGATCGTCAATGCTGCCGTGGGCCTGCTCGCAACCGGCGGCTCGACCAACCACACCATTCATCTGCCCGCCATCGCCCGTGCCGCTGGCCTGGAGATCGACTGGAGCGATTTTGAGGAGTTGGGCACGGTCGTTCCGCTCATGGCGCGGATTTATCCGAATGGCGCTGCCGATGTGAACGACTTCCAAGCGGCAGGCGGAATGGCCTTTGTCATCCGCGAACTCCTCGATGCAGGTTTGCTTCACCCAGATGTCCTGACCGTCTGGAAGGACGATCTTGGCGCCTATGCAATGCAGCCGGCATTGGATGGTGATGAACTTGTATGGCGCCGCGCTGCAACAAAAAGCCGCGACGAAAGCATTTTGAGAACCGCTCAGGCGCCGTTTTCGCTCGATGGCGGGATCCGGCTCCTCACCGGCAATCTCGGTCGCTGTGTCATGAAGACGAGCGCAGTCGCCCCCGAACGCTGGACAATCGAGGCGCCGGTGCGGATCTTCCCGGACCAGGATCACGTGCTACGCGCATTCGAGGCGGGGGAGATCGACCGCGACATGGTGATCGTCGTGCGTTTTCAGGGGCCGCGCGCGAACGGGATGCCCGAACTGCATAAGCTCATGCCAGCTTTGGGCGTCCTTCAGGACCGCGGGCTCAGCATCGGGCTTGTTTCGGACGGGCGCATGTCGGGTGCTTCGGGCAAGGTGCCCGCGGCAATCCATGTCTGGCCCGAAGCGCATGCTGGTGGTCCGCTCGCGCGCTTGCGCGACGGCGACGTGGTGCGCCTGTCGGGGAATAACGGCGTGATAGAAGCCCTAGTTGATGAGAAAGAATGGAACCAACGCGAATGTGCTCTGCCGCCGCCGGAAGAACAAGGGCTGGGCCGTGAGCTCTTTGCCATGATGCGCCTGCACGCCGACGAGGCTGAAAAAGGCGGGTCAGCAATGCTGGCACTGGCGGGGCTTTAGCGCGGTGAAAGCGAGCACTCCAGGAAAGCGCTTGTCCGCTCCAGGTTCAACGCCGCTTTACAAGGATCGCAGATGAATGTCCTGACCATGCCCGCGCGCCCCTACGATGATCAACGTCCAGGCACTTCGGGGCTCCGAAAACCGGTCGCTATATTCAGGCAGCAGCACTATCTCGAAAACTACCTGCAGGCGATCTTCGAGACGGTCGGCGGAGGCGCGAACCGAACGCTTGTCATCGGCGGAGACGGTCGCTTCTACAATCACGAGGCGATCCAAATAGCCATCAGGATGGCGGCCGCGAATGGATACAAGCATCTCGTTGTTGGGCGCGAAGGTCTGCTTTCGACCCCGGCCGCCTCACATCTTATCCGTAAGCGCGGTGCCGATGGCGGGCTGATATTCTCGGCCAGTCATAACCCCGGCGGGCCTGAGGGCGATTTCGGGATAAAGTACAATTCTTCCACCGGGGGTCCCGCCTCGGAAGCGCTGTCCCAGTCCATCTACGCACGCAGCAAACGGATAGCCGCCTATCGCTTCGTGGACGAGCCCGACATCGACATTGATCGATTGGGCAAGGTCTCGCTTGGTGAGACCGAGGTCGAGGTGGTGGATCCGGTGTCGGACTACGCGGAACTTATGGAGACGCTGTTCGATTTCGAGCGCCTTGCCGAATTGCTGACGAGCACCAGTTTCAAAATGCGGTTCGACGCGATGCACGCGATCACCGGACCTTATGCGCGAGCAATCCTCGAGGAGCGCCTCGGTGCGCCGGTCGGAACCGTCATCAATGGAAAGCCCTTGCCGGATTTTGGCGGGGCGAAACCGGACCCCAATCTTGTGCGGAGCCGGAGCCTGGTCGACTTCATGTTTGGGCAGGACGCCGTGAATTTTGCTGCCGCCTCGGATGGCGACGGGGATCGCAACATGATCCTGGGTCGCAAAATGTTCGTGACGCCAAGCGACAGTCTCGCCGTGCTGGCGGCAAATGCGCATGTCGCCCCGGGCTACAGCGGCGGTCTCGCCGGCGTCGCGCGCTCCATGCCGACGAGCCGCGCGCTCGACCGTGTCGCGCAAGAGCTCGGCATTCCCTGTTTCGAAACGCCGACCGGGTGGAAGTTTTTCGGCAATTTGCTCGACACCGGCAGGATCACGCTGTGCGGCGAAGAAAGTTTCGGGACCGGGTCTGACCATGTCCGGGAAAAGGATGGCCTGTCGGCGGTGTTGTTCTGGCTCACGATCATCGCCGTTCGCGGCATGCCTGTACACCGCATCATTAAGGATCATTGGGATCGCTACGGGCGTCATTTCTATGCGCGGCACGACTATGAAGCTGTGGACGCCGCCGCGGCGAACTCGCTGATGGACGCCTTGCGCGATCAGGTCGGCGACATGGCTGGCAAGCGGCTCGCCGGGTCGATAGTCAGCATGGCCGACGATTTCAGCTATACCGATCCGGTCGACCGCAGCGTGGCCGAACGCCAGGGCATCAGGGTCCTGCTCGAAGACGGCTCTCGCATCGTCTACCGACTCTCCGGCACGGGAACGGGGGGTGCGACATTGCGGATTTATCTGGAGCGGTATGAGGCCCGTGCGTGGTTGCACGATAAAGACGCCCGAAAAGCACTGAACGACCTTTCGTTTGCCGCAAGCAGCCTGGCCGAAATTCCGGCACGCCTCGGGCGCGAACGTCCATCGCTTGTAATATGAGACCCAAGCGCGTCATGGCGCAGGCGGGCAAGAGTGATACCGTGTTTTGCGGGCCCCGCAGTCCCGATGCCGCTCGTCCGCGCGATGTAATTTCCGTTCTCCCCATGCGTCTTACCTTTCACGCAGATGGAGCCCGATATGATTTCGAAACACATTCGGTCAGCAATCGCGCTGGTTGCAGCGGCAGGTATGTTCGCAGCGGTCATGGCGCCGACCAACAGTCACGCAGGGGTGGTCGATGGTGTCAGGACCGCAGACGGGTTGATGATGTATCTGGGCGTAGTGCCTGCCGCGACAGTGCGCGGCCACGCCAAGAGCCACCCCGAAGCGAGGATGCACGGCGGCGTCCCCGCCGGTTCGCACAGCATGCATATCGTTGCGGCTGTTTTCGACGAGGCTTCGGGCGCCCGGATAACCGATGCGAAGGTCAGGGCCCATATCACCGAGCCCGGTGGTTTGCAGCGAACGATCCGTCTGGAACCCATGACCGTCGCCGGCGCGCTCACTTTCGGTGGTTTCACGACATTCCAACGCGGCATCAAATACCGGATCGGGATCGAGGTCGAACGCCCCCCGCATATGCAATCGTCCCCGTCCAAGAATACGCCGCCAAGATTGCACCGGGTCCCCGCCGTCACGGCGCACTTTGCCTATACCCACGACTAACGATCGGGCCGCGAGGTGCCGATACGCGCAAGAAAGGGAATTCTACTTATGGAAGACCACCGATCCGCGACAAGCCTTGATCGCGCCTCTACCCCACAATCGGTTCCCTCGGGGACATTTGACGCGGGGCTGCGATCATACATGCTCGGCGTCTATAATCACATGACGAGCGGATTGCTTCTTACCGGCATCATCGCACTTTGGGTCGCGAATACCGCCAGCATTCGCGAGATCTTCTTTTCCGCTACCGGCGCCCCAACGGTGCTGGGCTGGATCGCCATCTTTGCACCCCTGGCCATTGTCTTTGCCTTGGGCTTTGGGGTCAATCGTTTCTCGGAAAGGACCGCGAAAACGCTGTTCTGGAGCTATGCGGCACTCATGGGCGTGTCGCTATCGACCGTTTTCCTCGCCTACACCGGGGTGAGCATCGCCCGGACCTTTTTCGTCGCCGCCTCTGCCTTTGCCGGACTGAGTCTGTGGGGCTATACGACCAAGAAAGATCTATCGGCCTGGGGCGCCTTTTTGATCATGGGGGTTGTAGGTCTGCTCGTTGCCCTGGTCGTCAATATGTTCCTCCAATCCTCGACGATGGACCTGATTGTCAGCGGTCTGGGCGTGCTTATCTTCGCGGGCCTGACTGCCTATGACACGCAGAAGATCAGAAACATCTATTTCCAGGTTGGGAAGACCGAGTTTCGCGGCAAGGCCATCGTAATGGGCGCCCTGACGCTCTATCTCGATTTCATCAATCTGTTCCTGTTCCTGCTTCGCCTGATGGGAGATCGCCGGTGAGGTCTCCGAGGACGGAGCGCGCACGACATGGTCTAAACGCAGATGTGAGCCCAACCGGCGATGCTGACGTTAATTGAAGCCCGACGATACCACTGACAACCTGAGTTATTAGGATTCTTGATCGATGGGACACCCGTACTTGGAGTTCAGTCTATGGCCGACTTAGGAGCAGTCGCAACCACTTGCGGTTGAATTATTCAATTCGGAGCTGTCTGGCCGTCAATCGCCCTGGAACTCGGAATAGTTTACGAAAAATGCACTCGGATTTGCAATGCACTACGGATGGCGGAAAGCCTTCCAAGTGAGGTTTGATCTGTGTCGAGATTCGTGAAGATAATTTGTTTGGGACTTTGGTTCCTTCTGGCTTTGGTCCCAGATATAGGCGCACGTATTGCAACCATTGACGATTCAACTGCATTGGCCGCCTATTTCGCGCTGCTTGGCTGGACGAGTTTTGGGATCTGCGCCGCTGCCTGCATTTCTTCTGCTGCGATCCGCTGGTCAGGAGCGGTAGTCTTCGCTGCGGCCGCTCTTTTGTTTACCGGCTTCGGTCAAGTAACCGGGCAATTCCTCACCTATGACGCGTTCATCAATCTGCTCAATTCAAGAGCCTTCGTAGACGATGCCTATGCCCAATACGGCGGCAAATTGTGGTGGTCTGCTGCGCTCTCGCTGCTGCTTCTTTTGGGCATTGGCTTGCCCGCGCGCGGACGGCTGGCGCTGCCCAACTGGCTTGCTCCGGTCCCCTACGTAGTGGTGGCCTCGATCGCGGCCATCCTGTTCCTCCGTGGCGGAGAAGGTGCACGCGGGTTGCCTGCCAGCTATCCGACTCTCGCATATGCGAGCCTGTATGGAATTGAGTTCGCACTTTCGCCCAATCGAATTCGGGAAGGCGTCTATTTGCAGCGCACAAGCGAGCCAGTTGATCATATCGTTCTTGTTATCGACGAAAGCGTTTCAGGCCATTATCTGGATATCAACTCGCCTTCCGGTGTCGAAACCGGCCTATCGCGCCAATGGCCGGGTATCACGATCTCGAATTTTGGCGTTGTGCCAAGCATTACCAACTGCAGCATCGGATCGAACCTCGCGTTGCGATTTGGCGGAACACGCGAGAATTACCGGAACAGGATTGCCGCTGGTCCATCGATTTGGGCTTTTGCGAAAAGTGCGGGCATGAAAACCGTTTACATCGACGCGCAGCGCACTGGCGGGGCCCTGCATAACGGAATGAATGACGAAGAAGTCGCGTTGATTGACCGCTTCTTTCAATTCGATGATGAGCCTGTCCTAACCCGCGACTCCCGCGTCGCAGAGCAGATAGCGATTGAAGTATCGAAGCCTGAGCCGAGCTTTATCGTGGCTAACAAGGTCGGGGCGCACTTCCCCGTTCATGACAAGTTTCCAGACGAGTATATGACCTATCGGCCGACCCTGCCTCGCGGCCAGTTCACGGATGTCTCGGATACGGGAAATCGCGAGGGTTTTGACGGTTCTGCCGAAAGCTGGCGCCAATACCGAAATGCATACCGGAACACGATTGCCTGGAACGTTGGCGCGTTCTTCGACCGACTTCTAGCGACAGCAGATTTATCCTCAAGCGCCTTGATCTACACATCCGATCACGGGCAGAACTTGCGTGAGGATGGTAGCTCTGGCCTCTCCACACATTGCAACGCGGATCCGGGCGGTAGCGAAGGCGCTGTCCCATTGGTTTACATCGCTGGAGCGGATGTGTTGCCTTTAGCAAAGGAAATCCGAGGCAACGGCAGCCACTACAGGATCTTTCCGACGCTATTGCGACTCATGGGGTATGATCCGAAAAGAGCGCAGCAAATCTATGGTCCGGATCTATCCGATACTTCGGAGGAGCCGGAAACATTCAATACTCGTTTTAATGCCCGGCTTGGTCAGCTACCTCAATGGCAGTCAATCGACGCAGAAACGCTACTCATACCAGACGACCAGGATGCGGAGAATTGAGAAGCAAGACGATCAGAGTTGTTTTTGCGTGAGAAGTTAAGGGCTGAAAAAGAGTCAGCGCGATACACTACTATTCTTTGTTCTCGCATAGTAAACCTGAAACAAACCCGAATACTTGTATCAAGGTGACGAACCCAATGGCCTGCTAGTTCCCGCAGCCACCTAAGCCATGGGTGCTGAGCCAGCAAAGGCAAAGGGATATGAGGGCAAATGACAATGTCCGATTACCACCCCAATTGCCGACGTTTCAGCACCACGCTGTATTCCCCGTATGCCCACATTGATTTCGGATCCTGACTTCGAGTCGTCTCAGTTAGGCGGCAGTTTCTCTTGCCCGACTCGGACGGTTTCCTATCGCAACACCCGCTCCGGCACAGAAGCGGTCTGAAAGCCTCGGCCCTCGGAACATCTGCAGCCCGAGCCTAGTCGTAGCGGCGCACCTGCATCGATTGCAGCCCCTGAGCGCCTCGTGTCGTAAAGATACTCGCGCGTCAGCGGGACCGCGTCCCGCTTGTGCGCAAGCTGGAGCTGAAAAACCATAAGATTGCCATTGCGAAACATCATCTCGCAGGCGGCGAGATAATACTCCCACATCCGGCAGAAGCGCTCGTCGAAAAGTTCGAGCGCCTTTTCGCGGCGCGATTGAAAGCGCTCGTACCAATGCGCCAGAGTTTCCGCATAATGCAGCCTCAGAATCTCGATATCGGTAACCCACAGGCCCATGCGCTCGACGACGGACAGGGTCTCTGACAGCGACGGGATGTAACCGCCGGGAAAGATGTACTTGTCGACCCAGGGATCCTTTCCGCCCGGGGGAGCCATTCTCCCGATCGAGTGGACGACGGCGATCCCATCCGGAGCAAGATGCTCTTCGATGGCTCTGAAAAAGGACCCGTAGCTGGCTGGGCCGACATGCTCGAACATCCCGACGGAAACGATACGGTCGAATTCACCCTGAAGGTCGCGGTAGTCGCAGAAATCGAACCGCGCCTCTTCTGCAAACCCAGCCTCCTCGGCGCGCTGGCGCGCCAGCGTCAGTTGCTCTTGCGAAAGGCTGATGCCTAACACTTCGGCCGCGCCCTGCTTTGCCAATTCGATCGCGAGGCCGCCCCAGCCACAGCCAATGTCAAGGACGCTCATGCCTTCACCCACCATCAGCTTTTGCACAATGTGAGACCGCTTTGCGGTTTGAGCATCATCGAGAGAGCCGCAACCTTGGCAAAAATAAGCACAAGAATACTGCCAGTCTTCGTCGAGGAAGAGTGCATAGAACTCGTTCGAAAGGTCGTAGTGATGCGCGACGTTTCTGGCCGCTTTACGGCGGCGGTTGCCTGTGAGACGGGTGGCTATCCGCGCGAGCGGTGCGCGGAGGCGTTCGATCGGCAATTCATCAAGTGCATCGAGCCCGGAAGTAACAATTGCAAGGAGATCGCGAATGGATCCGTCCTCCACTGTGAGGGACCCATCCATATAGGCCTCGCCGAGCGCAAGCGAGGGGCGCGAGAGAAGCTTGAACGGCAGCGCAGCGCTATGAAGCTTGATCGCAACCGAGGGTCCTGGTGAACCGGAATCGATGACCAGTCGCGTCGCGTGAGCACCGATGACTGTAAGTCGACCAGCCTTCACGATGGCGCGCAAGGCTGGCTTCAATGCACGCAGACCAAGTTCGTGACGCGCTGATTTTCCTCGTTGTCTCTGGGTCATACCGCCTCTCAGGTCTTGAATGATTGTGTTCCCAAAGACGAGCGGTCGGAGATCAACTTACACTTCCAAGTCCGGCGTGGGTGCTTTCGGGCACCACAAGAAAGCCTCCCTGTAAGAACGCGGCCGGCTCTGCGTCTATTTCCTGAAGCACCGCCTATTGAAGCGCGGCTTTGCGATGGAGGTATAACTATGCGAAAGGGGACAAGTGGTCCGGATCGGCCCTTTTTCGGAACGCGGGCAGGAATAACGGTGACCGTGTTTCTTCTCGCCGTCGGGTTCCTGCTGCTGTTCGAGCATCAGGCCCATATCCCCGGTGACTATTATCTGCTCGGATTGATCCTGGCGTTTTGCGTGGGCATCCACCTCTTCATGCACGGTGGGCATGGCGGACACGGCGGGCATAGCCCGGCCGATACACCACCGTCCGGGCACCATGGCGCACATGACCAGACAACCGATACCGCGTCCAAGAAAACTGCCTCCCGATATGCGGCCAATGACCGGCCGGGCAACGATAGAGGAGTGCGCTGACGATGCACGATTCCGCATACGGACTTTGGATATTGGTCGCCTTCAACTCGGCGATCTTCATTCTTTTTGCGTTCAGCTTTTTCAAGCCGAAATCGGGCCGCGATTGGCGCTCCTTTGGGGCGTTCAGCGCCTTTCTCGTGGCGCTTTTCACCGAGATGTACGGCTTCCCGCTTACCATCTACTTCCTGTCCGGATGGCTGCAGAGCAATTATCCGTCGGTTGACTGGTTCGCGCACGATTCCGGTCATTTGCTCGAAATGCTGTTTGGCTGGCGCGGCAATCCGCATTTCGGTCCGTTCCACCTCCTCAGTTTTGGTTTGATCGGAGGTGGTTTCATCCTTTTGTCGGCCGCGTGGCGCGTGCTCTATCAGGCACAGAAGGGGGGGACACTTGCAACCGAAGGACCTTATGCTCGCATCCGCCACCCGCAATATGTCGGTTTCGTCCTCATCATGCTGGGCTTTCTGGTTCAGTGGCCGACCATACTTACGCTGGCCATGTTCCCGATCCTCCTCCTCATGTACTGGCGGCTGTCGCTGCGGGAGGAGCGAGAGGCACTCGCCGGGTTCGGCGAGCGCTATCGCCAATACGCAGCACGCGTTCCCCGGTTTTTCCCGAAGTTTCGCACGCTCGTCTCCGCCAAGCCAGGGAGGTGACAATAACTTGCTCCATTCCTGCCGGGGCGCGGTTCGCGACTGACCTGACCTAGTGAGCGCAGCCGTTACAGTGGTCGGCGCAGGTCCGGCGGGTCTCGCCGCGGCGATCGTGCTCGCCAAAGGCGGAAGGGATGTCGAGCTTCACGAATGGCACCGCCACGTCGGGGCGCGCTTTCACGGCGATTTCCAGGGCCTTGAAAACTGGAGCTGCGACGAGGATACGCTGTGCGAACTCCAAAGCTGGGGGATCGATATCAACTTCCTGGCCCATCCAGTTCGAACAGGCACGGGTTTCGATGCGCGCGGACGGCGGTACGAGATTTCAGCGCGCCGCCCACTCTATTATCTCGTTGAGCGCGGCGGATCGGTGCAAAGCCTCGAGTATGGGCTCCTCAAGCAGGCAGAGGCGCTTGGTGTGCAGGTCCATTTCGGGAGCCGCGTTCGCGAAACCGAGGGAGAAACGATCCTCGCCGGGGGACCGCGCAAAGCCGATATCATCGCCTCGGGATATGTATTCGAAACCGAGTGTGAAGATGGAGCTTACATTGCCTTCGACGACCGTTTGACACCGCGAGGCTATGCCTATCTCCTGGTCCATCAAGGCCGCGGGACTATCGCAGCGTGTCTTTTTCGCGGCTTCAAACGGCAACAGGAATTTGTCGAGCGAACCTGTGATTTCTTCCGGGAGAAAGTCGGGCTCGTGATGCGTAACCAACAAGCCTTCGGCGGTTATGGAAATCTGCGACTCCCAAGAAGCGCAGTTCAGGGGCGCCATCCGGTTGCGGGCGAGCATGCGGGTTTCCAGGATGCCCTTGCGGGGTTTGGTTTACGCTATTCAATCACTTCGGGCGCGCTCGCTGCACAAAGCATCCTCGAAAATCGAAGCTATGAGCAATTGTGGCGCCGTTTGCTTTTACCGAGAATGAAGGCGGGCATCGTCAATCGTTTTGTCTTCAACAGCATCGGAACGACAGGACGCCATTGGGTGACAGCGAAACTGATGCAAGCCAGTACGGGAGAAAGGCTGCACAAGCTGTATGCGGCATCGTCTCTCCACGCTCTGCTCTTCCCCGCTGCAGAACGTCGCCTGCGCAGGGGCTTACATGACCCAAGTTGCGACCATCAGGACTGCACATGCGTGTGGTGCGAACATGGAACGGCGTTCTGACGATGCAGGTGACCGATCCAGTATGCCGGCGTAGCATTCCGCTAGAGACCGTCGAGGCCCACCGCGAATTTTTGGGATGGTCTTATTTCTTCTGCTCGGCTCAGTGCGTGCGGCGCTTCGATCAGCGCCCCGAGAATTACATTGATCGGCAGCAAGGCGGGCCGCCGGCGCACATTGAGCAGCCCTGACAGGGCAGAGCCTCTTCGCTTGGAGGCGAATGCGCATCGACCCTTGCGCGCCGTCTGGTGAGCAAGATGCCCCGCCGGGCCAGAGCCTCCACCGATCGATAATCCCGGTTCGATCTTGGAACGCGAGATCGCGAGCGAACCAATGGTGCGGGTGTAATTGATCGGCACCGATGGCGTCCAAGTATATGTCGGCCTTCCCCGATCGGCCGGCTTTCGAGAAGAAGTCTCGCTGCCCTGCATGAGGCTGGTGAGACCATGCCGGTGTTCCCTGCGTCTGATGGCCGATGTGCCATAAATTCCATTCGCGGGGACACCAGGCATGATTGCCTGGGCGAAACGATGATGATGCCGGAGGGTACTGCCATGTCGACGAATACCCGATCACGTGCCAGCACGGTGCTGAGGTCGCCGGTTGGAGACGAACGCACCCGCTTTCCCAGCCAAGCGCCGCAAATTCTTGCTTGTCTGGACGAAGACATGAATCGCCTCGAAGTGGCACGGCACGCGCGCGCAATCGCGAAAGCTCTCGGCCTGCAGCTTGGCTTTGCGCAGATCGTTGAAACGGCCCCGCATGGGGTTCTTCCTGCCGACCCGATCGAGTGGAACCTGCGCTTCACCGAATGCCGCGACGGCATAGGCGAGCTTATTGGGGAGGCCAGCGAGACGGTCTCGGATGTGCTGCCCGTTGTTCTCCCGGGGACCGCCCATGAACGGCTGATAGACTGGGCGGAGGGTCATCGCGGGTCGGTCCTCGTCCTCGCGCGGCATAGCGGGCGAGGTCCACATTCAGGCCTGGGCACCACCGCCGACCGGCTGCTGAAAAGCGGCGCAGCATCCATGCTTCTACTTCCTTCGGGACGCGAAAGGAAATGTTCGGCCGAGTACCGCAAACTTCTGGTGCCGCTTGACGGATCGCCCAATTCCGAGAGCGTGCTGCCGGTTGTCACAAGGCTTGCCCAGTCGCTAGAAGCGCAAGTGATCCTGGCGCACATTGTTTCTCCAACCGCCGAATTGCCCTCACACGAAACACAGGCCGGTTCCGATAGGAGCAATACCTCCGCGCGCGCACGCAACTATCTCGAAACATGGAAGTTGAGGCTCCTGCGGCAAGGCATCGACGCTACCGTGTATTTCGGAACCGACAGCGAAACGTGCGAGCGGCTCAATCTGATCGCATCCCGCCTCGAAATCGAACTTGTTGTGGTCGCTTCCCATGGCCAGACCAACCTTGCCAGCGCGCCCTACGGAAGTGTCGCCGGCGCTCTGGCGAAAAGTGCGCCTTGCCCGACATTCATCGTCCAACCGGACCTTCGGATTCCATTGGCCAAACCGGGCCGCTCTGGCTTCATGTTCGAGGCCCTCGCTGCGGAAACTGAATTCGCCAGCTGATGTCGGACATTAATAGCGATTTCTCGGCGCTCGATCATGCTGCAATCCAGTTTGCCGAGGAGGACCGGATATCCGCGCAAGCAGCGCAAGAGATTCCCGCTCGCAGAGGAACCGATGCCATCCTCGAATGGCTGCGTGCGGCTTGCCTGGCATGCGCCAAGGCTGGGGCCGAAGCCAGCAAGGCGGCGGAATGGTTGCTCGACAATGACTATGTGGTCCACCGCGCGCTGAGGCAGATCAAACAGGATCTGCCAACCGGCTTCTATAGCAAACTGCCAGCCCTCGAGGGTGAAGAAACCATTGGCTTCCCGCGTGCCTTCGTGCTCGCGCACCGTTTTCTCGAACTGAGCCGAATGCAGGTTTCGGCATCGGCCCTGAGCCGGTTCCTGATCGCTTATCAGCGCACGGCGCCGCTCCGCATCGGAGAACTCTGGGCGTTCCCGGCCATGCTTCGCATCGCTTGCGTCGAGATCCTCGTGGAAACCTTGTCGACCCTGCTGTGCGATCAGCTCGACGTGCCCGTCGCGACCACCTCATGGGCAGGCGAGGCGCATGCACTGGAAGCAAATGAACGGGTCGCACGCGCGATCGCCAATCTCAGTACCCTTGATGCCATCTCGTGGGAGGATTTGTTCGACGACGTAAGTCCGGTAGAACAGATCTTGCGAAACGATCCATCCGGATATTACGGGCAGATGGATTTCGATAGCCGCGATCGCTATCGCCGCGCGGTTGAAGAACTGGCGGAATATGGCGATTTATCCGAGACCGATGTCGCACTCGAGGCGATCCAAGCAAGCTGCGCCGCTTTGCCTGACGACCGATCTCATCACGTCGGATTCTGGCTCAGCGGTGATGGGCGCAGGGCATTCCGGCAACAGACAGGAGCGGTATTCCCGGCTCGGGCCCGCCTTCTGGACTATGCCTTGCGCCATCCCGGCCCGGTCTACTTCGTTTCGCTCATCGGGCTCCTTGTCGGGGCCCTTTTGCTGCCAGCGATGTATCTCGACGCCGCTGACGCAGGCGCGACGGGATGGTTCGCCGGCTTGTCCTTGTCGCTCATTCCCGCTTCGGTTGTCGCGATCACTTTCTTGCATTGGTCGATTACGCGCCTCTTGCCGCCGCGAGCTCTTTTCAAACTCGACTTTGGTGACGGGCTGCCGGAGGACTGCGCGACGCTGATAGCGGTCCCGGTCGTGATCGCCCGCGAGGACGAAGTGCCTTTCCTGATCGAAAAGCTGGAGAACCACTGGCTTTCGAACGGCGATCCGATGGTGGACGTCGTGCTTTTGGCCGATCTCGCCGACGCGGCGAGCGAAAGCATTGCCGTGGACAAGCAAATCGAGCAGGCGCTGGAAAGGGAAATTCTCGCGCTCAACGCTCGCTATCGCAGCGAGGGAAGCGAGCCATTTCACCTGCTGATGCGCCCTCGGCAATATTGTGAAGCACAAGGGTGCTGGCTCGCATGGGAGCGCAAGCGCGGAAAGCTTGAGCAGCTCAATCACATGCTCATCGAAGGCGATGGCGGAGCATTCCATCGACATGTCGGCTCGCGCGAAATACCCCGCAATATTCGCTTCGTCATCACTCTCGATGCAGACACCACCTTGCCTACCGGCACTGTGCGAAAGCTTGTCGGGACGCTTGCCCACCCACTGAACCAGGCCAGGATCGATCCGGAAACGGGAAAGCTGCTTGGCGGCTATACGGTCATCCAGCCGCGGGTGGAGATTTCGCCCCAGAGTGGATCGCGAACGCTGTTCGCACGACTTTTTGCCGGCGATACGTCAATCGACATTTACAGCCGGGCTGTCTCGAACGTCTATCAGGACCTGTTTGGTGCTGGAATTTTCGTCGGCAAGGGCATTTACGACCTCCATGCTTTCCATCGCAGCGTTGCCGGGCGCGTGCCCGAAAATACCATTCTCAGCCATGACCTCTTCGAGGGTGTCCATGGCCGGGTTGGTCTGGCCAGCGATATCGTCCTGTTCGAAAGTTTTCCCGGGAACTACCTCGAATATGCGCGGCGCGCGCACCGCTGGATCCGCGGGGACTGGCAGCTCCTGCCATGGCTGGCAGGCAAGGTGAGGCGATCAGATGGCACAAGATCCCCAAATCCGATCGCCGCCATCGACCGATGGAAAATTATTGACAATCTGAGGCGTAGCCTGGTTGCCCCGGCAACGATCTTACTGGTGGTCTCGGGTTGGTTTATTTTGCCGGGGCAAGCATGGTTCTGGAGTCTGCTCGCCTTCTTCATGCCAGCAGGTCAAGTATTCACCGATCTGGTGACCGGATTGGCGACAGGACGGCGGCGTGGGACATCGCGTAGCCTGTGGCCGCAATTGCGCGATCAGGCCGGCCGCTGGTTTCTGGCCGTCGTCTATCTGCACGATGACGCCATATTGTCGGTTCGTGCGATCGCGGTCACGCTCTGGAGGCTTTTTGCAAGCCGGCGCAACCTCCTCGAATGGACAAGCGCCGCGCACTCCGCCACCGACATCCGCTCGAACCGAGCGCGAGGTGTCATATGGCGCAAGATGTGGTTGGGACCGACCATTTCGGTCGCTCTCGCGGCGCTTCTTGCCGCCATCAAACCTGACGCTTTGGCCGCATCCCTTCCGCTGCTCATTCTTTGGATCGCCGCGCCGGAAATTACTTGGGCGATGGCCCGCGAACGCCGCGAAGATGCGGAACCGCTTGCCGAGGATGACCGGCGCTTCCTGCGGGGCCTGGCGAGGCGGACCTGGCTCTTCTTCGAGACCTTCGCTGGCCCGGAAGACAATTGGCTCCCCCCGGACAACTACCAGGGCGCTCCGCATGCAGAAATCGCGCAGCGCACGTCACCGACGAATATCGGCATGTTGATGCTATCGACAGCCGCAGCCTGGGACCTCGGTTACATCGGCCGTGCAGAACTCGCGGCGCGGACGGCGAACCTTTTCGCCACGCTCGATCGCTTGGAACGATATCGAGGACATTTCTACAATTGGTACGACACAAGAACGCTCGCGTCGCTGGAACCTCGATATGTCTCGACGGTGGACAGCGGCAATCTCGCGGCGGCGCTGCTCGCCTACGCTGCTTCCTTGCGTGAGGCGCGGCGTGCGGAAGGTATGGAGGAGCAACGCTGGCGCGGCCTGATCGATGTGGTCGATCTGATCGAACAAGTCGCGCAAAACTCTGAGGATGCAGCGCTTCCTCGTTGGATCACCCAGCTAAGGTCGCGCCTGGAGGGTGTCGAGGAAGACCGTGCCCACTGGATGGCCGGCCTGCAGGATATCTGCGAGGTATTGATCCCGGAGATGGAGGCAGCGCTTGGTCTGGGCGAGCAGTCCGAAAAGGCAGCGCCGAACCATCTGGTCGACATCGAGGTGCTCGTCGATCGGTTGCAGTACCAGATACGTTCGATGTGCCGGGACCTGGGGAACGGCGGTATCCCGGCTGACCAACTGTCCAGCCTCGCAGACCAAGCAATCGAGTTGGCCTATTCAATGGAGTTTGCGCCGCTCTATGACGAGCACCGGCGCCTCCTGCGCATTGGCATCAATGTCAGTCTGGGACGTCCCGATACACATTATTATGACCTCCTCGCTTCCGAGGCACGGCTAGCGAGCTTTTTCGCCATCGCAAAAGGCGATGTTCCGCCAGAACACTGGTTCCATCTGGGCCGCCCGTTACGGCGCGTCGAGGGTGGAGCGATGCTGATCTCCTGGAACGGCTCGATGTTCGAATATCTTATGCCGCGCCTGCTGCTCAAGCCGGACACCGGCACGCTGCTGGGCGAGAGCGAGCGGATGGTGGTCGACGTCCAGGAGCGCTACGGGCAAGCCCAGAGCGTTCCCTGGGGTATCTCGGAATCGGCATATTCCGCTCGCGATCCTGAACACCGTTACAGGTATCAAGGGTTCGGCGTTCCCGAACTTGGCTTGAAACGGGGCCTCTCGCGGGACATGGTTGTCGCGCCTTACGCAACTGCGCTTGCACTGGCAGTTGCACCAAAGAAGGCAGTAGCGAACCTCAGGCTGCTGACACGATCGGGCGGCAGCGGTCGATATGGCCTGGTCGAAGCGCTCGACTTCACGCCTGACCGCTCCCCGGGCAGCGGTCCCCAGACCGTTAATGCTTATATGGCACACCACCAAGGCATGCTCCTGTCGGCGATCGTCAATGCGCTGTTCTCAGACCGGTTCGCTAGCCGTTTCGCCGAAGATCCACGAATGCGGCCCACGATGTTGTTGTTGAGCGAACGGGTGCCACGCGAGATTCCGCCAGAAATTGACAGGCTTGCCGACCGCACGATTTCCATGGTTCGGGGAACGCCCGTCACTCTGCCTGCGTCATGGCAACCCAGGCGCGAAGCATCCGTGCCGCAAATGCTCCTGCTTGGAAACGGGCCTTTATCGACGTGGCTCTCTGATAGCGGTAGCGGCGGACTGCGCTGGCATCACCGGGCGCTGACACGCTTCGTGGCGGACGCCACTCACGATGCGGACGGTTATTGGATCTATATCGCCGATGAAGACACCGGACGGCTATGGTCGGCGACGCTCGAACCAACCGGGTCCGAAGCGGAAGAGTACGAGGTCACATGCCATGCGCACCAGGCAGTAATTCGCCGGCGCGATCAAGGCGTTGCATCGCGTCTCGAGATTGGCGTTCTTGCGGGAAGCGACATCGAGGTGCGGCGCTTGCGGCTCATCAACGAGAGTTCCCGTCACCGCAAGCTTCGCGTGACGACCTACGCCGAGATCGTGCTCGGCGAGCCGCTCGAGGACGAGCGGCACCCGGCATTCAGCAAACTGTTTATCAAGAGCGAGCATGTCCCATCGCTTGGTGGCCTGCTGTTCGAGCGCCGCGCGCGCGCGCCACGGGATACGCCGCCGGTGCTCCTTCATTTTGCGGTCGATGGCGGGGGACCGGTTCGCAATGCCCGCTTCGAAACCGACCGGCGCGCCTTCATCAGGCGTCATGAAAACCTGCGCTCCCCAACAGGGGCAACCGAAACCGTGCAGAACACCCAAGGGTGGACCTTGGACCCAGTCATGGCTCTTCAACACCTCATCGACCTGGAGCCGTTCGAGACCAGGGAAATCTGTTTCCTGACAGTCGCGGCCGCGTCGCGCGAAACCGCCGTCGAGCTGGCCGAGCGTCATTCGACTCTCGATTCGGTCGAATGGGCGACCCACGATACGGCAGCCGAAAATGCACGCGCCCTGGCCCACATGAACATCGAAGCCGAACACCTGCCCATCTTGCAGCAGCTCGCTTCGGCTCTCATCTATCCGGGGAACGCCGCATCGAGCACGCGCGCGGCGAAGAACGAAAACAGGCTCGGACAAGCGGATTTGTGGGGGATGGGCGTGTCCGGCGACCACCCCATCCTTCTGCTGCGATCTGCCGGTGAGACCACGACCCTGCTGCCCGTCCTCCTCACCGCCCACCGATTGTGGCGGCGGCACGGACTGGAGGTGGATCTGGTGATCCTACAGCTTGCCGGCTCAGCCTACATCGAACCGGTGCTCGACCAGCTCAGGGAGGCGCTGCAACGCGCGCAGATGGCGGAGCTGCTTGGGCGCAAGGGCGGCGTGCATATCGTTTTCGCGGACCAGATCGGTGCGGATCGGGTGCGCCTTCTGGAGAGCACGGCGCGTGTCACCCTCGACGACGTACGGGGTAGTTTGCAGGACCAGCTGGAAGAAGCGCACGCTGTGCCAAACCGCTTGCCGCTGTTTTCTGCAACAAGGGCTGCGCAGCATCCCTCGATGACATCGCTCGAACGTTCAGCGAACCTTCTCTACGACAATGGTTTGGGTGGGTTCACGGCGGATGGCCGCGAATATGTCATCTTCGTCGAACCCGGGCAGGCAACGCCTGCTCCGTGGTGCAACATCCTGGCCAACCGTGACTTCGGCGCGCTCGTAAGCGAAGCCGGCGGGGGGTACACTTGGGCAATAAACAGCGGCGAGAACCGCCTCACAACATGGTCGAACGACCCGGTCACGGACCGTCCCTCCGAAACACTCTACCTGCGTGATGAGGAAACTGGCGAGGTATGGACCATAACGCCTGCTCCCGTTGGCGATGCCGCTGCCTGCGAAGTCAGGCATGGCGCGGGTTACACCAAATGGTCAAAACGGTTCGCCGGCTTGGACCATCAGCTCACAATGTTCGTACCGCTTGATGCATCGGTGAAGATCGTTCGGCTGCAGATCCGCAACTGCGAAGACCGGCACCGGCGCGTAACCGCAACCTATTATGCCGAGTGGCTGCTCGGCTCTCTTCCCAGTATCGCACGCCCGCACATAGTCTGCGACTTTGACACCGAGACGCAGACCATCACGGCAACGAACCGCTGGAACAGCGATTTTGCCGGACAGGTGGCGTTTCTCACGTCAAACCGCCCACCGCACGGCTTCACGACCGACCGCGGCGAATTCATCGGCAGGGGTGGGGACCCGGCGGATCCCGCGGCGCTTCGGCGATGGGGTCTAACCAACAGCGTATGCGCGGGCGGCGATACATGCGGAGCCTATCAGATACACCTCGATCTTGGCCCGGGCGAGGAAGAAGAAATCCTGTTCGTGCTCGGCCAAGGGCCAGGCCACCATGCGGCCATGGAACTCGCCCAGCGCTGGCGTGAGCCAGACGAGGCAGAGACGGCAATGACAGCGCTGGAGAATTTCTGGGATGAGACACTCGGCGCCCTTCAGGTCTCAACCCCGGACCCGGCTTTCGACGTCATGGTCAACCGCTGGCTGCTATACCAGACGCTGTCGTCCCGTGTTCTCGCGCGCACGGGATTCTATCAGTCGAGCGGGGCCTTCGGCTTTCGCGATCAATTGCAGGACGTTCTTGCGCTTCTCCACACGGCGCCGGCGCTCGCGCGCGCGCACATCCTCGAAAGCGCGCAGCATCAATTCGTAGAGGGCGATGTTCTGCACTGGTGGCACCCCCCTGCTGATCGCGGCGTGCGAACGCGTTTTTCCGACGATTTGCTCTGGTTGCCTTATGTTGTTGGCATCTATGTCACGACGACCGGTGACCTTGATATCCTCGACGAGGAAGTCGCGTTCCTCGATGCCGATGAACTCGCCCCCGACGAAGCCAATCGATATGCGCAATTCGATGCGACCGAGTGGCGCGGCTCGCTGTTCGAGCACTGCGAGCGCGCACTGCACCGCGCTCTGGCAGTCGGGGCCCATGGACTGCCGCTAATCGGCGCCGGGGACTGGAATGATGGAATGGACCGCCTCGGCGCGAAGGGCCATGGCGAAAGCGTCTGGTTGGCATGGTTTATCACGGTCACAGCGCAAGGCTTCGCCGACATCTGCCGCCGGACCGGTCGGATGCACGAGGCGAAAGAATGGGAAGAACGGGCATCCGAGATAAGGCAGCGCGCGGAAGAGAGAGCCTGGGATGGCTCATGGTACTTGCGGGCCTTCGATGATGACGGGCGGCCCATCGGCTCGGCCAGAAACGACGATTGCCGGATCGATTCGATCGCGCAGTCATGGGCGGCCTTTGCCTCGGCTGATCAAGAGCGCGTGAGCAAGGCCCTCCAGTCCGCATGGGACCTGCTTGTTTCGCAGGAGGACCAGTTGGCAAAGCTGCTCTGGCCCGCGTTTGACGAAGGCCTGATCGATCCCGGTTACATAAAGGCCTACCCTCCCGGGATACGCGAAAATGGGGGGCAGTATTCGCATGCGGCCGCGTGGCTGGGCATGGCCTTTGCGCAGGCGAAGGAGCCCGAGAAAGCCTACGCCCTCTTAAACATGATAAACCCTGCCGGTCGCTCCGACGATCACGCGAAGGCTGAGCATTATCGCCTGGAGCCCTACGCCGTCGCCGGAGACATTTCTGCGGGTGAGCAGCATGCGGGCAGAGGGGGCTGGAGCTGGTATACCGGGGCCGCAGGCTGGGCATGGCAGCTCGCCACGAGAAGCATCTTGGGGTTGCAACAGTCCGATGGCCGGCTTGTCGTCAACCCCTGTATCCCGCCCACCTGGGGCGGCTTCAGCGCGACACTGCGGGTTGGTGGCGGGTTGGTGTCAGTGAAAGTCGAAGATCCGCAAGGGCTTGGCTGCGCCGACGTCGAGCTCACCGTTGATGGCAAAACTCATGCCGGGAATGCGATTGTACTCCCGAAGAATGGCGAAACAGTCGAGCTTCGGGTCCGCATTGTTGGACGCAATGTACAACACCCCTCCCCTGCCTGAGAATTCCGCCCGGAGCTATTCAAACGCTCCTCCCAGCGCGTGAAAATCCTGGCGGGGTGTTTGGCAAAGATGCGCGACGCGAAGTCTGCCGTGCAAAGCAAAGTTGATCCTATAATAGCGGGCTAAAGAGCCGTGCTGCATTTTCCGCAGCGCGGGCAAGCGCAGGTCTGGCATTCCATTCGGCGCGAACCAAGCGCTCACTCCCCGCAATGTTGCGTGCCTCCTCTTCGCGCAGGCGCGCGGTTGTGTCCTGATCATAGATCAGGAGGCCGGCTTCTCCGTTCAACTCCAGCGAGCGCAAATCGATGTTCATCGAACCGACAAGGACGAGGTCATCGTCAACGCTGACATGCTTGGCGTGCAAGAATCCGCGATGATAGAGGTGTATGTCGATGCCCGCTTCCAGCATTCGATCGAAGAAAGAACGCTGCGCCAGATCGACCAGACGATGGTCGCCCTTCTTCGGCAGAATCAAGCAGACCTCGACACCGCGGGCGGCGGCCCCTTCGAGCGCGAGCAGGAGCGCTTCGTCCGGCACGAAGTAGGGCGTCGTAATGACAAGCCGGTGTTCGACCGTATGCACCAGCGCATCGAGGAGCAGCCGGATGACAGAGCGCCGATATTCGGGTCCGCCAGCCACCAATTGTGCGTGCGCCGCCCCTGCGGACCGTTCATGCGGAAAGAGCGCCCCGTCACTCAACAGATCGCCGCATTCCAAAAACCAGTCATTGGCAAAGAGCGCCTGCATCTGGAGCACGACGGGTCCGTTGACCCTCACCACGAATTCCTTGCTGCGCTGACCTCCCGGTAGCTCGGCGCTGATGACGTTCTGCGAGCCAATATATCCGAGCCGTCCGTCGATCACAGCGAGCTTGCGATGATTGCGCAGATCGGGCCGCAGGGCCTCCATGTTCGTAAGCGATACGGGCAGCGCGCGGCGCACCGTTATCCCGCAGCTCCTGAGCTTTCGAATGATACGGCGGGACCACCAATAGGAACCGAGCGCATCGATCAGAACTCGGCATTCAACCCCGCGGCTTGCGGCAGCCACGAGCGCCGCGACGATCTGGTTGCCCACAGCATCGTCGGAGAAGATGTAGGTCGTGAGATGAACATGGTGCCGGGCAGTACCAATGTCGGCCACGAGACGGTCTATCACTTCCTGATAATCCGCTAGCGCTTCGATGTTGTTTCCACCCACCGCAGGGAACAAATTGACCCGCTCGATGAGCTGCGCTGCCCGAACAAGATGCGCGGGAAGCTGCGGCGGTGAGCAGTGCTGCGACATCAGGATCTGGCGGCGCGCAATCTTGAGCTGCCTGCGCGCTTCAGCAAAACGGGCACGCCTGCGCGCCGTTGCCAGCGGACGGAACGCCCAAAGGACAACGAGAATGGCTGGAATGGGGAAGACGAGAACCAGCGCCAGCCAGCCCTGTGCGCCAACCTCTGGTCGGCTGAAAATGATCACCGCGAAGATAGCAAACCGCGCGAGCCAATCCAGCGTGAGTAACAGCACGAGCGTATCAGACACCGGTCTTGCTCCCGCTTGTCGGAAGGCAATGGCGGCACGCCGTAGGAGGGGGGAGGATCACGGCGTGCCGCACTGCCGAGGCGCGGGGTTGGAGGCATCGCCGCGGCAACGAGCTTGGCGGGTTCGGGCTTTTACGCAGCCAAATGGTCCCGCCAATTCGACCCTTAGAGCTCGCATGCATGTACATAGACGCGGCAGCGCGCCTGCTATTACAGCGCAGACCTCGTTTCGGTCTCACTGAATAGGCATGACAAAGTCTCTGCCCGCCCACACGAGCGCGTCGGCTCCTCAAGCTTGCAAAGCAATAGGAGTGTCGGCCAGAGCATCGCGAAATGCGCCGCGCGCACGGTGGAGCCTTACGGCGAGATTGTTGGGCGAAATGTGGAGGCGCGAAGCGATGGCCGAAGGCTCTTCCCGTCCCAGGTCCATTTGCCGGATGATTTGCGTATAGGCTGGCCGAAGCGTCGCCAATACCTCCTCGACCACCTCGCTTTCATCGACCGATAAACTTTCTCCCAAGATTTCTTCCAAGGGTGAACCGCCGGGTTCGAGCGGGGTCGTTTTGGCGTTGAGCCGCGCCGAGGCCCGGTAATGGTCGAGCAGCGTCGTTTCGAAGAGACGCCGCAGCCATCCGTGGACGGCCTTTTCATCGCGCAGCTGGTGCGCGCGCTCAAGCGCTTTGACGCAGAAGGACTGAAGGACATCATCCGCCGCGACACGGTTGCGCAGACGCTTGAGCGCAAGACGGCGGATGATGACATAATCATCAACAAGAACCCGCTCAATAATCTCTCTGTTCGTCTCTTGTGGGCTCGAAGGTTCGGAACGCTCCTGCTCTTCGGCAACAATATCCTCTGATTGTGCGGCGTAAGATAATAGCATGAGTTCTTCCCCACCGAAGTTCCACCTACTTGGAATACGCAGGGAGAGGCCCCGCCCCTCAAATTTCTTTGGTGTTTCGGCGGATGATGGGAGGTTCTGGCCGGGAAACAACGCGCTGATGCGCTTCGTCCTGTAAGCCGAGCTGCGGCGACCCGTCTCTTGAATGAGCCCGTTTAGAAATCCTCTGCACCGAGACTAGAAAGCCCGATGAGCCGCCTGATCACCACTATGCGAAGTCTCGCCTTTGCAGTGTCGGCGGCGGTGTGGACTCTCCTTTTTGCGCCCTTGATCCCGCTATTGGTTCTTCTAGGTCGTCCGCCGCGGATCATTCGGCAGCTCACCCGGATTTGGGCGCGCGGCCTTCTCTGTCTCCTCGCTGCGCTGGCAGGAATCCGCTATACGGAAAGGGGACGCGTTAACCTGCCCGAGGGTCCCGTCCTCATCATCGCCAACCATCAATCGGCCTGGGAAACGTTTGCCGCACTCGTTCTCTTCCCTGACGTGGCGATTGTCACCAAGCGTGAGCTTCTGGCGCTGCCGGTGATAGGATGGTTCCTGAAGCACTCCCCCATGATCCCGGTCGATCGCGCTCAATCCGCGCGGGCGCTGCGTGAAATGCTTGCGGCCTGCCGCGCGCAAGTAGCGGCGGGTCGCTCGGTGCTCATTTTCCCCGAAGGCACACGCAAGCAGCCGGGAAGCCCCATCGAATTCAAGCGCGGAGTGGAACTGCTCTATCGTAATCTGGCGATACCCGCGGTAATCGTTGCCCACGATGCCGGCCGGCTCTGGCGGCAGGGCATGCGGCTGCATCCTGGATCGATTACCGTTTCGATACTCCCGCCGATCCCACCTACGACCGATCATCGTGTTCTTGTCGAGCAGGCACAGCGGTCCCTCACGGCCGAAGTCGCCAATCTGAACGAGGCCTAGACTGACCGCCGAAAGGGCCCGGATCCCTATGAGGACGAGGAGGCCTGCGCCCCCATGAACATGATCCTGCATCTCATGGCGAGAGGCAACACCCATTTGTTCCGAGCTTCGCCGTCGGCGGCGTTCTCGTAATCACCAAGCGCGCCATGCGTCTGTTTATCCGAATGAGGTGCCGCCCGGGCAGGCCAGCGCGCACCAGGAGCCGGTCTAGACGGGCGATCAAAACCGGGAACCCTGCAATCAGGAGCAGTCTGTGGCGAAACAGCCAACAAACAAAAGGATATTGGAGCAGAAGTTTTCTCGCCGGGCCGCTATCTTGGGCGCGTTGCAGCTCGGTCTCGGCGGTGTGTTGGCAGGCCGGCTCGCTTGGCTTGCGATCGCCGAAAACCAAAAATGGCAACTGCTCTCCGAGAGCAATCGGCTTCAGCTGAGCCTGATCCCGCCGAGGCGCGGATTGCTGCTTGATCGCACGGGCGTCCCCCTCGCCAGCAACAAATCGGTCTTCATGATCGATCTCCTGCCCGATCGCCTCGAGGACGCCGACGGAGTCCTGAAGCAGCTTGCCGAGCTGCTGGGTCTTAGCGCCGATGAGACGGACCGCCTCAGGAGCGACCTCGCACAAGCATTGGATCACCAGCCCGTGCGGGTTGCGAGCGATGTCGAGTGGGACCAATATGCCGCTGTAAATGTACGCCTTCCCGACCTCCCCGGCGTATCCCCGATGAGAGGGTTTTCGCGGCACTATCCAGCAGGAGCCGCGACAGCTCACTTGCTCGGCTATGTCGGGGCCCCTAGCCGCGAGGAGTATGAAAAAACCGGCGATCCCTTGCTAATGGTTCCGGGCATGCAAGTCGGCAAGGATATGCTCGAGAAGACGCTCGAGAAGGATTTGACGGGCAAGCCCGGCGCGCGCCGGGCCGAAGTGACAGCCACGGGCAAGGTCGTACGCGAGCTCGCAGTCCGATCCGACACTATAGGTAAAAGCGTACAATTGACCATTGATGGCGGGCTTCAAACCTATGCGTCCCGTCGGCTTGGAACCCAGTCCGGCTCGGTCGTGGTGCTCGACGTGATCAGTGGCGGTGTTCTCGCTATGGCTTCGATGCCGGCCTACGATCCGAACAGCTTTTCGGATGGGATCAGCCAGTTCGAATGGGACATGCTGTCGCAAGACGAACGCGTTCCGCTCAGAAACAAGACCCTCCAGGGTCTTTATCCGCCCGGATCGACCATCAAGCCGATCACGGCCCTGGCTTTGTTGCATGAGAACATCGACCCAGACGAAACCGTCCTTTGTACCGGCCGGATCAACATTGCCGGCGGCACGTTCCATTGCTGGCGCCGTAGTGGCCACGGTGTAGTCGACATGAACCGGGCAATCGCAGAAAGCTGTGACATATACTTCTATGTCATGGGCATTCGGGTGGGCATTCAGCCAATTGCCGACATGGCCAGACGTTTTGGGCTTGGCGAGCGGTTTTCAGGCCTGCCGGTTCCCTATCAGTATTATGGGACTGTCCCCGATCCGGCCTGGAAGCGGCGTCGATACAACGAGCCTTGGGAAGCCTATGACACTGTCAATGCGACAATCGGGCAAGGCTATCTGCTCGCCAACCCGCTGCAGCTTGCGGTCATGACGGCGCGGCTTGCCGCCGGTGAGAAAACCCATCCCAAGCTACTAGCCGCAAAGGTGGCGCCTGCCGCCCCGCTCGGAATTGACCCCCGAATGCTTGCGATCGTCCGCCAGGGAATGGAGGATGTTGTCAATGGCCGGGGCACCGCAACCCGCGCCCGCCTCCCCCTTGCGAACATCAAGCTGGCGGGCAAGACGGGCACCGCGCAGGTTCGTCGCATCACGATGGCCGAACGTCGCCGGGGCGTCCGCTCCAATGCCTCTCTCCCTTGGAAGCTGCGCGATCATGGATTGTTCATTGGTTATGCGCCGACAGACCGGCCCCGCTATGCGGTGGCGGTGGTAATCGAACATGGCGGAGGCTCTGGAGCGGCCTATCCCATCGCAAGCGACACGCTGCTCTATCTGTTTGACAAAGGCCAGGCCATGGAGCGCCTGGCATCGCTGGAGAATGGCTGGGGTGGCGGAATCGAGGAGCGAATGGCGCGCGAAGCGGCAGAATTCGCCGCCCGCACACCGAGCGACTGACCCCCTAAACAATGAGGTTCTGCGGCGAACCCATTGCAAAGGCTTCGATATTCTCGATTGTCGTCTCGATGATGCGCGCGACCGCCTCATGCGTGTTATAGGCGACATGCGGGGTCACGATGACGTTCGGAAAGCGCAGGAGCACATGATTGGCCACGAGGGCCTCCAAATTCTCCTTCTCAAGCGGCGGTCCGCGGAACACTTCTGCTTCTTCGCGGACGAGCGGCTCCTGCGGGAGCACATCGAGACCAGCGGCGCGAAGTTTCCCCTCCGCCAGCGCGCGCACCAGAGCGGGAACGCTGACGATGTTGCCGCGCGCCGTATTGATCAGGAGCGCGCCGGTCTTCATGGCAGCGAACTCGGCATCGGACAGGAGATCCTGGGTCTGAGGGGTTGCCGGCAGATGCAATGTGACGATGTCGGCTTGGGAAAGGAGTTCGGCGAAAGGCAAATAGGTAAAGCCGAGATTTGCTGCCGCAGAGCCATCCGGATCGACGTCGAAGGCTACGACATTCATGCCAAACCCGCGCGCGATCTCGATCGCGCGGCGCCCGATGCGACCGGTCCCGACGACGCCCAAGGTCTTCCCGCGCAGCTCGATACCGCGCAGATCATCCTGCGAAAAATTTCCGCGGCGTGTACGTTCGACTGCCGGAACGAGATGCCGCGCTGCCGCCAGCATCAAGGCAAAACTGTGCTCGGCTACAGTAACATCACCATAGTCGGGAACGTTGGCGATCTCGATGTCTTCGGCGGCGCACCAGGCCAGATCGATGTGGTCGTGGCCGGTCGAGCGGGTGGCGATCAGCCGCAGCTCGGGGAACTGGCGCAGGACTTCTGCATCAAGCCGTGAGTTGATGAATGTGCTGATCACTTCGGCATCGCTGTATCTTGCCGCATTATCAGATGTCAGCCGTTCCTTGACACAAGTGAGCTCGTGATTGCCGGAGAGCGCACGGCACGCCCGCGCCTCCCATTCCTCGGCCTCGAAGATGACGACCTTCATATCCGCGAGCCCTCAGCCGGTTGTGCTCGGCCTTTATCCGACATGGCCTCGGCTTGAGCGACCACCTTGACTGCGGCAACAAAACTGTCGGGGTTAAGCGAAATGGAGTCGATCCCGCAAGCGACCAAGAAACCGGCAAAGTCGGGATGGTCACTCGGCGCCTGGCCGCAAATGCCGATCTTTATCCCGGCTTGGTGCGCCTTGGTGATGGCTTCGCCAATCGCCCGTTTTACCGCGTCGTTGCGTTCGTCGAACTGATCGGCGAGAAGCTCGGAATCGCGGTCAATCCCGAGCACGAGCTGGGTGAGATCGTTGGAACCGATCGAAAATCCGTCAAAGCGCTGCGCAAATTCCTCCGCGAGCAGGACGTTCGCCGGAATCTCGCACATCATATAGATCTGGAGTCCGTTTCGGCCCCGTTCGAGACCGTTTTCCGCCATCACTTCGAGAACTCTATCGGCTTCGGCGAGCGTGCGACAGAATGGCACCATGATGACGACATTTTCAAAACCAATTTCCTCGCGTACGCGGCGTAAGGCGCGGCATTCGAGCGCGAAACCCGCCTTGTAACCGGGGCTGTAATAGCGCGAGGCGCCGCGCCATCCGATCATCGGATTTTCCTCATCGGGTTCGAAGGCCTCTCCTCCGAGAAGATGAGCATATTCATTTGTCTTGAAGTCGCTGAGCCGGACAATCACCGGCTGCGGATGAAACGGAGCTGCGAGCTTTGCTATGCCGAGCGCAAGCGTGTCGACGAAATAGTCGGCCGGCTCGGCATATCCGCGCGTAAGCTCGGCGATCGCGCGCCTGGCATCCTCGCTCGTGACCTTCTCCGGGGCGACGAGCGCCATCGGGTGAACTTTGACCAGGTGGTTGATCACGAATTCCATCCGCGCGAGGCCTACTCCGCGCGCGGGAAGGCGCCACCAGCGCATGGCGGCGGCCGGACTCGCGATATTCAGCATCACATCGGTTTCGGTCTCGGGCAGATCCGCCAGGTCGAACTCGATGGTTTCGAACTCGAGCGTCCCTTCATAGACCGCACCGCGGTCGCCTTCCGCGCATGACAGGGTGATGGGCTGCCCGTCCTGCAGGGTGCGCGTCGCTGTCTGTGTCCCAACGATGGCCGGCACGCCGAGTTCGCGGCTGACGATCGCTGCGTGGCTGGTAGTTCCGCCGTGATCAGTGATGATACCCGCTGCGCGCTTCATGATTGGCACCCAGTCCGGATCGGTCATGCCTGTCACAAGGATTGCACCATCTCGAAAAGCCTCGATCTGCGAGGCGTCCCGGATCGCGCAAACCTCCCCGGTGGCGATCGCCTCGCCGACCGCCGCGCCCGTAAGCAGCGGTTCGGCGCGCTGTTTCAACCTGTAGGTAGTCAGTCTTCCCGCTGCCTTGCCCGCCTGAACCGTTTCCGGGCGGGCCTGGACGATGAAGAGTTCGCCGGTTGCACCATCTTTCGCCCACTCCATGTCCATCGCGCGACCATAATGCTTTTCGATGGTCTTGGCGCAGCGCGCCAGCTCAAGTACCTCGTCATCGGAGAGGACGAAGGTCTCGCGTTCGCGGCGCGTGGTTCTCTTGGTCAACGTCCTGACGCTGCCGCCGGTCGCATAGATCATCTTGCGCTCCTTGGCCCCAAGACTGCGCTCGATAAGCGGAACCGTATCTGTACGTTCGAGAAAGGGTTTGAAGACACGGTAGGTGTCAGGATCGACCGAGCCCTGGACGACAGTCTCCCCAAGCCCCCAGGCGGCACTTATCACGATCACGTCGGGGAAACCCGTTTCGGTATCGACTGAAAACATGACCCCCGATCCAGCGAGATCCGAGCGCACCATGCGCTGCACTCCGATCGACAGGGCAACATCCATATGGTCGAAACCCTGTGCCTGACGGTAGCTGATCGCCCGGTCGGTAAAGAGCGAGGCAAAGCAGCGCCTGCAGGCATCGAGAAGTGCGCGCTTCCCGGTGACATTGAGAAAGGTCTCTTGCTGCCCGGCGAAGCTCGCTTCGGGAAGATCCTCCGCTGTCGCGCTGCTGCGGACCGCGACGCTGACCGCATCCTGTTCGCTGCGCGCAGACAAAGCGTCATAGGCTTCACCGATGGCCGCCTCGATCTCCGGTGGAAACGCCCCTTCCAGAAACGCATGCCGGATCGCAGCACCTGCCACTTGAAGCGAGGCGCGCCCGGCATCGAGCGCTTCGATCCAGCGCCTCATTTCGGGTTCAATGCCGTTGGCCGCGATATAGTGCCGATAGGCCTGCGCCGTTGTGGCGAAGCCTCCCGGCACTCTGATACCGCGCTTCGACAGCGCGCCGACCATCTCACCGAGCGAAGCATTCTTTCCGCCAACCATGGCGACGTCGCCGCGTCCAATATCCTCAAACCAGGCAATAAGGGCGTCGGGCATCGAAATCTCCGGGTCATTCGCGAGCGGTGCTCGGCAGTGGTCGAACGTGGACGTTGCCTCGAGCGGCGGCTAAATCTTACCCGTCGCCGCCGAAGCATCGTCCATATGGTGAGACGGTTTTCAGCCCGGCCGATTACAGGCTTTCTACCCCCGATCGCGAAAAAGCCAGCGCAGTCCGATGGGCGTGACAATCGTGGTGACGAGCGCCATCAGCACAAGAGCTGAGAAGAGATTGGCAACGACCGGGTCGGGATAATCAAAAAGCCCTGCTTCCAAGGCGATACTTACGATGATCAGTTCGACCGCTCCGCGGCCGCTCATGCCGAACCCGACCCCAAGCGCCTCTTTGCGGGTGAGACCAGAAAGCAGAGCAGGAATCCCTGCGCCGATGATCTTGCCGCCAAGTGCGGCTAGGATCAGCGCCAGCACGATGCCAGGAATGATGGCAAGGGCCGCGAAATCGACGCGAATGCCGATCGAAAGGAAGAAAAGCGGGGCCAGCAAGCCCATCGTGAGATCGCTGACCGCTGCTTTCAGGCGCGCGAAAGAGGCTTGACCCAGGCTCTTGGCGTTGAACAGAAGGGCGGCAGCAAAGGCTCCGATGATGAAGTCCATTCCGAGCACTTCGGCCAACCCTGAAAACCCCAACGCTGTCAGAATGAGCGCGGTAAATTCAGGGGCGGGGATCCGAAGCCGCGAGATCAGATTGGCGATCCTCGGCGCTCCGAAATAGCCCGTGCCAGCGACAATGAGGAAGAACAGCGCGGCTTTGCCAAGCAGCGGCAACATCGCCCCAATCCCCGGGACGGAACCTGCCGCAATTGCGCCGGTCAAGATCGCGAGCAGCACAAGTCCGATGATATCGTCGAGAATTGCAGCGGCGATCACCGTACGGCCGGTTGGCGTATGGACCATGCCGAGGTCCATGAACACGCCGATGGCGACCGGGACCGCAGAAATTGACAATGCAACGCCCACCAGCAGAGCCTGGACAAATTTCATCGGGTTGTCGGGAATCACCCACCACGCAAGGGCCAGGCCCAGGGCGAGTGGCAACAGCACGCCCCCGAGCGCAACGGCAGCCGAGCGACCCGAATGTCTGAACAGCTCTCCGGGGGCAATTTCAAGGCCGGCAAGCAGCAGCAGGAAGAAAATTCCGAATTCGGCGGTCAGATCGAGAAAGGCGCTGCGCGACAATTCGGCGAGAAACGGGGCGTTGAGGGAAGCCGCCAAAACCGCCAGTGCTAGCCCGGCACCTATCTCCCCCACCAGCGCGGGCTGGCCAATGCGCGTTGCGATCTCGCCGAAGGATCTCGCCGCCAGCAACAGGAGAATGAGATGCAGCACATGCTCGATCATCGTGCCAACCCGATTGCGGCAGCGGCGACAAGGCCAACGGCAGCAGTATAGGCGAGCATGGGTACGAGCGTGACCCGGATGATCTCTCCCTCGCGCCCGACACGGCCGACGACGGCTGCAGCTGCCACCACATTGACTACCGACACCATGTTCCCCGCGCTAGCGCCAAGGATCTGGGCGCCAAGGACGGTTTCCGGTGGCAGTCCGGCCTGATTGGCTGCGGTGAACTGAAACAGCGCAAATGTCATATTGCTGAAGGTCGCACTTCCTGAGAGAAAACTGCCCAGCGCTCCGATGAATGGTGCAATCACCGGCCAGTTCTGTCCGGCGGCATCGGCCGCAAGAACTGAAAGCGCCATTGGCATGCTCGGCAGACCGTTTGAATTGATTGCCGAATGCACAAAGACGCGCACCATCGGGACCGCCGCCGCCAGCGTCACCGCGCTTGCGACCGTAATTTTCAATGTGTCCCGGCCAGCGCGGCGGAGCCGCTCACGGTCGAGAGGCAGAAGGAAGACGGCCAAAAGACCCGCGATCAAAAACATCGAACCCGGCAAATATAGCGGCGCAATCGCAATGTTGATCGGTGTCCCCAAGACCGAAAGCCAGGCAAACGAGACATCCTGCATGACCTGTTTAACCGGCAACAGATCTGCGCGGCTCACGAGAAGGAGCGCGGCGAGCAAGAGATAGGGTGCCCAGGCTCGCTTCAGTGTAACGCGTGACGGTTCTACGGCAATCGGCGCACCCGGATCAGCCCCGCTCGAGCGGGGCATGAGAAAGCCGTGCCGTGCTGCTGGTACCACGAGCACGATGGCACAAAGCGCGCCGGCAAGCGCGGGAAGTTCCGGTCCTAGCGTCGCACTGACGATAAAGGCAGGTATGGTGTAAGCCAGACCGGCAAACAGAGCGAACCGCCAATAGCCCAGCGCACTGGACCAGCTTAGTTCTTTGGAAAAGAACCGCGAATAGATAAGGATGAGCGCGAACGGGACGAGCGATCCGGTAGTCAGATCAATTGCAGCTGCCATCTGCGCCGAGTTTTCGATCAGATTATCGAGCCCGCCATTTGCGGCAGGTTGACGGAGTCCTTCGCGCAGCCCGATGGCCACCGGCGTACCGATCGCACCGAAGGCAACCGGGCTGCTATTGGCAATCAGTGCAAGCGACACGGCTGCCATGGGTGTGAAACGAAGCGCCACAAGCAGCGGAGCGGTAATGGCGGCCGGTGTGCCGAAACCGGCGACGCCTTCGAGGAAAGCACCGAAGGTCCAGCTGATGACGATGAGCTGGACCCGCGGTTCCGGCGATATGGCCGCGAATCCTTCGCGTATCCGGGCCATCGCCTCGCCTTCGGTAAGGAGCCTCAAGAGAAGTATCGCACCAAAGATGATCCACAAGACCGAGGCCGCGATCGCCAAACCCTCGATCGAAGCGGCCAGGATTGTGCGGGGCGCCATGTGCCACAGGAAATAGCCGGCAGCGGCGGTTACGATATAGGCCAGTGCCATGGCCCGCGATGCGGGCATCCGCAGACCGACAAGGAAAAGCAGAACCGCGAGCAGGGGCGAAAGCGCTGCAAGAAATAGGCTGAATGTAATGTCGCCCTCCGCTCGGCCGTAAGCAGCGCCAGACTGCGTCTCGTCTATCGGACGGGAAAGAGGGCCGGCGATTACGGCGGAGATCGGCGCAGAGGCACCCTCGGCCCGCATCAGCGCGGCTCGGCCCTCCCCGTCCGGGGCCAAAGGAGTCAGGCGGGCTCAGCCATTCGGCAACATGGCTTCTCGCGCCGCTTGCTCGGCAAAGCTCGCGATAAGCTCACAGCACCTTTCCGGCTCGCGCAGAAAGGGGTGATGATCGAGCCCCTCAAGGACACAAAGCTGCACATTCGAGAAAGCTTCTGCCAGCGCTCTTACCGGCGCAAGCGGTGCCATGATGTCATCGCTCCCATGAATACAAAGCACGTTGTGAACGGGCTCTAGAATTCTCAGGTCGTCCGCAACGTCATGGCGATAGACAACATCCCATAGCGACGAGGTAGATGACCTCCACGTATGCTTGACAAGGTCTTCGACGACCTCGCGCGGAATATCTCGAATGAGATAGGGCAGGATTCTCCCTAACAGGCGGCGCGTGATGATGCAGGCTAGCATGGTCAACAGGACGTTGGTGTATATGAGCCCTCCTTTAACCGGTCCCTGGCGCATATATGTATACGCCGCGTCCTGCGATCCGAAGTGAGGCAAGCTGATGAGGACGAGGCGCTCGACAGTCTCGGTATGTCTGGCCGCATAGGCTGCGGCAATCAAAGCGCCCAGCGAATGGCCAACGAGCGTTACCGGCCCGAGAGGGGCGAGAACGCGCCGCAGGGCATCGACATGCCGTTCGACGCTATACTTCACCCAGGGCTTGGGCGATCGTCCGAAGCCCAAGAGGTCGACGAGCACAATTCTATGCTCTTGCGCAAGCTCGGTTACCCGCGTCTCCCAATATCGCGTGGTCCCACCCAGCCCCGCAACGAACACCAGGGTCCGGACACCGCTTCCAAAAATCTTCACAAATAGCTCAGGGTCGCGATCGCGTCTTGAAGGGAGGATCAAATCTTGCACCATTTCTCTGATTTTTCGCGCGTCGCCTGCGAGGACAGACGCCTTGGCGTCGCCAAGGTTACACGGGCGGCTCAGCCTGACGAGCGCCGACGAAACCAGACAGGCATACGAGCGGATCATGGCGGCGTAAGGCTGCGTATCCTGCCGCGTCTTAACCGGGGAGACCGTAAAAACGACAAAGGATCCCCTCGTCATGATAGCCACCCTGACGCTCAACCCGACTATCGATGGCGCGGCGCAGGCCGAGGTGGTGAAGCCGATGCACAAGATCCGCACATTCGATGAGCATTATTACCCTGGCGGAGGCGGTCTCAACGTTGCGCGCGTCATCAATGAACTCGGCGGCCAGTCCTACGCGCTTTACCTTGCAGGTGGAGCAACAGGCGGCGTGCTGCAGGAGCTCGTCAAGCAAGCAAGGGTGCGTGCCGAACGCTTCTCGATCTCCGGCTCCACGCGGATCAGCCACGCGATCTACGAACGGTCCACCAATCTCGAATTTCGCTTCGTGCCGCAGGGTCCGGAAGTCTCCGAACGCGACTGCGAAGTCGTCCTGCGAGCGCTGCAAACGCTCGATTGCAAATATCTCGTGGCAAGCGGGAGTCTTCCGCGCGGGCTGCGTAGCGATATCTACGCCGTCGTCGGTGCGATTTGCCAGCGCCGAGGCATCAAGCTGGTGCTGGACAGTTCTGGAGACGCTCTGCGGCATGGCATTGGTGGCGGCGTTCACCTGGCAAAGCCGAGCCTAGGCGAACTCGAAACGCTCGTCGGCCGAAGGCTGGCGACCGCGGCAGAGCAGGAAACGGCGGCCCAAGCCATCGTGCGCGATAATGGCCTCGACATGCTCGCTCTCACTCTGGGGCGCGATGGCGCCATGCTTGTAACGCCCGAGAAGACCGTGATGCACGCCGCACCGAAGATCAATGCACAAAGCGCCGTCGGTGCGGGAGACAGCTTCCTTGCCGCAATGACCGTTCGCCTTGCCGCAGGCGACGCGCCCGAGGCGGCCTTTCTTTACGGCATGGCAGCTGGCGCTGCCACGGCGCTTACACCAGGAACTTCGCTATGCAAGCGCAGCGATGTCGAGCGGCTCTATGCCGAACTCAGAGCGCGCAGCGAGGGTTAGGGTGGCAGGCAAGCAACTGTAAGAGCCAGCGCTCATTACCGTCTTGATCCAGAAGCACTATGGTTCAGCCTAGAGGGAATTCGCTTTGGCAACACTCACTTTAGAAGTCGGAAATCTCTTTGAAGAACTCGATCACCTCGGCGTGGAGAAGCAGCTGCGGCATGAAGCCGGCGTAAGCCGGGCCACTGCAAACCCCGCGGGGGGCAGCGTGACCGTGGAATACGACCCTGCGCAGACCGATGGGACGCGGCTTCAGAGCCTGATCAAAAGCTGCGGTTTCCGCTGCCGTGGCGGCATCATGCCGAAGCATGTCTGCAAACCGGCGGAAGCAAATCTTTCGGAATCCGGCAGGGGACCGGGGCGCGGTGCGGACAGCAGGGGAGAACAGGCAGTTCACCACGACCACCGCCAAGGCGGGGCGAAGGACGAAATGGCCCAGGAAATGGGCCACGGGGCAGGCATGGACATGCAGGAGATGGTACGCGACATGCGCAACCGTTTCTGGATTGCCTTCATCTTCACGATCCCGATTTTCATCTACTCCCCGATGGGCGGCTTTTTCACTCCTCCGGCCCCGCCGTTCGGCATGAATCTTGAGCTTTTTCTGTTCGGCCTGGCGAGCGCGGCCGTGCTCTATCCGGTCTGGCCATTTGTGGTCGCTGCATGGCGCGCCCTTCGCAATGGCATTCTCAATATGGCCGTGCTTGTCGTGCTTTCGGTCGGCACCGGCTATCTCTTCAGCGTCGGATCGACATTTTTCTTTCCCGGCGTGCAATTCTATGAGGCCGTCGCCATCCTGCTCGTGTTCATCCTCCTCGGGCACTGGCTGGAAATGCGCGCGCGCGCGGGCGCGTCGGCGGCGATCCGGGCTCTGCTCGACCTGGCCCCGCCAATGGCGGTCGTTCTGCGCGATGGCGAGGAGCAGGAAATCCCAACGGCCGACGTCCTTGAAGGCGACACCGTGCTCATCCGCCCGGGCAACAAGATCCCCGTAGACGGGGAGGTATTGGAAGGCAGCTCCCAAGTCGATGAATCGATGCTGACCGGCGAATCCATGCCGGTCGCAAAAGGACCCGGTGACGAGGTCATCGGAGCGACCATCAACAAGAGCGGCAGTTTCCGCTACCGGGCGACCAAGGTCGGCGCTGACACGGCGCTCGCGCAAATCGTGAAGCTCGTGCAGGAGGCGCAGAATTCCAAGGCGCCCGCGCAATTGCTCGCCGACCGCGCGTCGCAATGGCTTGTTCTGATCGCGATCGTCATTGGCCTCGGAACGTTTGCTGTCTGGTTCTGGTGGATCGGTGAGACATTGCTGTTTGCCGTGACCCTGACAATCACGGTCTTCGTGATCGCCTGCCCCGATGCGCTCGGACTGGCCACACCGATGGCGGTCATGGTCGGCACCGGGCTCGGCGCAAGTCGCGGCATTCTGTTCAAGAACGCGTCGGCGCTGGAAGACGCCACAAAGCTCAATGTCGTTATCTTCGACAAGACCGGCACCTTGACGATGGGCGAACCGCGCGTCGTGGATATCGTGGCCGCCGAGGGCCGCATGCCCGAACAGGTGTTGCTACTGGCCGCTGCGGTCGAAAAGGGATCGGAGCATCCGCTCGCCCTTGCCATCCTTGACAAGGCCGAAGGACTGAAGATCCCCGAAGCGCGCGATTTTCTCAACCGCGACGGGAGAGGGGCGCAGGCGGACGTCAACGGCGATACCGTTTTCCTCGGCAACCGCCGGCTGATGGACGAAGAATCAATCTCACTGGGAGGGCTGGCTGACAAGGCCGAGGAACTCAAGGGAGCGGGCCGCACGGTCGTCCATGTCGCTCACCAGGGGATTCTTGTAGGCCTGATCGCGATCGCCGATGCGCCGCGTCCGACGGCCAAGGCCGCGATTGCCCGGCTGCATGACAAGGGCGTCGAGGTCGCCATGCTCACCGGCGACAATGAGGGTACCGCGCGGCGCGTGGCCGAGGAACTGGGTATCGACATCGTGCTCGCCGATGTGCTTCCCGGCCAGAAGGCCGACAAGGTGAAAGAGCTTCAGGCGCAAGGAAAAAGAGTCGGAATGGTCGGGGATGGCATCAATGATGCGCCTGCCCTGACCCAGGCCGATGTGGGCTTTGCGATCGGGGCCGGTACCGATGTGGCCATGGAAAGCGCAGACGTCGTGCTGATGCGAAGTGATCCCTACGATGTTGTCGGCGCGGTGGAGCTGTCGCGTGCGACGCTGCGAAAGATGCATCAGAACCTGTTCTGGGCGGTCGCCTACAACGTCATCGCCTTTCCCGCCGCCGCCGGTGTCTTCTATCCGTTCATTATTAGTCCCGCTGTCGCAGCAATCGCCATGTCCGGCAGTTCCGTCCTTGTCGCGGTCAATGCCCTGCTGCTCAAACGCACCCGCCTCGACAGCTATACGCCTGGAGACTCCGCCCAAGAGGCCCCCGCCCCGCTTGTTCCCGGTCAGGCACCTGGCTGAGTGTCAGGCCTTGATGCCGAAGAAGCGTCCTTCACTGCAAGAGCGTCCGACGCCTCATTCGCTTGGCAGGGCACGGGCCAACAGCCGGTCGGTGTCAAGCGAAGCACTCGCAGCGCCATGAAGAAACGCACGGTTGTCGGGATCGAGCCGCGTCGCGCAGAACCCGGCGAGAACGGCAGATGGTGCATCGCGAAGGCAGGCTGCTTCCAGCGCGAGCGCGACCGTCTCGACGAAGGCGCGCGCTTCGGATTCCGCGGGAACACCATTGACACGAATGCCGTCGATGCGATCGATGGCCGCATCGAGCAGCGGATGCGCGCCCTGCGCCAGGCCAAGTTCCGCGCGCAGGGCTTCCCACGCCCCCGGTTCCCGCGTAAGCGCGCGGAGGGCATCGAGCGCGATCACGTTGCCCGACCCCTCCCAGATCGCATTCAGAGGGCTCTGCCGAAAAAGGCGCGGCATGGGCCCCTCTTCCACAAAGCCGGCGCCGCCAAGACACTCAAGCGCTTCGTAGACGAAGCCGGGTTGACGTTTGCAGACCCAATATTTTGCGATCGGCGTCGCGAGGCGCGCAAAGGCCGCTTCGCGTTCGTCGCTGGCCTGCGCAGCGTCGAACGCCGAGGCGATGCGGATCATCAGCGCCGTCGCGGCCTCGACCTCGAGCGCGAGGTCGGCGAGAACACCGCGCATGGCGGGCTGGTCGGCCAATTGGCGCTGGAAGGCCGTGCGGTGCCGCGTATGCCATGCGGCTTGCGTAAGAGCTGCACGCATTCCCGCGGCGGACCCTGCAATGCAGTCGAGCCGTGTACCCTGCACCATATCGATGATGGTCCGTATGCCCCTACCTTCTTCCCCGACACGCTGGGCCCAGGCGCCGTGATATTCGATTTCGGACGAGGCGTTGGAGCGGTCGCCGAGCTTGTCTTTGAGCCGCATGATGTGAATGGCATTGCGGGTCCCGTCGGGGCGCCAGCGCGGCACGAGAAAGCAGGTCAGACCGCCTTCTGCGTAGGCGAGGGTCAGAAAGGCGTCGGACATCGGGGCGGAACAGAACCACTTGTGGCCGATCAGCTCATATTCCCCCGTCCCGAGCGCATGCGCGCGTGTAGTATTCGCGCGAACGTCGCTACCGCCCTGCTTCTCGGTCATCGCCATGCCCATTGTCGCGCCAGTCTTCTCAGCCGCCGGGATAAACCGCGGGTCATATCGGCCGCTGGTAACGCGCGGCTCCCATTCAGCGGCTACGGCCGGTTCGGCGCGGAGCGCGGGAACGACCGCGTAAGTCATCGACATCGGGCAGGCCGTGCCCGCGTCGGCCTGGGTCATGAGGTAGAGGAGCGAAGCGTGCAGCGTATGACCCGCCTGTTCGGCGGTCCAGGCCGCCCCCGACACGCCCGATTCAAGACCGAGGCGCATGAGTTGGTGGTAGGCGGGATGAAACTCGACTTCGTCGATCCGGTGGCCGAAGCGGTCGAAGGTTTTCAGCTTTGGCGGATTTTCGTTGGCAAGGCGCCCCCATTCGAGCGCCTCGAAACTGCCGACGCGTTTGCCAAATACAGCAAGCTGGTCGCGGTGCGCAGCCGCCCCGTTTCGTTCGAGTGCGCTTTGCAGAGGAACGTCGAGCTCGAAGGCGTTGAAATCCACAAGGGGTGGAGGCTGATTGAGCACCTCATGCGTGGCAAGCTGGTCTGGCAAAGAGATTCTCGGCATATCCGAGTCTCGCCGAGACAGCGAAAAAGCGCAACTCCTCACTGGGCGAAGTGCTTTATCTGCCCATTATTGATGGAACCGAATGATGCCATGCGATGACAAGACCGACAGCTGTGCTGCAGAACAGGCTGAAGGGAAGGCGGCGGACTGGGCCAATGCCGAGTGCATGTGCGTAACGCTCGACCGGCAGCGTTTGGCGACCCTCCTCGATACGGAACTCGGCGAGAGCGGAGCCGGCGACACCCTCCTTGCATCGCAATCGACCCTCTTTGCCGCTGCCCCGGTATTCATCGATCCAGCTACGCTTTCGGCCATGACGCAGGTTGTCGCGGCCATCGAGACCGTCGCCAAAACCCCCGCCTTCCGCTCGGTTGTCATGGGCTGGGCGCCTTCGTCAGCCGCCCGAGATTTCGGGCCCAAAGGGGTTTTTATGGGCTACGACTTCCATCTCACCGCCAACGGTCCGCGGCTCATCGAGATCAACACCAATGCCGGCGGCGCTTTTCTGAACGCCTTGCTTGCCGATGCGCAAACCCAATGCTGCAGGGAAACACGACCGGCTCTGGCCGCAGACATCTCACAGGACACGTTTCGGACAAGAATTGCCCGGATGTTCGAGGAGGAGTGGCATGCGCAGGATCGTGCCGGTGAGCTCGAATCCATCGCCATCGTCGATGATGATCCTGAAGGACAGCCGCTTTTTCCCGAATTTCTCGCAGCAAGGACCCTGTTGCAGGAGCACGGATATGAAGCGGTGGTCGCCGGGCCCGAGGATCTCGAGCTGTCCCCCGCCGGATTACTCTTCGAGGGCAGGAAAATCGATCTTGTGTATAATCGCCTGGTCGATTTCTCGCTCGATCGCCCGGAGAGCCGGACCCTTCGGGAAGCCTATATGACAGGCCGCGTCGTGCTCTCGCCAAATCCGCATATCCATGCGCTCTATGCCGACAAGCGGAACCTCTGCCTGCTTTCCGATCCGGATTGGCTGGCTTCGTGCGGTTTGAGCGAACGCGAGAAAAAAGTGATCCTCGCCGCGGTGCCGAAAACAGCAATCGTCGATCGTTTTAACGCCGAGAAATTCTGGTCCGAACGGCGAGACTGGTTTTTCAAACCTGCCCGCGGTTATGGCAGCAAGGCCGCCTATCGCGGAGCGAAGCTGACGAAGCGGGTCTGGTCCGAGATCGTTGAGGGCGGCTATGTCGCGCAGCGGTTTACGCCTCCGAGCACGCGCAAGGTCCGCCTTGAGACGGATATCGTCGAGCTCAAAGTGGATGTGCGGCTTTATACCTATGCCGGAGAAATACTGTTGCGCGCGGCACGGCTCTACCATGGCCAGGCGACAAATATGCGAACCCCGGGTGGCGGCTTTTCGCCGATACTTCCCATAACGGATGATCCTGCCTGCGGATTCCGGTAAGTTCGGACGGTTGAACTGTAATTTCCGCCACGTGCTCCCGTCTGTTGGGGGTTACTAATCTATCCGATTGGCAGGGAAGAGGTCTGGTGAGCTACAAGCTAAGTTTTCTCGGAGCAGCGGGTACGGTCACCGGATCGAAGTATCTTCTTCAGACGCCTGATCACAGGATCCTCATCGATTGCGGGCTCTTTCAGGGTTTCAAACAGCTTCGTGAGCGCAACTGGAAGCCGTTTCCGGTCGATCCGGCGTCAATCGATGCGGTCCTTCTCACGCACGCCCACCTTGATCATTCGGGCTACGTTCCAGCTCTGATACGCGACGGGTTCAAGGGGCCCGTGCTGAGCACGCACGCAACGCTCAAACTGTGCGAATTGCTGCTTCCCGACAGCGGGTATTTGATGGAGGCCGATGCCCGCTATGCGAAAAGGAAAGGGTACAGCAAGCACAAGTCGCCTCGGCCCCTATACACCCAGGCCGATGCGAAAGCCGCGCTGAAGTCATTCAGGCCTGTGCCCTTCCAGGAGCCGGTCGAAGTTACGCGCGATTGCAAGGCGATCTTCCGGCCGATGGGCCATATTCTCGGCGCATCAAGTATCGAGCTGCAATGCGACGATATGAAGATTGTCTTCTCGGGTGACATCGGACGCTACGGCAGCGCGACGATGGTCGATCCTGTGGTAGTTCCCGAGGCTGATTACATCGTCACCGAGTCCACATACGGCAATCGCCATCATGGCGAGGCCGACCCTGAAAGTGTGCTCGAAGACGTAGTCGGAAGAACGGTCCGGCGCGGCGGGTCGGTCATCATTCCTTCCTTCGCGATCGGCCGCGCGCAGACGCTTCTCTACCATCTCGGTCAGTTGCGGCAGCGAGGCAGACTGCCGCAAATCCCGATCTATCTCGACAGCCCCATGGCGGTAAACGCCAGCTCGATTTTCTGTGACCATCTCGGCGAACACCGCCTGACCGAAAAGCAATGCCGCGATGCATGCGGAATTGCCGAATATGTTCGCGAAGCCGAAGAGTCCAAGCAGCTCAATCGCAGCGCCATGCCGAAGATCATAATTTCAGCGAGCGGCATGGCAACCGGCGGGCGGATTTTGCATCACCTCAAACACTATGCCCCCAGTCACCGCAACACGATCATCCTCGCAGGATTTCAGGCTGGCGGCACGCGGGGGGCGGCCCTGCGCGATGGCGCGACCGAACTGAAAATCCACGGCAGTTACATCCCCATCCGCGCCGAGGTGGCGCAGCTCGACATGCTTTCGGCCCATGCCGACCAGGGCGAACTGCTGCGATGGCTTGAAGGTTTCCGGTCCTCTCCGCGGCAGATTTTCGTAACCCATGGAGAGCCCGGTGCGTCCGACACCCTAAGACATCTTGTGACCGAACGTCTTGGCTGGAATGCGCGCGTCCCCGAGCACGCCGAAGAGGTCGTCCTTTCATGAGTGAGGCCATCCTTTCCCCTACCTCCTCCACAGACGCACTTGCTCATCCGTTGCGCGCGCGCGCCTTGCCGATCGAAACCGATGGCGAAGCGATGATCTTCATGCATGAGGATTGTCCGGTTGCGCGGTCCGAAGGGTTTCGCGCCCGCGTGGGGGTGGAACTTGTCGCGAAAGGAAGAACGCTTTTGGCGACGCTTTACCGGGCTACGGATGATCTCCTGGCCGACGATGAAGTGGGCCTGCCTCACCGGCTGATGGCACGGCTTTCCCTCGCCGAGGGCGACGAGCTTCAAGTCAGGCATCCTCATCCGTTGTCGTCGCTCAGCCACGTTAGAGCTAAACTCTATGGCCACCGGCTTGACGAGATCCGTCTAGGACACATTATCGCCGATATCGCGGACGGTCGGTATTCGGATGTCGACATCGCCGCGTTCGTGTCCGCTTTCGCTGCGCAGCCAGCACAGGGAGAGGAAACCGCTGCCCTCACCCGAGCGATGCTCGCTGCGGGCGACCGCCTCGAATGGAATACCGACCGCGTGATGGACAAACATTGCGTCGGCGGACTGCCGGGCAATCGGACAACACCTATCGTGGTCAGTATTATCGCGGCAGCCGGTCTCACGATGCCAAAGACGTCATCCAGGGCGATCACATCACCGGCCGGTACTGCGGATGCGATGGAGACCATGGCGCCCGTGACGCTCGATCTGGCGGCCATGCAGAAGGTGGTCGAACGAGAAGGCGGCTGCATCGTTTGGGGCGGCAGCGTCAATCTCAGTCCGGCTGATGACGTCCTCATTCGGATCGAGCGGGCTCTGGATGTTGACAGCGATGCGCAACTTGTTGCTTCGGTGCTTTCCAAGAAACTTGCTGCCGGATCGACGCACGTATTGCTTGACCTACCAGTAGGACCGACCGCGAAGATTCGGAGCACAAGGGACGCCGATGCGCTTGCGGGGCTCCTCGAGAACGTGGCGCGGCAATGCGGACTGCACGTCGCGACAGTCCAGACCGACGGGACCCAGCCAGTTGGACGCGGGATCGGGCCGGCCCTGGAGGCACATGATGTCCTTGCGGTCCTCGCCAACCGCGACGACGCGCCGCAGGATCTCAAAGCTCGCGCGCTGGCGCTGGCTGCCGGCATTCTCGAACTGAGCGGCGTATCGCGTACCGATGCTCTTCATCAGGCTACGCAATTGCTGGTCGAGGGGCGCGCAGAAAGCAAATTTCTTGCTATCTGCGAAGCACAGGGCGGCTTCAAAGAGCCAGGGCGGGCGCTCCAGACGCGCGAATTCCTCGCCACGCGCGCAGGACGGGTAGCCACCTTTGACAACCGCCTGCTTGCGCGCACTGCCAAACTCGCTGGCGCACCGCAGCGCGCGACGGCCGGGATCGCTCTGCATGTGCAGTCGGGCGATTTGGTCGAGGAAGGCCAGCCACTCTTCACCATTCACGGCGAAAGCATGGGCGAGCTTGATTACGCTTTCGCCTTTGCCTTGCGCAACAGCGATATGATCAGATTGGAGGCACAATGAGCAGGGTCGTCTTTTCCCTTAGCGCGGCACCGGGCATGGCCGAAGGACTTGCCCGGTGTTTCGAGGCCGATCTCGGCGAACTCGAGACGCGCCAGTTCCCCGATGGAGAAACCTACTTGCGAATCGCCACGCCGGTAAGTGGCCGAGATGTAGTCCTGCTTTGCACTCTTGACCGGCCCGATGCGAAAATCGCGCCATTGCTCTTTGCGGCGGATGCGCTGCGCGATCAGGGCGCGCGAAGCATCGCGCTCGTCGCGCCTTATCTGGCCTATATGCGCCAGGACAAGGCCTTCAATCCAGGCGAGGCCGTCACGTCCATTTCGTTCTCGCGGCTGCTGTCGTTCTATTTCGATTTCCTCGTCACCGTCGATCCCCACCTGCACCGCATCGACAATCTCGATGAGATTTATTCGGTGCCGAGCAAGGTCGTGCCCGCAGCACCGGCGATTGCGGATTGGCTAAAGGCGAACATCCCGGACGCCTTCGTCATCGGCCCCGACGAGGAGAGCGAACAATGGGTGCTCGATGTCGCAGAAAGGGCCGGCATACCTTCAGCTGTTCTGGAGAAGAAACGCTGGGGCGACTTCGATGTGGCGATCAGCGGCGGGAGCCTTCCCGATATGGACGACAAACAACCCGTCATCATCGACGATATTGCCTCTAGTGCGCGAACGCTCGTCGAAACAGTCAAGCTGCTCTCGAAGGCTGGAAGTAAGCCGCCGGTTTGCGTTGTGGTCCACCCCATCTTTGCCGGCAATGCATATGACGAGCTCCTGCAGGCCGGTGCCAAGCGCGTGATCAGCGTCAATGCCATCGCGCATCCAACCAACGCAGTGGATGTGTCGCCGTCACTCGCCGAGGCTTTGTGCGCATGGAGCGTCCAGAACGATGAGCTGATCGGCGCGAGCCACTAATCCCACCCTTTCGGCGTCACGAGTGCGCCCGCAACCACCAACTGGAGTTCATAGTCGATGACAAAGGAGCCAAACAAGATCTCGGTAGGGATCGTAGGAGCAGGGGTAATCGGTCGCCGCGTTGTCGGCGCCGTAAGGCTACAACCCGATATGGCATTGGCAGGCGTCGCCGACGTCGCCGCCGATTGGCGGATCGCAATGCTCGCGAAGGACGGCGTTCGCCTGTTTGCGGCCAGTTCGCAGGCCTCGCAAACCTTGCCGGAGTCGGGGCTCGACGTTGCTGGTTCGCTAGAGGATCTCATCGCGGCAAGCGACGTCATTGTCGACTGCACACCCAAGGGCATCGGTGCCCAAAACGCAGACATCTATCGCCGCGCAGGGAAGCCATTCATCGTGCAAGGAGGCGAGAAGCACGACGTGGCGGGGCACTCATTCGTCGCCGAAGCAACCTATGAGAGCGCACTCGGCCGCGATGCGACACGGGTCGTGTCATGCAACACCACGTCGATTGTCCGCACCCTAGGGGCGCTGAAGCGCGCAGGCCTGCTCAAAAAGGCGCGCGGCACGCTCATGCGCCGGGCCACCGACCCCTGGGAGAGCCATCTCGGGGGGATCATGAACACGCTCGTGCCCGAGCCGACAATCCCGAGCCATCAGGGGCCGGATGCCCGGCATGTGGATCCGGAACTCGATGTGGTGACGATCGCGATCAAGGTTCCTGAGACCTTGGCTCATCTGCACAGCTGGTATGTTGAACTCACCCGGCCTGCGACAAAGGAGGAAGTCCTCGACGCATTTGCGGCCTCGCCAAGAATTCTGCTCATCGATGGAGACAGCGGACTGTCGGCACTCAACAGCGTCAAAGAGGCGATGGCGATGGAGGGGCGGCCCAATGCAGACCTCTACGAGGTGGCCCTCTGGAGCAACATCCTCGCGGTCGATGGAACCGAACTGTGCTACAATTACATGGTCGACAACCAAGCCATCGTCATCCCTGAAACGATAGATGCGATCCGCGCCCTTGCGTCGAGCGAGGAGCAGCCCGAGGTCTCGATGAGGTTGACAAACAAAACGCTTGGTATCGGATCAGACGAGCTGAGATTGTAGCGATTGAAGGCAAGAGCCAAGCCGATGACGAACGCCCCCACGGACCGGCCACGATGCAAGCCAGAGACGCGCTCCTCCGGCCCGGAAGAGCGAGCGATCGACGAAGCCCTGAACGAATCGTTTCCCGCGAGCGACCCACCGTCCTGGACCTTGGGCGTCGACAGCGATCCACGCCAAAACGAAAAAGCTATGCGGCCATGCAGCTCAGGAGACGCGCGGCCCAAGGACGGTGACTAGCATCGCCCAGATAGTGCGGCCCCGACAGTCTGCGCCTACGGCGCGTGTGCTTGCTCCTTCTCATGCTGGCATTCGCAATCGAGGAAACCGTGAATGACACAGGTGCGGCACATCTGGAGCAGGCGCGTGCGAAGCGCGCCGCGCGCACGATGAAGACGCACGTTGATATTGTTGACACTCGTATCAAGGGCGCTGGCGATGCTTTCACGCGGCTCCTCGAGCAAATCAGCGCGCCAGATGACTTCGGCATAGTCCGGCCTGAGCGTTGGCAGGAGGCGATAGAGACAGTTGCATACGGCAGCCTCCATCTCCGCGTCAGAAATGACTTCTGCTTCTGCGAGTTCGGCGAGTTCCTGAGGATCAATGGCGGTTTCGTGTTTACGGCCGCGCGCAGCCTGTCGGTAAAAGTCGGCAATTGTCGTCGCCAGCACTCGGGAGAGCCATCCCTTGACCGAACCCACATCCCGCAGGTCCCCAGCCCGCTCGATCGCACGAAGCATGAAACGCTGGAGAACTTCCTCCGCCTCCTGGCGCCCCCGCATGCGGCCGATGAGGAAGCGCAGCATATCTTCGTGGCTATCCACCAGCGCCCGGCGCACTGCTTCATCCATCGGTCGCAACGCCTCCTCGGACCTGTCAGCTTTATCGGCTTCAATTCCAACCATGGAAAACCCCAAAACGCCAGTGCCCCAATACCGGAGAAGGGCCCGTCCCTTCCCGCAAAACGGTCGCAGGCGGTAGTATCGTCGCGACATGTTCGGGGTTTGTCCTGTTATCGCAGCTAAAGAGCCGGAGAGCAACATGTCCAGTTCGACTAAGAAGAAAATATCCAAAAGCGAATACAAGCAACAATTGCGCGCGCTGCAGATCGAACTGGTCAAGATACAACGCCAGGTCATCGCCCATGGCGAGCGTGTTCTGATCATATTCGAGGGGAGGGATGCGGCCGGAAAGGACGGTGTGATCAAGCGTGTGCGCGAACACATGAGCCCGCGCGAGACGCGGGTCGTCGCTTTGGGAAAACCTTCCGATCGCGACGCGCGCAGCTGGTATTTTCGCCGCTATAGCGAACAGCTGCCCGCCGATGAGGAGATCGCTCTGTTCAACCGCTCCTGGTACAACCGGGCGGGCGTCGAGCGGGTGATGGGATTTGCCGGCAAGGAGGAAGTTGTCGACTTCTTCGCCGATGTTGCGCAATTCGAAGAGATGCTGGCGCGCGACGGGACTACGCTTCTCAAATATTATCTCGACATCGATAGAAAAGAGCAGGCCAAGCGCCTCGAAGCGCGGCGCACTGATCCGCTCAAGCAGTGGAAGATCAGCCCCATCGACGCAGTGGCGCTCGAGAAGTGGAACGATTATTCCACCGCCCGGGACGAAATGCTGACACGCACAGATTTTGGCTATGCCCCGTGGATTGCAGTGCGCGCCAACGACAAACGCGCCGCACGCCTCAACATCATCCGGCACATGCTGCAATCCATCGCGTGCCAGGCGGTTGATCAACGCCTCGCGCGTCCCGACCCTTCGGTCATCCTGCCGATTGCCGAAGTCGGGATTGGTGGCTTGGCCCCGTGAAACTGTTTAACCCGTTCGGCGGCGGAACAACCAAGTCGCCGCCAGCAGGCTCGCGGCAGCGATAAGCGCCATGGGCCAGATGTGGGAGAAATAGAGCCAGAGTGGCGCTTCACGAAGATACACCGCTTTGCTGATGACTATGAAGTGGGTGATCGGCGTGGCGGCGGCAAGGCCCTGCAACCAGTCGGGCATGTTTTCTACCGGCGTGGCATAGCCCGAAATAAGCACGGCCGGGACCATATACATGAACAGCCCGATAATCGCCTGCTGCTGGGTCTTCGCGAGCGATGAGATAAACAGGCCGATACCGACTATTGCAGCGAGATAGACAACCATTCCGAAGAAAAGCAGGGCGAGAGAACCGCGGATCGGTACGTTGAGAAACAGCATCCCCAGAACCAGCATCGCACTTGCGCTCGTCAGCGCAATCAGGAGAGCCGGCACGCTTTTGCCGATCAGGATCTCGAAGGGGCGCAGCGGCGACACCAGCAATTGCTCGAAGGTACCGAGCTCGCGCTCGCGGGCGATCGACAGCGCGGACACCATGAAACCGACCACGGCTACGAGGACGGCAAAGAGCGCGGGCACTGCGGACCAGAGCGGCTCGAGATTGGGATTGAACCAGGTCCTTTGGACAAGACGCACAGGTGCCGTCGCGCGCAGTCGATCGAGCCGCTCCTGATTATAGGTTTCGACGATCCGGCTGCTGTATCCCAGCAGGATCTGAGCGGTGTTGGATCTGCGGCCATCGAGGATTAGCTGAACCTCGGCGCTTTCGCCGCGCTCGAGTCGCCGCGAGAAGTCTTCGCCAACGCGCATGACCAGCGTCGCACGGCGTGCGTCGATTGTCGGCGCGATATCCGCGCCTGCTCGCAAATGGATAATCTGATCGAATACTTCGGCACCCTCGAAGCGGCTGATAAGCTCGACCGAGGCATTGCCGTGGTCCTGGTTGTAGACCGCCAGGGTGACGTCCGATACTTCCTGCGTAATTGCAAAGGCGTAGATGAGGAGCAGAAAGGGCGGCGAAAACAGCACCACCCAACGGGTTTGCGGATCGCGCGCGCTTGCCAGAAGCTCCTTCACGATCAAGGCGTAGATGCGTTGCCACATGGTCTCAGTCGAGCCGGGTGCGTGTGAACAGAGCGCAGATCGCGAAGATCACAATCGCGAAGATGGCAAGGGCAGCGAGATCGGGCAGCAGAACCGACCAGACATTGCCGGCAAGAAACTGCGTCTGCAGAGTCGAGACGAAAAAGCGCGCCGGGATCGCGTAGCTGAAAAGCTGGAGCGCCAGTGGCATGCTGTCGAGCTCAAAGACGAAATTGGAAAAGTAGAACGCGGGCAAAAAGGCAAGCATCACCGCGACCTGCGCTGCCACGAGCTGGTTGCGGGTGAGCGTCGAAATGAGCAGTCCTTGGCCCAGCGAGCACAGCATGAAGAGTGCGGCTGCGAGCGAGAGCGCGAGAAACGATCCGCGGAAGGGAACACCAAAAAACGCCACGGCCACAAACACGGACAGCATGAACGAGCCGAGGCCCAGCACGAAATAGGGCACAAGCTTGCCCAGCAGCAGTTCGAGCGGAGCGACAGGGGTCGCAAGGAGCGCTTCCATAGTGCCGCGCTCCCATTCGCGGGCAACCACAAGCGCTGTGAGCAAGGCGCCGATTATGGTGAGAATGATCGCCACCGAGCCGGGGACCAGATAGTTGCGGCTCGAAATCTCGGCGTTAAACCAGACACGCGGCTCAATCGAGACGAGAGGCGCGAGGGGCGGTTGCCCGCGATCGAGCCATTCCTGCTCGAGCCAATTGATAACGAGCAATTCAATATAGGAGCCAACCAGTCCGGCCGTGTTTGGATCACCCCCATCGACCAGGATCTGGATCGGCGCCGCCTCTCCGCGGAGCGCAATTGCGCTGAAATCCTGTGGCAGGATGATGATCGCATCGAGCTCGCCCGCGGCCATGAGGGTTTCGAAGTCCTTTCGCACAGGCGCTGTTTCAATCTCGAAATAGCGCGTGTTGCGCAGCGACGCGACAAAGCTCTCCGTCTCTCCGGTCGGCTGTTCGACCACAACGCCGACCGAGAACTGCCGGGGGTCGAACGAAACCGCATAACCGAACAGGAAGATCAGCATGATTGGCAATAGGCCGGCAATCATGAGTGTGCTCGGGTCCCGAATAGCCTGCCGGGTTTCTTTGCGCATGATCGCTGCGAAACGCGAAAACCTCATGGCGCGTTTACCGCTTCGTTCTCTTCGACGAGAGCGATGAATGCATCCTCAAAGGTCGGGTTGGGCATGGTCGAGGAGGCCGCCTGCGCCTTGAGTTCGGCGGGAGTTCCCAAAGCGATCATCTGCCCGCGATATATGAGCGCAGCGCGGTCGCAATACTCCGCTTCGTCGAGAAAATGTGTCGTCACGATGACGGTTACGCCGTTCGTGACCATTGCGTTGATATGGGCCCAGAATTCACGGCGCGTACGCGGATCGACACCCGAGGTCGGCTCGTCGAGAAAAAGGACGTCAGGCTCGTGCATGACGGCGCAGGCGAGTGACAGACGCTGCTTGAACCCAAGCGGGAGCTGACCGGAATTCTCATCGAGCTTGTCCGTGAGGGCAAAGCTTTCGATCATACGCGCAATCATGGTACGCTGCCGCGCTCCGGTAAGGCCGTAAACACGTGCGAAGAACCGCAGATTCTGCATCGTGCTGAGATCGCCATACAGCGAAAATTTTTGCGCCATGTATCCGAGACGAGCCCGTGCCTCGCTCGCGGCAGTACGCAAATCGACACCGGCAATACGAGCCTCACCGCTGGTCGGCTTGAGAAGGCCGGAGAGCATTTTGAATGTAGTCGACTTGCCCGCGCCATTGGGTCCGATAAGCCCAAACACTTCACCTCGACGCACATCGAAACTGATTTCGGAAGCCGCAGTGAAGGAGCCGAACATCCGCGTTAGTCCGCGCGCCTCTACGGCAATCGCTATATCGTGGCTGCGCTCCGATCCACCCGCGAAAGGCGATTCGGCGCGAAACCCGCCGCCGATGAGATCGATGAACGCATCCTCGAAACGCGGCGCGACAGGTTGCAGCCGAGCTTCATCCCCCGCGCCAATCGAAGCCAGTGAGGGGGCATGCGCATTCTCGTTGAGCAACAGCCTGACGTCGCTGGCCTGGATTGTTCCATCCATCACAGCCTCGTGTTGGCGAGCCTTATTCAAAACGTAGCGCCGATCGCCCTCGATGCCCTCGATCATAAACACCCGGCCATCGACACGCGCGGCCAGATCGGCCGGCCGACCGTCGAAGATGAGATCGCCCTCGCTCAACACGAGCACAGTCTCGCATTTCTCGGCCTCATCGAGGTAGGCGGTTGCCCAAACGACCGTGATCCCTTCATCGGTCAGTCGGCTTACCATTCGCCAGAGTTCGCGCCGCGAAATAGGGTCTACGCCGACGCTTGGCTCGTCCAGCAACAGGAGTTCAGGTGTCACAACGAGAGCGCAGGCGAGCCCGAGCTTTTGCTTCATGCCGCCCGACAAGGCGCCTGCCAGTCTGCCGGTAAATGGCGCTAGGCCGGTAAAATCGAGAAGCCGCTCGAATGTCGCCTTGCGCGCTGATCCAACCAGTCCGCGCAGATCTGCGTAGAGATTGAGATTTTCCTCCACGCTCAGATCCTCGTAGAGGCCGAAACGTTGCGGCATATAGGCAATGCGCGCGCGCACCTCCTTCGCGTTGGCGACGGGATCGAAACCTCCCACGTCGATCCCGCCTTCATCGGCGCGCAGCAGTCCGGCGATCAGGCGCAAGAAGGTTGTCTTCCCCGAGCCATCGGGCCCCACCAGCCCGACGATGTGGCCCGATCTGATCTGTGTGCTCACACTGCGCAATGCCGGTTCGGCTTGCTTGGGGAACCGTTTGGTCAGGCCTTCGATGGTTACCAGAGCCACCACCCGTCAACGCCCGGGGGCGACGGGACGGACGATCACGGAGACCGGCATGCCCTGCTTCAGGATTCCGTCTTGATCTTCGGTACGCACACGCACCCGGTAGACAAGGCTGGTGCGCTGTTCGCGGGTCTCAACGGACTTGGGTGTGAACTCGGCTGTCGGTGAGATGTAGGCAATGCGGCCGGGAAATTCGCGGCCAGCCTCGGTCAACACTGTCGCGGGGATACCGATCTCGACGCGCTCGAGGTCGGGTTCCTCGATATAGGCCCGGATCCACATGGGCGAGGTGTGCGCGAGTGTGAATACGGTTTCGCCCGGCCCCACGATGGCCCCAACCTCGCGTGCGCGCGTCAGGATGATCCCGTCAGCGGGCGCGTAAAGGTTCGCGTCTACTAGGCGTTGCCGGGCGAGCGCAGCGGCAGCTCGCTCGGCTCCAAGCGCCGCGCGTCCTTGCCGGATTTCTTCGCGTCGGGGTCCCTCGCGGACAAGCGAGAGTTCTTCGAGCGCCGCCTGCCGCTGAGCGGCCGCGCGATCGCGCTGTGACCGCGCCTCGTCCTGGGTCTGCCGTGCGGCAAACCCGCGTTCGGCGAGGTGTTCGACCCTGTCCAGGGTTGCCTGGGCAACGCTCAGCGCGGACTCCGCTTCTGCAACCCGCGCTCTCGCCCGCTCGATCTCCTCCGGCCTGCTGCCCGATTCGAGAGCGGCGAGCGCTGCGGAGCGTTGGCTGGCACGCGCTTCGGCAAGCGCGATCTCGTTCTTGTAATCCTGAGGTTCAAGCGAGGCCAAAAGATCGCCACCTTCAATCCTATCTCCCTCATCGACCGCCAATCGGTCGATCCTGCCTGGAACCTTGAACGCCAGATTGACCTGACGAATATCGACATTTCCATTGAGTACCAGATGACCTTCTCGCTCATGCCGATCAGGCTGCATCAGCCAGATTGTCGCTGCCGAAGCGGCTAGCAATACGAGCAGGCCAATGCCGATGTAGACCTTCTGTCTGGATCTCATGATTCGCCTCCGGTCCTAGCATCACTAGGTTCCAGCAGGCCCAGGAGTTCGAACTCGGTGCAATGCCCTGCCAGCGACACGCTCGGTGCGTTCGGCGCGACAAAAACGGCGTAGTGCATTGCCCGCTCGATCATTCCGACAAGAACCCAAGCAATGAGTCGCGCCGGGAGATTTTTCACCAGGCCGAGCTGTTGGGCATCTTCGAGATACCGCGCGAGCGCGTCAGCGCCTTGCTCGAAATGTCGATTGATATGAGCGCGCTGCTCGGGCGGAAGCGCATGGCCCTCACGCAAGACCAGCCTGGTCAGAATATCATGCTTGCGGCCATACCGAATGATGGTCATCCAGATCTCCTCAACCTCGGCTGATAGCTGCTCTCCAGTTTGCAGCCGCTTGGCGGGATGGCGGGCAATGGTCTCCTCAATCAGTCCTGCAAAGAATTCATCGATAAGCGCGACAAACAGCGACGGCTTGTTTTCAAAATGCAGGTAAAAGGTCCCCTGCGCTACGCCCGCATTCGCGACGATGTCCGCGACGCGGGTTGCCGTATATCCGTGCTGAGTGAAAAGCCGGGCCGCGGCAGCTTTCAATTTTCTGGCGATGTCATCGGTCATTTGAACACCTCGGTGTGACTGACGCATCAGTCAGCGAGGTATTACAGACCTGCAGGGTTCTTTTTGGCCGTACTCTATGGTTGCCTTTAAGCGTGGGATAGTCCTTCGCACGCCCGCCCTGTGGCCGGATCGAGGAGACTGCGTAGCCGGGACCACTTATCCCGTAACGTTTGCCGGTGGCGGATTGGAAAAAGCCCGGTTTACGCGAAATCCGACAATCAGAGCCAGCAGCGTGAGCAACTGCGCGACTATTGTCTCGACAGTCGGGAAGAAGCCGAGTTCGGCGAGGCGCGGCAAGCCGGCAATGAAAGTGGCGGTAAGAACTCCGGCCTCCTGGAAAGCGCCCACGCCCTTGCCCGCGAGAATGACCGCAAGTATCGCAATCAGGATAGCACTGTAGCGGAAGAACTGGGTGATCGGCAGTTTGCGGCTGTAGCGCAGCATGGCCCATGCAATGAGCGCCAGCAGCGCGACTGCGGACAAGGCACCTGCCAGTATGATGCCACTGCTCTGCGGGTTCCACAGGGCAGCGTAGAACAGGATAGTCTCGAACGCTTCCCGGTAGACGACCACGAATGCGAGACCGAAGAGAAACCATGCCGATCCGCGCGAGAGCGCCTTGCCCATTTTTTCCTGGATATAGCGCCGCCATTCCTCGGCCTGGGATTTGCCGTGCATCCAGATCCCGACCGATACGAGTATGACAGCCGCAAGCAACGCGCCGATCCCTTCGGTCATCTCGCGGCTCGCACCGCTGATGCTGACGAAGTAGGTTGCTACGACCCAGGTGGCGACACCTGCAAGAAGAGCGGCGATCCATCCACCATGGACATAGGGCAATACCTCGGAGCGCTGCGACTTTTTCACAAAGGCGATCATGGCGATCACAACCAGAAGTGCTTCGATCCCCTCGCGCAGCAGGATGGTGAACGCGCCGAGAAAGGTCGAGATTTCGCTGGCCGCCTCAGGGGCTAACGCTCCCTCGGCGCTGGCCAGCAGACTATCGATGCGAGCCCTTAGTTGCTGTAGTTCGGATGGGTCCGCCCCGGACTCTATTCCGGCCCGGAATTGCCCGAGCGCCTGTTCTACCTCCCGCATCAAACCGCCATCGCGCGTTGCCAGGAGGGCCTCCAGGGGTTCGAACCCGTCGAGATAGGCAGACAGGGCAAGCTCCCGCGCTTCCTCACGGTCGCCAGCCTGATAAGCTGACAGGCTGCGATCGAGCATATCGCGAACGAAGGCGAGCGAACCGGCGTCATTTGCCTGTCCCACCGCATCCGGATTGGCGCGAAGATAGGCCATGACGGCGAGCGCACGGTCCTCGCCGATCTGCTCGGCCAGACTTTCCGGTGTGAGCGCGGCGAGCGTCTGGAGATCGGGGACAAGCTGGCGTATGCCATCATCTTCCCGCCAGATACGCTCGCCTTTGGCCACATCTTCAAAAGCAATGCTGCCGGCATAGAATGCAAGCGCCCAGCGATCCTCGTCGGATAGCGATGCGAAGCTGGCCATGGACGTTCCTTCAAGCCCCTGCGTGATGACCTGGTAAAGCCCGAACGCACTGCGCTGCCGTGCCCGGTCGATATCGGTAAAGTCGATCGGCGGGGGATCGAGCGCCTGCATTGCGGCTGGTGGCGCACTTCCGGCGGCGCCGTGGCACGAGGCGCAGTTCTGCGCGAAGAGAGTGCGGGCGCGGACAAGGTCGGGCGCCTGCGAAGGGGCGAGCGGAACCGGGTAGGCTGTCAGCAACGAGGCTGCCAGCGCGCGCGCGAAGCGCCCAACTCGCTCGGCGGGTTCCTTGTTGGCGATCAGAGCTCGCAGCTGGTCCGATCGGCGGATGAGTGCTTGATTGTCTTTAGTGTCCGGAAATGCAGCAACCTGCCGCGCCACGACATCGGAAAACTCCACCATTTCGCGATATTCGAATTCGTCGGCAACACGTCCGTCGGAAACCGCGGAGGCGTAGTCGACCGCGATATAATCGAGCAAGCGCCAAGTGGTTCGCACATCGGGCTCTTCCGCGCTCGCGGTGGCGGACAGACACAGCGCAAGCGCCAGCAGAATGAGCCGCATTGCCGGATGGACGGTGGCGGAGACGATGCGATGCATGCGGGGGCTCTATATCTGTTGCAATTAATTCGCAATAGCAGGGTAAAGACGGAAACGTATTTTCCCAATCCGCAATCGCGGCATATTCTGGAGTTTAGGTAGAGCGCAGTTCGCCACGTGCCTGTTTGAAGACTTCGGCACTTCCCCACACCGCCAGTCCTGCCATGATGCTCGCCACAACCAGATCGGGCCACGCACGGCCGGTGCCGAAAACGCCAATCGCTGCCGCCAGCACGGCGATATTACCGATCGCGTCGTTGCGCGAACAGATCCACACCGAGCGCATGTTCGCATCGCCCGAGCGATACCGGAACAGCATCGCGGCGACGGCGAGATTTACCGCCAGAGCAAGAGAACCGATGGCACCCATCGTTCCCGGGTCGGGCGACGCCCCGACAAAGAAACCCCAGATAGCCGAGCCAAGCACCCACAGGCCGAAAGCCAGCATGGTCGCTGCCTTTACGAGAGCCGCACGCGCGCGCCAGACGATCGCCATCCCCGCTACGCCGAGACTGATAGCATAGTTTGCCGCATCGCCGAGAAAGTCGAGCGCGTCGGCCTGCAAGGCGCGCGAATCCGCAGCAATGCCTGCCACGATCTCCACACCGAACATGATTGCATTAAGGCCCAGCGCGATCCACAGAATGCGCCGCCATGTTGGATCGTTGTTGTTTGCACCGGCCTCATCGCGACCGCAGCAGGTGTTTCCCATTTTCTCGACTCCTTGCGTCGATCCGCCCTATGCACCTTGTAGTAACTACAAGGTCAAGCGGTAGGAGCCGTTGTCATGAGAATTGGTCAACTTGCCCGGATAACCGGCGTCAAATCCGAAACAATCCGCTTCTACGAGCGCGAGGGTATCCTCGCTGCCCCTCCGCGCACGAAGGCCAATTATCGCGATTATGGACCTGCAGAGGAAGCGCGCCTTCACTTCATACGGCGCGCGCGTGATCTCGGCTTCTCGATGGCACGCATCAGGGAATTGCTCGATCTCTCCGATGATGCCGTCCGGTCCTGCGCGGGCATCGACGCTCTGGCGAGAAGCCATCTCGGCGAAGTCGAGCGCAAGATCGCGAGCCTGAAGGCGTTGCGGACGGAACTTGGGCGCATGATCGCTGCCTGCGAGCAAGACACGGTAGGCGATTGCCGCATAATCGATGTACTTGCCGATATCACCGAGCCTTGATGCCCGCGCCTCGTGCGCCAGTTCGGTCGGGCTCGCCAATGCACGGCTTTTGTCCGCCGCCCATCAGAGACTCAACTCCGGGTGAAGCCGACGAGTGCGAAGCTGCCCGTGTCGCCATCCCGGGTCTGTCGAACGGGTTATGATGCCGCTGTCGGCCAGTTCCAGACGGCCATTTTTTCAAGGCTCATATCCGCCATAGTATAGGCGATCCCGCCCACGCCAAGCCCGGAGCGGCGCAGACCTGCAAAAGGCATCCAGTCGACGCGGAATGCCGTATGGTCGTTCACCATCACAGCCGATCCCGCCAGAGACTTTATGCAATGATTAGCGATTGACAGCCGATCGGTGAATATAGCGGCCTGAAAGGCGTAAGGCAGGGCATTGGCCTGCTCGATAGCCCGGTCGATATCGTCATAGCCATACACGCAGATCACGGGGCCGAAGATTTCTTCCTGGGATACCTTGGCACTTTCCGGAGGATCGAGAATGACGGTCGGGGAGAAAAGAGTGTCACTCAGACGGCTTCCCCCGCACACCAGGGTGCCTCCTGCTGCGATGGCTTCATCGACCCAGCGTTCGACTCGGTCGACTTCCTCCGTCCGGATCAGGGGTCCGCATTGGGTTTCGGCATCGGCGGGATCGCCCACGACCAGCTTTTCGGCAGCTCGCCCTAGGTCATTGGCGAAGTCTTTCAATTCTGCAGCAGGGACGAATACGCGCTGCACGGAAACGCAGACCTGACCCGAATGATAGAACCCGCCTTTGAGCAACGAGGCGATCACTGCTGCGCGCTCCACGCCGCTGTCCACGATGACCGGCGCCGCGCCGCCGTGCTCGAGAGCAATGCGGGTTCCCGGCGCCAGCTTCGAGCGAAGCATCCAGCCGATTTTCGCAGAACCGATGAATGAGAAGAACGCCGTGCGCGGATCGGTTGCCATCCTTTCGGCGACATCGTTGCTGCACGGAGCGAACCGGCACCAGGCCTCGGGCAGGCCGGCTTCATGGAGAATGCTCACGAAGCTCTGGCATGACAGAGGCGTTTCCAGCGCAGGCTTGATGAGAACGGGGCACCCGGCTGCTACCGCCGGTCCAACCTGATGGACGATCAGGTTGAGGGGGTGATTGAATGCCGAGATCGCCACGACAGGACCGATCGGTTCGCGGAATGTATACGCCGTCCTACCCGCACCCGCTTCTGTCAGGTCCATGGGGATCTCGTGACCGCCGCCATCGCTGAGCGCCTGAACGCATAAGTCGACGCTGTTGATCGCGCGACCGGCTTCCACGCGCGCATCGACCAGGGGTTTGCCGCCCTCCCTGACGATCTGGAGAGCGAGATCCTCGGCTCGTTCGCGCATGATATCCGCAGCCCGCCGGAGGATGGCGATACGCTCGTGCACGGCAAGCCAGCAACTGCGGTCGCGGTGGAGCAACTGCGCTTCATTCAGCCATTCATCGATTTGAGCCCAGTCGACAAGCGCCACTTCTGCAATCGGCGAGCGGTCGAAGGGATTGTGAACGATCGTTTTCATAGCTCGCACACCTTCGCGCCGAGTTCGTCGATCAGCACCTTCTTGTTTTCGGAATAGTCGACGGGCAGATCGACAAGGTGCACGCCGCCAGCCTCGAATGCGGCGTTCAGGACCGAAACCAGATCCGCGCTTCGCTCGACATGGTGGCCGGTCGCTCCATAGCTTTGTGCGTAAGTGACAAAGTCGGGATTGGAAAAGGTCAGGCCGTAGTCCGGAAAGCCGAGCTGGTCCTGCTTCCAGCGGATCATCCCATATGCCGCATCGTTCAGGATGAGTACGACGAGGTTCAGGCCCAGCCGGACGGCCGTTTCCAGCTCCTGCGAGTTCATCATGAACCCGCCATCGCCGCATACCGCGAGAACTCTGCGCCCGGGCGACAGCATCGCTGCCATCATGGCGGATGGAAGGCCAGCACCCATCGTCGCCAATGCATTGTCGAGCAGGATGGTGCCAGGCTCATGAGCGATGTAGTTTCTGGCGAACCAGATCTTGTAGATACCGTTGTCGAGCGCAACGATATCATCGCGCGCCATTACGCTGCGTACGTCGGCAACCACGCGCTGGGGGACCATCGGAAAACGTTCGTCGTCGCTGGTCTCGGAAATGTGCGAAGCAATCTCGTGATGCAGGGCGGTATAATAGCTGCGGTCGCACTGCAGCTTGCCATCGAGGCGGCTTCCCAGCCGCTCGACCGATCCGGCGATGTCGCCGATGACTTCGAGCTGCGGGAAGTAGACCTGATCGACTTCAGCCGCCTTGTAATTGATATGGATGACGGTCTGCCCGCCCGGCTCCATGAAGAAGGGAGGCTTCTCGACCACGTCGTGACCGATATTGACGATCAGATCGGCCTTCTCGATCGCGCAGTGGACATAATCGCCCGACGATAGCGCCGCGGTGCCCAGATAAAGCTCGTTATCTTCGTCGACCACGCCTTTACCCATCTGGGTGTCGAAAAAGGGAAAGCCGGTATCGGCCACGAATTTGCGCAACGCCTTCGAAGCGCGGCGGCGGTTCGCTCCAGCTCCGATCAGCAGCAGAGGCCGCTGCGCAGCAAGAATACGCCGGGCTGCTTCATCCAGAGCGGCATCACCCGCTACGGCATAGCGCCTGTCATGCGGCGGTATGACCGGTTCGACCGTTTGCTCTTCAGCAATGTCTTCGGGCAGTTCCAGAAGGACGGCACCGGGCCTTTCTTCCTGCGCCAGGCGGAAACCTTCGCGAACGAGCGAGGGAATGCGATTGCCGTTCACGATCTGGGTCGAAGCCTTGCATAGCGGCGTAAACAGGGAAACAACGTCGACAATCTGGAACTGGGCCTGCTTCGATGTCTTTATCGGTTTCTGCCCGGTGATGATGACGAGCGGAAAGGCCCCGAGCGCGGCATAGGCCGCCGGAGTTGTCAGGTTCGTCGCACCAGGCCCGAGAGTTGCGAGGCAAACCCCCGCCTTGCCGGTTAGCCGGCCATAGGTCGCCGCCATAAAGCCCGCACCTTGCTCATGGCGCGTCAATACCAATTCGATTGAGGACGTGCGCAGGGATTCCAGCAGGTCGAGGTTTTCTTCGCCGGGAACGGCAAAGATGTATTCCACCTTTTCAGCCTCTAATGCAGCGATAAACAAGTCAGAGGCTTTCATTTTTGATATTCCCTTTTCAGAAGCATGAATGCCCTACGGCAATGCTTTCTCACTACAACCGCAAAGAGAGTCACAGACGCAAGGAGCCCCGCCTCATTCGCACCATGCCGTTCAGCGAATGTTCTGAAATGCGCGTAGCCGCAAAAAGTATCCTAAAAAACATGACCTTTGGATTTGGCAAGAAGGTAGGGACTGCGTTTCTTGACATTCCCACCGCCGCAGCATGAGTCCGCGATCCACCTCGTGTGCCCCCACGCGGAACCGGTGCAATTTGCGAGATCGGCGAAAATGTTTTGCTTGCCCATCAAGGCATGGCGGAGAAAGATATTTTCCCGCGCTGGAATCACGTGCCGATGACATTCGGATGCCTGAATGGCTAGGCCAGTGATCTGCGGTGCAGTTGACCTATCTGCATTGACATGATCGATGAGTACCGGGCCCAGGCCTAATTTCTATCGTCCGGAGAATCAGAGATATCTGCCGATCATCCAAGGAACCAATATGTACCGAAGTCTTGGTCTTTCGATCGCCGTCGCAGTCTTCGCGAGCGATCTCATTTCAAAATGGCTTATTGTGAATGTGGTCATGGACCCTGCCCGCACGATAGATGTTTTTCCATTCTTCAATCTGGTGCTCGGATATAATCGCGGTGTTACATTCGGCCTTCTGAGTTCCGGTAATCCAATCGCGCCCTATTTGCTGTCCGGGTTCGCGCTTCTTGTCGTGGGCGTTCTGGCCAGATGGCTCTGGCGCAGTACCGTACGCCTTGAATCCGCCGCGATAGGTTCGATCATTGGCGGTGCATTGGGTAACGTTGCCGACCGACTGGCGGACGGAGCGGTCACCGATTTTCTCGACTTCTATGTCGGCGGCTATCACTGGCCGGCGTTCAATCTCGCGGATGTCGGAATAGTCCTTGGAGTGGCATTGCTTCTCGTTACCTGGTGGTCCGGAGAAACGCAGCGCGACGATGGCACCGCGCCGAAAGTGTAGATTCTGCGCTTTTGCCGAGGCAATCTTTAGGCGGATTTTCTAGCAAGCCCGCCGATGATGCCGCAGTCGGTGGCAGTGCCCCCATCGCAGGCCCGTGCCAGGCCGATCAGTTCCTGTCTCATCGCCTGCAGCTGTTCGATCTGCTCCTCCACCCGGCGCAAATGATTTCGTGCCAAAGTCGCAGCGTCCTTGCAATCCCGGTTTGGTGCGTCCGACACTTCGAGCAGCGAGCGAACTTCGGACACCGAAAAGCCCAAACCCCGAGCCCGCCGGATGAATGCGAGCCGTTCGACATCGGCGTCTGCGTAAATCCTTCGTCCCGACTGGGAGCGCGGAGCGGGCTTCAGAAGACCGATCTCTTCATAATAGCGAACGGTGTTGACTTTGGTCCCGGTCGCGCGGGCAATTTTTCCTATCTGCATTCTTTAATCCTCGATGATAGCCATCGCAGGGTGTGTGTCTCCGCGACGCAATCGCACATCGGCCGTCAGACTTTCTGCGAAAGGTTCGCAGAAAGTCCTTGATCCTCCAGTAACTGGAGATTGTAAAGCTCAAAAATCATGAGTTTAGATGATTCGGAAGACTGTGGTTGCACCGGCGACCCCGAGAGGGCGGTTGACGATCCGCAATACCGCCGCGCGCTTTGGATCGTGATTATCCTCAATGTCGGTTTCGGCATGATCGAGCTGGCCGCCGGGTTTTTAGCCGCGAGCCAGGCGCTCAAAGCCGACGCGCTGGATTTCCTTGGCGATGGCTCGATCACCTTCATCGGACTGCTTGCGCTCGGATGGACGGCATCGACGCGTGCTCGGGTGGCGCTCGCGCAAGGTTTGTTTCTGGCGGCGCTTGGTGTGAGCGTGATCGGCGCGGCGATATGGCGCATGTTCGATATGGTGCAACCGGAAGCCGGAATCATGGGCTGGGTGGGGTTTGTCGCCCTGCTTATCAACCTTGCCGCCGTTTTTGTGCTCGCTCGCTTTCGCAAAGAAGGCGATGCTCAAGCGCGCGCGATATGGCTATTTTCGCGCAACGATGCCCTGGCCAATGTCGCGGTCATTGTCGCAGCCGGTTTGGTTTATTGGTTGGGAAGCGCATGGCCTGATATCATCGTGGCCGCTGCGATTGCATTTTTGTTCCTCCATTCGGCTCTCGAAATTATCCGCCATGCGCGCAGCGATATGAAAACGCAGCAGATTGCATGATGAAATATTTGGCGCGCCTGTCCGGCATTTGCCTGGCCCTTCTGTTGTCGTTCGGCAGCGCGCAAGCGTTGGCGGCAGAACCCAACACGATCTGGCGCCTGCTCGATTACATGGCGGTAGATTATGCAGCTGCCGTCGAGGACGGCGAAGTCGTCAACGAAGTCGAATATGAGGAAATGGTCGAATTCGCCGGTTCGGTACGATCGGGTATTGCGGAATTGCCTGAACGCCCCGGTCGCGTTCGGCTAGAGGCAAACGCGAAGCAACTTGAAGCCGATATCCTCTCGATGGCCCCCGTTGATCAAGTTGCCACGGCAGCCAGAAAGCTCGCTGCGGATCTCCTAGCCATCTATCCGATCACGCTCTCGCCTTCGAGGGCGCCCGATCTTGAGCGCGGAAGACTGCTGTACCAGGAGACTTGTGCCAGTTGCCACGGGGTGTCAGGAAACGGTCGCGGGCCGGCGTCTGCGGGCCTTGATCCGCCGCCGATCGCATTTACCGACGTCGATCGCGCGCGCCAGCGTAGCATCATGGGTCTCTATCAGGTTATCGACCAAGGGATCGATGGCACCGCCATGCCCGGTTTCTCACAGCTCTCCTCCGACGATCGTTGGGCCCTGGCCTTCTATTCGGGATCCGTCGCCTTTGAGCCGGCGGACGAAGGGGCGCGTCTATGGAAGTCAGATTCCGAACTACGTAAACGCTTTCCCGATCTTGCCGCTCTCACGAAGATCACGCCGGACGAACTGGCAGGAGAGATCGGGCAAGAGCGCGCGGACGCGCTCATGGCCTATCTTCGGGCCAACCCGTCGGCGATCGCCGATGCAGCGGGGCCTCTTGGCATCACACGTACCCGGCTCGCAGAAGCTGAACGCGCCCACGCGAACGGGAATATTTCCCGGGCCAAGGAGCTCGCACTGTCGGCATATTTGGACGGGTTCGAACCCGTCGAACCGATATTGGCGACACGCAATCCGGATCTTCTGGTGCGTATCGAGAGCGGGATGATGGACTTGCGTGCAGCCATCGACGCAGATCTGCCGACCTCTGCGATAAGCGAACGGATCCGGGCCATCGAGGGTTTGCTCGTACAGGCTGAAAATGTCCTTGCGCCGGAATCTGCGACGGGATGGTCAACCTTTGTGGCATCTTTCGCGATCCTCCTCCGCGAGGGTCTGGAGGCATTGCTGATCGTGATCGCCATGATCGCTTTCGTGAGGAAGGCGGGACAGGATCGGGCATTGCGATTTGTCCATGGCGGGTGGACCGGTGCGCTGGTAGCAGGCGCGTTTACTTGGCTTGCGGCGACCTATCTTCTCGACATCAGCGGTGCCGGCCGGGAATCGATCGAGGCATTCGGTGCGCTGATTGCAGCGCTGGTCCTCCTGTCGGTTGGCGTCTGGATGCACGGAAAATCACAGGCAGACAATTGGCAGCGCTATATCCGCGACAAGCTTGGCAAGGCGCTTTCGCGCGGATCGCTCTGGTTTCTGTTCGGGATCGTATTCCTTGTCGTCTATAGAGAGGTCTTCGAAACCATCCTTTTTTACGCTGCGCTGTCCGCTCAGGGAAGTACGGGCTATCTGCTGGCGGGCGCTGCCACGGCCGGTTTGCTCCTTGTCGTCATCGCCTGGCTGCTGCTGCGCTACAGCCGGACGCTGCCGATCGGAAAGTTCTTTGCCTACAGTTCGGTGCTCATCGCCCTGCTTGCGATTGTCCTGATTGGCAAAGGGATCGCGGGTTTGCAGGAAGCGGGTGTGATCGGAATTGCACAGATAGCCGGCGGTCCGCGACTAAGTATGCTTGGAGTTTATCCGACGTTCCAAGTGATTGGCGCTCAATTTGCAATGGCATCCGCACTTTTACTTGGTTTCTGGATTAATCACACCCGAGCATCAAACAATGACCGGTCACGCGATGCAGTGTGATAATATATCTTTCTATTACGGCGTTTGTGTCGACCCAGGTCGGTACATGAATAGCGCATTTGTTCGTTCTTATGCATTGAGCTGCGCGACGGCTTCGGCATTCGAAGAGAATATCGACTTGTGCCATGTGATTGGTCCTGCTAGCGGGGCCAAATTGTCATGACCCTCCGTACGCCCCTTCTTGCCTTGAAGCCGTTTTTCGCCATGCTGATTCTCTTCGGCCTGGTGTTCAGCGTAAGCGTGGACGCGGCGGTATGCGGGCCTGAAATTGGCGAACTTACAAGTGTCGAAGCTGCAAGTAGCGAGACTGGTCAAGACTTGCCGGACAGCCCGAATGAGCAGCATGGCATCTGCGCCCACGGCCATTGCCATCATGGAGTCCAGTTTGCAGGTAATGCGGATATCGGGGCCGGTGAGCGTTCATCCGGTGCACAGCATTTCTTCGAACCCGTCGGCCTGACTGCAGTCCAGCAAGCGATTTTGACGCCCCCTCCTCGAATCTGACGTCCAGTATTGCCGCCGCAATGTCGGCGCGCATTCGGCATGTCAGTAGAGGAAAAATCAATTCATGTTTGCCATTATTTGGCGAGGCGCCCTTTTTGCAGGGCTGAGCCTCGCAGTACTGCCCGGTGCGGTGCGTGCACAAGATCGCGCCGTGTTGACGCTCGACGAAGCTCTCGCGCGTGCGGGTGTGGACGAAAGCGCGCAGGTGCAATCAGACAATCCGCGTTTGATCGGGCCGCAGGCCGAAACGGACGCGGCACGCGCGCTTATCGATCAGGCACGGCTTCGGCCAAATCCTGAGCTTGCCTTTGAAGCGGAGAACATCGCAGGAAGCGGTGCCTTTTCAGGGCTGCAAGCAACCGAATATACGTTGTCTTTGAGTCAGCGCCTCGAGCTAGGCGGCAAGCGGGGCGCACGCATTCGCTCGGCCGAGGCCGAGGCGCGCGTGGCAATGCTTTCTGGAGAATTGTCGGTCGCTGAGCTGAGTCGCATGGTGCGCGAACGCTACATCGAGGCGGTCGCTTCAGCTGCGCGACTGGAACTTGCCCGCGACGTAGTCGAACGCAATCGCGAACTCGCGCGTATAGCTGGCCTGCTTGTCGAAGTTGGCCGCGAGCCGCCGCTGCGCTCGCTTCGTGCAGAAGCGGCCCTTGCTGAAGCCGAGGCGGAGTTTGAAGCCGCGCGAGCTTCAGAGATAGCGGCGCGGAGCGCGTTGGTGGCGCTCTGGGGTGAAACGTCCCCTCCCCCGGACGTGCCATCGGCGTTTCCCGGGATCGAACCTCCTGCGATGCTTCTTGCATCGCCTTCTGCTTTGCGTCTCCAAGTTGCGCGTGCCGAACGCGAGGCGGCGGACGCTGCGATCGACAGGGAGCGCTCTTTGGGTGTTCCCGATCCGGCCATCTCCGCCGGTGTCAGGCGGTTCGAGGAAAGCAGGGATCAAGCCTTCCTAGTGGGCGTCTCGATTCCCCTTCCTTTCCGCAATCGCAATCAGGGTAACATCGCCGCTGCCGAGGCCCGCTTCCGCGCGGCCTCCGCACGCGAGGCTGTCGCCCGCGCGGATTTCGAACTCGAAGTAACCCAGGCGCGCGGCCGCTTTCTCGCCGCCGAGGCTCGTGTAGAGACTCTGTCCCAAACCTCCCTGCCTCAAGCGGAAGAAGCCTTGCGCCTCGTCCGGATTGGGTATCGCAACGGCAGGTTCCCGCTGATCGAGGTTCTGGCTGCGGCCGAAGCCCGCGATGCAATCCGAGAAGCCTTGATCCAAGCCCAGGAAGATCGCGGTCGCCTGGCGGCGCAGTTGATCTGGCTTGGCGCCCAATGAGGAAAATACCCATGAACCGTAAGCGTTTGGCTGTACTGATCGGCCTGATCATTCTTGTTTTTGCGGCTGCTGTAATGCTGTGGCCGGACAACGGCGCAGAACCGCACAGCGAAGAGGAAACCGAAGAAAGCGATCTCCCGGAAGGACTGGTCCTACTCGGCGAAGAGCAGATTCGAAGCTCCGAAATCATGGTCGAGACCGTTGGTGAGGGCTCGGCGGTAGAGCTAGTGTTCCCAGCCACAATCGCCGCTAGCCCCACAGGCAGCGCGCGGATCGATGCGCGAGCGGCGGGCGTGGTGCGGAGCGTTCAAAAAACGCTGGGTGATTACGTCCGGCAGGGTGAAACCATTGCGCGTATCGAAAGTGCGGAAGCGGCAGCTTTGGCATCGCAATTGAGCGCGGCGCGCGCGCGCGTCAACGAATTGTCAGCCGCCTATGAGCGCGAACGCCGGCTTTTCGAAGCCAATGTTACGGCGCGGCAGGATCTCGAAGCGGTGCGCGCCAATCTCCAGGTCGCCCAGTCAGAACTGTCCCGCGCGCAGGCAGCGGTTGCGGCAGCGGGCGTGAGTGGCGACGGTCGGTCTTTGGCGGTTACCAGCCCTCTTGCAGGACGGGTAACGGCGGCGCCTATTGTCCTTGGTTCGTTTGTCGATGCGGGAGAGGAACTCTACCAAATCGTGAATCCTAATGCGATGCAGATCGAAGTCGCGCTCCCCTCTGCAGAAGCAAGCCGTATTCAGCCAGGCGATGAAGCCACGCTGGAACTTGCAGAAAACCGCGAGATCGGAGCGCGGGTCCGCTCCGTCACGCCATCGCTCGATCCTGAGAGCCGCAGCGCGACGGCAGTCCTTTCGCTCACGCGGTCCATCCCCGGTCTTCAACCAGGTGCCTTCCTGCAAGCGCGCATCCGGCCTTCGGGCGAGGTCGACACGGGCCGCATGTCGGTGCCCGAAAGCGCGGTGCAGTCACTCGACGGCCAGGAAGTGGTTTTCGTGCGCACTCGCCGCGGCTTCCAGACCCGTCCGGTGGTGACCGGCGCACGTTCCGGAGGCCGCGTGGTGATCGAATCCGGTCTCGAAGCGAACTGGCGGATCGCAACCGAGAATGCCTTCCTGCTCAAAGCCGAACTCGAAAAAGAGGAAGCCGAACATGGACACTGATCGCATGCAGGAAACGGAGCACTCGCACCGCCACGGCCTGATCGGCATGATCCTCGACATGGCCGTGCGTTTTCGCTGGGCCATGGTCGTTTTGACGATCGGTGTCGCCATCTATGGCGTGATGAACCTTCTTCGGCTTCCCATTGACGCCGTACCCGACATTACGAACGTTCAGGTGCAGATCAATACCGAAGCGCCCGCCCTTTCCCCCTCCCAGGTCGAAACGCAGGTAACCTATCCGGTGGAAACCGGTCTTGCCGGGATCGATGGTCTGGAAATGACCCGTTCGATTTCGCGCAACGGGTTCAGCCAGGTTACTGCAATCTTCGAAGAAGGTACTGACATCTATTTCGCGCGGCAGCAGGTCAATGAGCGCCTGACGCCGATCACCGCTTCGCTGCCCGAAGGAGCAGAACCGGTAATGGGACCTATCTCGACCGGTCTGGGCGAAGTGCTCATGTATACGATCGAGTTCGAGCATCCGGGGGGCAAGGAAGCACCGAAGGGCAATGCGGTCGGTTGGCAGTCCGACGGAAGCTTCGTTACCGAACGCGGTGACAGGCTCGATAGCGATGTCGCTAAGGCTGCTTATCTGCGTACCATTCAGGACTGGGTGGTCGCTCCACTCATGCGGTCGGTCGATGGCGTCGCCGGTGTCGATTCCATCGGGGGTTTCCGAAAGCAATATCTCGTACAGCCCGATCCTGCTCGCATGACAGGCTACGGGCTTTCATTCGATGAGGTGATCGAAGCGCTGGAAGCCGCCAACCTTGCCGAAGGCGCGAATTTCGTCGAGCGATCAGGAGAGGCCCTGCTGGCTCGTGTCGATGCACGGCTCGGCAGTGTCGAGGACATCGAGCAAGCAGTCATATCTACACGTGAAGGCGTTCCCATTCGCGTGGGAGATGTCGCAACGGTCAGCATTGGCGGTGATCTCAGAACCGGGGCTGCATCGCTGAATGGCGACGAGGCTGTGGTTGGTACCGTCCTCATGCGGGCAGGAGAAAACAGCCGCACTGTTTCAGCCCAGGCCGCTGAGAGGCTTGATGAAGTCCGCACCTCCCTGCCGCAAGGTGTGGTAGCCGAAATCGTCTACAATCGTTCGTCTCTTGTCGATGCAACGATCGCGACCGTCGAGAAGAATCTCGTCGAGGGTGCGCTGCTGGTCATAGCCATCCTGTTCCTTTTGCTCGGCAACATACGCGCCGCAATTATCGCCGCTCTGGTTATCCCTTTTTCGATGCTGATGGCATCGATCGGCATGAACCGGCTCGGAGTGTCAGGCAATCTGATGAGTCTGGGCGCGCTTGACTTCGGTCTGATCGTCGATGGGGCCGTGATTATCGTCGAGAATAGTGTGGCACGTCTTGCGGCCAGACAGGAGCATGAGGGCCGGCTCCTGACACTTGGCGAACGGCTGACGGAAACGCGGCTTGCCGCGCAGGAGATGATCAAGCCGACTGTCTATGGTCAGGCGATTATCCTTCTGGTGTTCGCACCGTTGCTGACCTTCACCGGAGTCGAGGGCAAGACGTTCTCGCCGATGGCCATCACGGTCATGCTGGCGCTCGCGTCGGCATTCGTACTCTCGCTGACTTTCGTCCCGGCGATGATCGCGATCCTGCTGAACAAAAAACTGACGGAGAAGGAAGTCAAACCGATCCGGATGGCCAAGGAACGCTATGGGCCTCTTGTCCGCAAAGCCATCGCCCGCCCTTGGCCGGTGATCGGGGCCGGTGCCGGCATTTTTGCCGTTGCTGCTCTGGTGTTCAGTTTCCTTGGCAGCGAGTTTACGCCGCAGCTCGACGAGCGCGATATCGCGGTGCAATCATTGCGAATCCCTTCCACATCTCTCGAGCGGTCTCTGGCGATGCAGCGGCGAGTAGAAGATCGATTGGAGGAATTTCCGCAAGTGCAGCTGGTATTCTCACGTACCGGTACTGCGGAAGTGGCCAGCGACCCGATGCCGCCCAACGCCTCCGATGCGTATGTGATCCTGAAGCCGCGCGATGAATGGCCTGACCCGGATCTTTCGAAAGACGATCTGGTGGCAGAAATGGAGAGTGCTCTGGGAGGCCTGGTTGGCAATCTCTATGAGTTCAGCCAACCAATCGAACTTCGCTTCAACGAACTGATCGCTGGCGTGCGCGGCGATGTCGCGGTCAAGATCTACGGCGACGATCTGAGCGCCATGACCTCGGCAGCGAACGGGGTCGCCGGCATCTTGCGCGAGGTCGAGGGAGCTGCGGATGTCAAAGTCCAGCAGGTCACCGGGTTCCCGACGCTTGATATTGCCTTCGATCGTCCAACGATCGCTCGATATGGGCTGAAGGTCGAAGACGTCGCTCAATCCGTCGCAATTGCTTTGGGCGGGCGGCCTGCCGGACTCGTGTTTGAAGGCGATCGAAGGTTCGAGGTCGTCGTTCGGCTTTCGGATGCGACACGCGATGATTTCGATCAGCTTGGTGCATTGCCGGTGCTGCTTCCGAACGGAGCAACCATACCGCTGCGCTCGGTCGCTGAATTCCGGGTTGTGGATGGCCTTGCCGAAGTCCGCCGTGAACAGGGACGCAGGCTGGTGATCGTTTCCTCCAATGTGCGCGAGCGCGATCTTGGATCCTTCGTTGAGGAAGCGAGGGCGAATGTCGAGGCGCAGGTCGAATTGCCCGCTGCAGCCTTTATCGAGTGGGGCGGTCAATACCAGAACCTGCAAGCTGCGCAGGAACGGTTGCAGATCGTTATCCCGATCGCTTTCGCGGTTATTCTCCTGTTGCTCTATATGGCAGTCGGAGGCTGGGTTCCCGCTCTGGCTGTTTTCAGCGCGATCCCGCTCGCCCTCGCTGGCGGCATCTTCTCGCTGGCTCTGCGCGGAATGCCGTTTTCGGTTTCGGCGGCAGTCGGGTTCATCGCCCTCTCGGGCGTGGCGACCCTCAACGGTCTCGTGATGGTGACTGCAATACGCCAGCGTCTGGACAAGGGGATGGCGCTCGATGAGGCCATTGTGGAAGGCGGACTGGCGCGTTTGCGTCCAGTATTGATGACCGCTCTGGTCGCGTCGCTCGGGTTTGTCCCCATGGCGATCGCGACCGGTACCGGAGCGGAGGTTCAACGGCCTCTAGCAACGGTGGTCATTGGCGGTCTGATCACCGCCACTGCGCTCACCTTGTTCGTCCTTCCCGCGATCCTGAAGCTCGTCTTCGCCACCAGAAAGGATGACCGGACGTGGCGTCAACGCTGGTGGGACCGCCTGCGCCGCAACGTCACTCCCGAGGAACGGCAAGAGCTGCAAGAGGTTACGTGAATGGAGAGCATCAATGATTAGTAGCCAGCTCAGAGTGACTCTTGCCGGCGCCCTGATACTTTCAAGTGTTCCAGCATCGGCGCAGGATCAGAGCACGCTTGTTCCGATCGCCGGTGTCTGGAGCCTTGGTGAAACGCGGTCTTGTGATAGCGGACCGGCCTGGGTGTTTTTCGCAGATGGCTATTATGCCGAAGTGCAGCTTCCGGACGGTGCCCCCGCCGCCGTCGGAATTTGGCGAGACGAGGGCGATGCCATCGCTTACACCCACGCGCACATGCCATTCGAAGGTCATGAACGGCCGATGCGGGTTCGTCATCTTACCATCGAAGAGCGCACCGCCGAAAAACTGACAACCCGCAGTTATCGCGGTGTCACGCGCACGTTTCACCGCTGTCCAGCGAATTCTCTGAAAGTGCCGGCAGGTCAGGACGCACATTGACGCTTTCGTTACGCAATATGCGGGCTTCGCTAGTCCCTTTTAGGGTTTCGCGAACCTGCAAGCTTACGGGTCTGCGGCACCGGGAGCGGTCAATTTCCAATGGGAAGCAATAGGCAATGACGCGAACCATCGAACTCGAAGTCTCACCGCTCCTTCCCGACCTCCCGAGCGAAACAGACCATTGCATCGCTCGCTTGCAGTCTTTGCTCAACTCGCGGATCGGCGTGCACGAGGTCACGATATTGCCGGGCGAGAAAAATGCATCCGCTCGACTAGCGATATCATACGATGCCGATCGCCTGACTGTCCCCCGCATCAAGGAGTTGGCCCATGTGGCCGGAGCGGAAATCTCCGAACGCTACGGACACGTTGTCTGGCAAGCCGATGGCATCAATTCCACCCGCCGTGCCCAAACGGTCGCGGACCTGCTGGCGAGCAAACCCGGTATCCTCGAAGCAAATGCTGATGCGAGCGGGAGGTTCGTTGCCGAATACGACCGTCAGCTAACCGATGAGCCTACGATTGCTGGCGAGCTCAAGAACCTCGGCGTGTCGGTTCTGGCGGGCGATGTCGTCAGGAACGCCGAGCACTCCTCCAAAGACCATAGTCACGATGATGAAGATCATGCCGGACACAGTCATGGCGGAATCTTCGGCGCGAACACCGAACTCTATTTCTCGCTCGCCTCGGGCGCATTTCTCGCGACCGGGTTCGGGATTGAGAAACTATGGTCTGGGCATCCCGGATGGCTGCCATTCGCATGCTATCTCGCGGCGTATTTCTTTGGCGGATTCTTTACCGTCCGAGAGGCGTGGGACAATTTGCGCCTGCGCCGGTTTGAAATCGACAGCCTCATGCTTGTCGCCGCTGCAGGCGCCGCCTTTCTCGGGGAATGGGCCGAAGGCGCGCTATTGCTGTTTCTGTTCAGTTTCGGCCACGCGCTCGAACACTACGCGATGGGGCGCGCTAAGAGGGCGATCGAGGCGCTCGCCGAGCTCGCGCCGGAAACGGCACGAGTAAAACGTGGGGATGACGTCGTTGAGGTTCCGGTCGAGGAGCTGGCGCTAGGCGACGTGGTAATCGTGCGTCCGAACGAACGCCTTCCGGCTGACGGTTTCATCCTGGACGGCGTCAGTGCCATCAATCAGGCTCCGGTGACCGGTGAAAGCGTGCCGGTCGACAAGAGCGCGGTTTCGAATGTCGCTTCTGCGCGCGCAAATCCTGACAATCTTGCGGATGACAATCGCGTCTTTGCGGGGACGATCAACGGATCGGGCGCGCTCGAAGTGGAAGTGACCCGGCGATCGAGCGATACGACCCTCGCCAAGGTCGTCCAAATGGTGAGCGAAGCCGAGGCTCAGCAATCTCCTACCCAGCGTTTCACGCAGCGCTTTGAGCGAATTTTTGTGCCCGCCGTGCTCGCTCTGGCCGGCCTGCTCCTTTTCGCCTGGGTTGTCATCGACGAGCCGTTCCGCGACAGTTTTTACCGGGCGATGGCGGTGCTTGTGGCTGCCAGCCCCTGCGCTTTGGCGATCGCGACCCCGAGCGCGGTCTTGTCCGGAGTGGCCAGAGCAGCACGCAGCGGCATTCTGGTAAAGGGCGGCGCGCCGCTCGAGGATCTCGGTGCGCTCAAAGCCATCGCTTTCGACAAGACCGGTACGCTTACAAAAGGTGAGCCCCGGATTACCGATGTTGTGGCAGCGCCCGGCGTGGCGGAACGAGAGTTGCTTGCGATTGCGTCCGCCGCCGAAAGCCTGAGCGATCATCCTCTGGCACAGGCGATCGTCAAGGATGGCCGCGAGCAGCTCGGCGATGAGACACTGCCCAAAGCGCGCGATCTTGAAAGCTTCACAGGCAAGGGCATCACCGCAATTGTTGGCGGTGAGCGGGTGTGGATCGGCAAGCTCGAGATGTTTGGCCAAGACGGCGTTCCTTCGCTCAGTGAGGGCCTGTCGGGAGAAATCGAGGCCATGCGCGAGCGCGGGCGGACAACAATGGGCGTTCGCTCGGAAACGCGCGATCTTGGAGCGATCGGTTTGCTCGACACGCCGCGGGCGGCAGCAAAGGCGACGCTCGAAGCGTTACGCGGCCTCGGGATCACCCGAATGATCATGATCTCGGGTGACGATCAAAGAGTGGCCGATGCGGTTGGAAAGGATGTCGGCCTCGACGAGGCCTGGGGCAATCTCATGCCCGACGACAAGGTCGAGGCCATCCGCAAGCTTGCCGGTCAGGACAAGGTTGCGATGGTCGGAGACGGGGTCAACGATGCTCCGGCTATGGCGAATGCCACCGTCGGGATTGCAATGGGTGCCGCAGGCTCGGATGTCGCGCTGGAGACAGCCGATGTCGCCCTTATGGCAGATGATCTTGCCCGGCTGCCTTTCGCCGTCGATCTGAGCCGGCAGACCCGCTCGATCATCCGGCAGAACATGATCGTCAGTCTCGGAATTGTCGCTGTGCTTATCCCGGCGACCATTTTCGGTCTCGGGATAGGCCCCGCTGTCGCGGTTCACGAAGGTTCGACATTGATCGTGGTCGCCAACGCGCTCCGGCTTCTGGCGTATAAAGAGAAGAGCGGTGCAAAGGCGATAATGGAGACGCAAGCATGAGCGGCGATGATAACTTCAATCTGGATACGTCTGACAAGCGCCGCACATTATGGATCGTCTTATGGCTTAACGTCGCGATTGCGGTCGGGTTTTTCGTCATGGGCTACTTTGGCGACTCGAATGCGCTGCTGGCCAACGGACTCGACAATTCGTCGGACGCGCTTGTCTACGCTCTCAGTCTCCTTGCGCTGAGTCGACCGCGCTCTTGGAAGCGAGGCGCAGCGCGCTTTTCTGGCGTCATGCTTTTGATCTTTGCCGGCGGAGTGATTGCTGATGCCGTTAGGCGGTTTGTTGAAGGTTCTGAGCCGGGTGGCATCCTGATGATCGCGATGGCTGCCGTCGCGGGCATAGTGAACCTCTATTGCCTTCGCCTGTTGCAAAAGATGCAGAACAAGGACGTCAACATGCGGGCCGCCACCACATTCAGCTTCAATGACTTCATTTCGAACGGCGGGATTATCATCGCTGGCGTCATCGTTATGATCACAGGCGCGAACTGGCCGGACCTTGTGGTCGGCGTCGCTGTGGCTGGCATAGCTCTTTACGGCGGGATCGATATCCTGCGCGACGCGCACAGTGACAAGCACGACGAGGCGGGAACGGTTCATGGCGAAACACGGGAATGAGCCTCGTCCACGAGATATTTGCAACTGAGGATTTGTCGGCGATCCTGACCTTGGCGATGCTGGCAAGCCTCGGCCTGGGTGCTGGCGTTGTCTGGGAAGAAAAGCACGGGCCTACCCCGAACGGAAATGGGTTCGCGGCGGCCGTCCACTCTGGCGCCCTTGCCGCACTTGCGCTTGTTTTGACCGGTCCTGCAGTTGGACAAGCAAGGGGTGACTTCATAGACGCAGCCCTGCTCCCCGCTGGCGGGACTCTCTATCTTCTGGCGGTGCTGATCGGAGGCTGGGCTTCGCATCGCGACTCAGTTGGAACCCTGTCCGACGCCGTGGGAAGACGCGGGCCGAAGATGACCATTGCGCTTCAAGGCGGTATTGCGCTGGGGTTTGGTGGCATCGCTCTGGGTGCAGCAGCAGCCGTGTCTGTCTTCGCCGGTTTCGCAGCAACACTAGGGGTTGGAATCACCTTTTTCCTGGTGGGGCGAAAGACAACAGCCGGATTTCGCGACAGCGCGATGAAACGCATGGATCGTCTGGCGATCCATGTTTTTCTGTCACTCGCCTTTGTTGCCGCAGCGGTAGCCGGGTTTTGGCTTCTCCACGGCATGAGCGAAACAGCCGACGCGCGGTTGGCAATTCTACTCGCAGGATACTTTCTTATCTGGTCGGTTCATTTTTTGCTGCAAATCCCGGGCAGACTGGGAGGTTTGAATTTGGCAGCACTCGCGGCCTTCATCTCCGGGCTTGCGATGTTCGGAATGATTGCAGTCGGATTTAACGCCGCGATCGGAGCAATCGATAATTCCGATGCGATCCTTCAGCATCCGGATACCGCCGGCAACGAAATCGTAAATAGCGGAGAGAAGTGATGGCGCACTCGCACGATCATGCTGGCCACAGTCACGGCGAGGAAAACCTTAGCGATCGTCAGCTGATCCTCGCGGTCGCGATCAATGTCCTCCTGACCCTTGCCCAGATCGTCGGCGGCATCCTTTCGGGGTCACTGGCGCTTATCGCGGATGCATTGCACAACTTCAGCGATGCGGCCTCTCTTGGTCTTGCATGGTTTGCGCGGCGCATAGGCCGGCGGCCGGCGGACAAGCTGATGACCTTCGGCTACGCCCAGGGAGAAGTCGTCGCCGCGCTCATCAATCTGACGACCTTGCTGATCATCGGATTCTATCTGATCGTTGAGGCGATCAACCGTTTCGCCGCGCCGCAGCCGGTCGAAGGCTGGACCGTGATCTGGGTTGCCGGGATCGCACTTGTCATCGATCTCGTCACCGCATTCATTGTCTATCGCGGCGCGCATGACAGCATTAACATGAAGGCTGCCTTCCTGCATAATGTTTCGGACGCGCTGGCCTCGATCGGTGTGATCGTCGCCGGAGTGCTAATCATTCTATACGATCTCGTCGTCGCCGATCTCATCATCACTCTCATCATCGCGGCCTATGTCATCTGGCAGGGCGCGACGCTCCTACCGCGAACCGTTCGTCTGCTGATGGGAGCAGTGCCGGACGAGGTGGAATTTGATCAGATGGTTGAAAACCTGCGCGCGCTTGGCGGCGTGCAGGATATTCACCACGTCCATGTCTGGAATCTGGGAGAACATCACCGGGCGCTCGAAGCCCATCTCACTCTTGTTGATTACTCCCAAACAGCATTCGAGGGAGTCAAGCGACGCGCGCGGGCGATGCTGGAAAAGGATTTCGGCATCGCACATGCCACTTTCGAGCCCTGCCTCGCTACGGACTGCGATGATGCGCTGATCCCTGCCCACCCGGCACCCAACAACGGGAAAGACACGGCCGGTGATTAAGCTTTCGCTGGCCTGTTCCTGCCCGACCGTTCGCAGACCCTGAGCCCTCATCGCGCGCCGGTCACGGACGGTATTGCAGTCCGGAACCGATGCACCGCGAGCCGCCCTAACCCGATATGGGCATAAAAGCCTACTACTGCTATTGCGAATACGTCTCAATAGCAGTAGTAGGCTGGTAAATGTCTCGAAAGGATTCTTCACATGTATCGCGCTACCGCCTCGCTCATAGCAATTGCACTGGCCGCCCCTGCTTACGCCAATGAAAAAGACCCGACCGATGAGCGGCAATCGCAGGACGGGATAGCAAACCCAAGCGAATCGATTATCGTGATTGGCGGTCGCATCGATGCGTATGAAGTGGCCGGTGCGGCGGACCTAATCGATGGCGAGGAACTGAGCGAATTCGAGCATGGTGACGTCAACCGTGTCCTGCGCCAGGTGCCGGGGGTCAACATTCAGGAAGAGGACAGTTTCGGGCTATTCCCGAATATTGGCTTGCGCGGCGCGCCGGTCGAACGGTCGAGCAACATCACCTTGATGGAAGATGGCGTTCTTATTGCCCCTGCCCCCTACGCCGCTCCGGCCGCGTATTACTTCCCTGCGATCGGTCGAATGGATGCAGTCGAAGTGATCAAGGGCGCGGGCTCGGTACGCTATGGTCCTCGCACGATCGGCGGGGCCATCAATTTCCGATCGACTCCGATACCGACCGAGAGCCTTGCTGGCGAAGCCTCCGGACAGCTTGGTTCTCGCGGCTATTATCAAGGTCATGGCTGGATTGGCGCTAGCGCCGGCAATTTCGGGGCGCTGGTGGAAAGCTATCAGCAAGGCAGTGACGGGTTCAAGACGATAGATGGGCTTCCCGGCGCTGAGACCGGTTTTCAACGTCAGGACTATCGCGCCCGCTTCGCCGTCCACACCAGCCCAGATTCGCCGGTCGATGCGCGCCTCGAGTTCGCCTATGGTCGATCAGAACTTGAGGCGAACGAAACCTATTTGGGCCTCGCCGACGCGGATTTCGCGAGCGATCCGTACCGGCGCTATTCGGCCAGCCAACGCGACGTTTTCACGGGCGAGCACGATCAATATCGGCTCACCGGCACCCTCCGGTTGCCCGACGACACGCAGTTCGCGGTTACCCTATATCGCAACGATTTCACACGAAGTTGGTCGAAGCTACAGGACATCGATTTCGATGGTGATGGCAGCTTTGATGCCATCCAACCCGTTTTCGATGCTCCCTCCTCAAACGAGAGAGGCCTCGCAATCCTGCGAGGCGCAGACAGCGCTGAAGGTGCCCTTCGCATTCGCAACAACAACCGCGTCTATCGGAGCGAAGGCGTCCAGCTTTCGTTCGAAAGACCTTTCGAGACCGGCGAGGTCAGGCACAACCTGGCTGCGTCGCTCCGGTATCACGAGGATGAAGAAGACCGGTTGCAGAATGAGGAATTCTATACGCAAACGGATGGAGATCTCGTTTTCGTCCGGCAGACGGCTCCGGGCGCTCAAGCCAATCGCGAGGCGAAGGCGAAGGCGATCGCTTTCTATCTGGAGGACCGGATCGAGATCGGCGGGCTTACTCTGACACCCGGCATTCGGTACGAAGGCATCGACCTTACCCGACTGGACTATGATCGAGCCGACCCCGCTCGTCTCGATGGACCTTCGCGCATACGTAAGACCAACATTGACGAATGGCTTCCCGCACTCGGTGCAACCTATGCACTGGGAGACGTGCTGTTGATTGCAGGCGCTTCGCGCGGTTTTTCTCCCCCCGGGCCAGGAAATCCGGAGGCGCGAGCCGAGAAAAGCTGGAACTATGAATTTGGTGGGCGTTTTCGGAATGGCGCCATTCAAGCTTCCGCGATTGCGTTTTATTCCGACTATTCCAATCTGCTCGGAAACTGCACACAATCCGTGGGGTGTAGCGTCGGGGATATTGGCGACCAGTTCAATGCTGGGGCCGTCTCCGTAAAGGGGTTGGAGCTGGCAGCTTCGACGGAGCATCAAGTGGGTAGGGAAATTTCAATTCCCTTCTCGGTGGTTTACACGCTCACCGACGCGCAATTCGAAAGCAGTTTCGAGAGTGCGTTCTTCGGTTCCGTGTCCCAGGGCGACGCACTCCCCTACATCGCTCGCCACCAATTCTATGCCGAAACGGGGCTCGCATTTGGACCGGCATCCTTGCTCGTGAGCGCCAATTACACATCGCAAGTACGCACCGAAGCAGGTAGCGGGGATATTTCGCCCGATGAGCGTATTGACGAAAGGATTGTCTTTGATCTCGCCGGCCGGTTTGCGCTGACGGAAGGTCTCTCTTTGTTTGCCAGAGTGGATAATCTGTTCGACAATGCTTATGCTGTAGCGCGTCGGCCTTCGGGTTTGAGACCGGGGGCTCCCCGGCGCTTCGTAGCAGGCGCTAGCGTGCGCTTCTGAGTATCTACGCCGGCCGATGATCGCGCAATCTTGTAGGAGGCGGGAGCGCCAGTGAGCATTTCCGCCCCACTAAATGCAGGTGAGGTCGAGACTCACGCAATCGATTGCGTCGACATTCGACGTGCCGCAGGCCACACACCCGCCAAAATATGAGGACGGCGGACACCTCCCCTCACGACAAATAGGATTATGCACATGACCCTCTCCATTGGCTCGACAGCCCCCGATTTCACAGCGGAAACGACCCAAGGCACCATCACCTTCCATGATTGGATGGGCGACAATTGGGCTATCCTGTTTTCTCATCCAAAGGCATTTACCCCGGTTTGTACGACCGAGCTGGGTTACATGGCCGGTCTCGGCGAGGAATTTGCCAAACGCGACACCAAGATTCTCGGCCTGTCGGTCGACAGCAGCCAAGACAATCGCGACTGGCTACCCGATATCGAGGCGCGGTCAGCGGCAATAAAGTCGATTACCCGGTGGTCGGCGACAGCGACCTGAAGGTGGCCAAACTCTACAATATGTTGCCCGCCGAGGAGACTGGCAGTGCGGAGCAAAGAACCGCAGCCGACAATGCTACCGTTCGCGCCGTCTATATCTTTGGCCCGGACAAAAAAATCCGTGCGATGCTACTTTATCCGATGAGCAGCGGACGCAATTTCGAAGAAGTGCTTCGATTGCTCGATTCAGTCCAGCTCACCGAAAGTAAAGGCGTGGCAACCCCGGTCAATTGGCAGAGTGGGGATGACGTCATCATTCCACCGTCTGTTTCCGATAAAGAAGCGAAAGCGCGCTTCCCGCAAGGTTTCACAACGCTGCGCCCCTATCTGCGCACGGTTAAAATCGACTGACCAGCGCAAGCGGATGTGGTGTATTTGGGCTCGAACTCAACAGGGGAACCCGCATGAAGCTAGACAAAAGCAGTCACGCAACTGCGGCTTCCGCCGCATTACGATTTGGCACCGACGAATTCGTAAGCGCATCCTGCCAGAAACTCGCGGAAATGGAGTTCGTTCAGCTCTCGGCGGGCTGGTAGCCACGGGCGGAATTCTTCGTATCGCGCGAGACGCCGAACGGTTTCGTAGCGAATATTCCGATTTCAATCAGCCATCGCGGCCAGCGCTCGGGGTGTTTCAGGCCAAGCAGGGCCATCCGGCCACCCGTCGGGAGAGCAGCCGAGGCGCGCTCGATGATCCCAGCGTAATCAGGTGGCATTTCCAGTCCAAAGGTGCTGATGACTGCGCTGGTCTCGCTCGGAAAGCGGAAGGCGGCTACGTCTGACTGCACAAATTCGACATTGCTAGCTCGCAGGCGCTTCGCTCGTCGACGGGCTTGGTCGAGCATGCCTTGCGAAAGGTCGACCAGCGTCACCTTGCCGCTTGGTCCTACTCTCTCAAGCAGAAACGCGAGGTTTGCGCCGGTGCCAGCACATAGATCGATCACATGGTCACCGGCGTTGAGTTCAAGCCGGTTAACCAGATCGCGTCGCCAGCGACCAAGACCGGCCCACCGAAACCCCGACACCAATCGGTCATAGATTCCCGCGTTCTTGTCGTAGAGACGTTCAACCTGTTCGTTGGATAGAATTGCCATGGCGCGTGCTAGCGAACCTCGTCCGAAGAGATGGTGAAAACCTCCGCGAGGTCGTCCGGGTATGGCATTGGCGCGAATGCGCTCACGTTTGCGCGTCCGGTATTGCCCCAGGGGAGCCGTCCGGTGAGATTACCAAGGGGAGCGAGCGCAAGACGTATGACCTGCCCCAGAACTTCGCGGCCATCGCGGGTTTCAACTGCATAGCCCAGCATCGTCATATGTGAACGAAGGTGCGGCCCGAAGAAGCCCTGGCCCAGAATATGTTCCCGCTCGAGCGCGGTCCAAGCCAAAGCCCGGTCACCAGACTGCCTGGCGGCACGGAAAACGCGCCGCTCAGCTTCGATAAGTTCAATAATGTCCTTCTTTGCCACAGGATTTTACCGTTCTGCTTGCATCTTCGAATCGTCTTATGCACCTTGTAGTGGCTACAAGGTCAAGCATTGCGAGAAACCCATGAAGATTGGTGCCTTGGCGCGGAAGACCGGCACGACCGCCGAAACGATCCGCTACTACGAACGGACCGGATTGCTGGAGGAACCACCACGCACCGCCGGAAACTACCGGGACTATGGCCCGACCGAATTGGCCAGATTGCGGTTTATCCGCCGCGCACGCGACCTTGGCTTCACCATGGCGGAGGTGCGCCAATTGCTTTCTTTGTCGGATGATCCATCGCAATCGTGCGAAGCCGTGGACTCTATTGCCAGCCTCCACCTACGCGAAGTGGATCGGAAGCTTGGTGACTTGCGAAAACTGCGAACCGAACTGCGCCATATGGTCGACGACTGCCAGCACGGAGCGGTTGGCGAATGCCGGATAATCGAAGTGCTTTCCGGCTAGCGGGACAGCGCGCGTTTATTCGAGCGGTGACGGGACGCAAACCATGATCATCTCGAAATTCGGGGCGTGTTCTGACATATCTCGTCGGTGCGTTCGACAACAGAACCGATCCAGTCATCGATCTCGGCTTCGACCCAAACCGTGCAACGGGGACCGAGCGAACGCGACTTTGGAAAACGGCCTTCGCGCATCCGCTGATAGATTGCCGTTCGGCGCAGGCCCACGCGCGCCATGACCTCGGGAAGACGAATGAGCCGGTCTGGCGGTGGCTCGACAGGAACGGCTTCCGCGTCCGTTTCGAGACCAGTCGTCATTTCAGAGAGCGAAGCTTTGTTCATCCTGCCGCTCCAGTTGCGCGAGGTGATCCGACAGGAGACCGGCGGTGCGGTGCGCGGTCCCCTTTGCCCAGCGCGGTCTCACATCGAGCAGCCTTTCGCCCAGCGCTTGATCCAAAGCAGACGGCAACTCGCTTATGAAGGTTTCAAGAAATTCCAGCACGCCGCTATTCTGCCAATCCTTGCTACGCTGCGAGTACCCCGCGAGTGCCAGCATCAGGGAGGTGCGCGGCGCGTGTCCGCTCGCGTCAAGGATGGCCAGCGCCTCTGGCAGTGTGGCTGACCTTGTCCCGGCGAGGATGCGTCGGAGCGCGTCCTTGTTGATATTCGTTTGTGCGGCAATCGTCCGCCGGGACTTGCCACTTTCGTCCACGGCATGGTCGAGGAAAGCGGCGACTCCTCGCGATAGTTCTTCCCATTTGTCGTTTGTGTTTCGCGCCATTGTTCCTGCTTCCGGTGATCTTCAGCGAATCACCAACAGGCTAGGCGACGCGTCAAACTGTAGGAAAGGAAAAAGAACAAATAAGGAACACGTAGGAAACTGGCTCATCGTCACACGATTTGATTCGCGCAGATTCCGGTCCCTCGATCTCAGACTTCGGTATGGGTGGCGCAATGATCGGTATTCTTGGCCGCAATGTCTGCACCGGTCGCGCAAAGCCTGGTCAGATTGCCCAGAATCGACGATTTCTCTTGGTCGGAATGCCGCGTGCGGCAGTTTCCGTTTTCCTACACCCTGCCTTCCAATCGAGGAAAGAACATACAGCGAACGCATCGCTGCCAATGTTCGAAACGGAGTTCCTCGATGAACAATGCAATCACCCTTCCCCGCCCATCCGTTAAAGGCATTCGTGCCCGCGACTATATTCTTCCGGCCGCGATTGCGCTCGCCTGCGCCGGTGCCGCCTATGCCGGTGCCGACACGACCTTTGATCCGGCGCTGCAGAAGTTCACTGACTTCCTCGAAGGTTCGGGCGGCAAGATCATCACCGTCCTCAGCCTTGCCGGCGGTTTGATCGCGCTCGCCTCGGGCCGCTTCGCCCTTGGGCAGGTCGCGGTCCCGGTCGGTGTCGGAATTGGCGTCGGCACAGGCGTGCCGATCGTCACCTCGGTCGTGACCGCAACCATTTGATCGCGGTCTAACGACGGGAGGGCGGCATGGCCGACAGATACCTCGTTCCACGGCGGCTCGACGACCCGGAGCTCATCGGCTTCTGGACCATCGACGAGTTTGCGGGACTGCTCGTCCCCTTCGCGTGGGGCATCCCGTTTCTCACATGCTTGCGTATCGGGTTGTAGAACATCTCGATGTAATCGAACACATCCTGTCTGGCCTCGTCTCGTGAGCGATAGGTCCGCCGCCGGACGCGTTCGCGTTTGAGCAGGTTGAAGAAGCTCTCGACCACTGCGTTGTCATGGCAGTTGCCACGGCGGCTCATCGAGTGCTCCAGATTGTGGGCCTTCAGGAAGGACGCCCAGTCTATGCTGGTGAACTGCGATCCCTGATCCGAGTGGATCAGAACCTTCCCCTTTGGCTTCCTGCGCCACACAGCCATCAGCAATGCCTGCAGGACCAGGTCGGTGGTCTGGCGGTTCTGCATCGACCAGCCCACCACGCGGCGGGAGTAAAGGTCGATCACCACCGCCAGATAGGCAAAGCCTTCCTGTGTTCTTATGTAGGTGATGTCGGTCACCCATGTCTTGTCGGGTGCCGCGACATCGAACTGGCGGGCCAGCGTGTTGTCGACCACCCTAGATGGCTTGCCGCCATAGCTGCCCGGCCTGCGCTTGTAGCCGATCCTCGCTCTAATACCCGCCAGACTGGCGAGACGCGCCACGCGGTTCGGACAGCAGGTCTCGCCCTGATCGAGCAGATCATCGTGCAGCTTGCGGTAGCCATAGACCTTGCCGCTGTCTTCCCACACCTGCCGGAGTAGCTCGGTCTGCCGAGCATCTTCCTTCGCCCGTCTGCTCAACGGGTTCTTCACCCAGGCGTAGAAGCCGCTGGGCTGGATGCGAAGACACCGGCACATCGCACGCACCGAGAACAGCGCGCGATGCTCGGC
>NZ_BAABHV010000028.1:0-29692 GCF_039542285.1 Erythrobacter westpacificensis
AGCCTTGCCCATCGTCGCCTCCTGTCCTCAAAATTAGGAAAGAAAGCGTCCACAAATCTAGGGGCTATTCACAACCCTCGGCACCCGGCAACATGAAATTGAACGGAAGGGTCAGCCACCCGCACGTCATCGCATAAAGTTTCACGCTCAATCTTTAACTCCCGCCGATTATAGTCGATTATCCCTCAACTCGAGCGCCCGACTGTTCACAAGACAACGTCGAAGACTTGTTATGAAGTGGCCCTTGCTCGTGATTGACAGTATGCTGCCGAACTGCAAGTTTCCAGTCAAACGCTCGAACGCCGAAAACGGGACGTGAGCGGAGAGGAATTCTCATGACGCAGACGGCAATGGAAAATTCAGCGACTGGTTCAACCAATGCGGACGGTTCTCTGCAAGAATTGGTTGAAACCACGCCTAACTTGGTGTCTTATTTTCGGCATCAGACGGTCTCGCCTCACGGTCGTGATGCCGGAACATCGAACCCCGTTCCATTTGAGGTCTCCAACTGGATTGCAGAGCAAGAGGCGTGGCGAAACAACGCTGTCCTCTTTGATCAGTCGCATCATATGCCTGAGCTCTTTCTGAGGGGGCCCGATGCATTGGAACTTCTCAAAAAGATCGGCATCAACCGGTTTACAGGTTTCAAGCCAGGCATGGCTAAACAGCTAGTTGGATGCGCCCCTTCCGGGCATGTAATCGGCGATTGCATTCTCTATTATCTTGAAGACGATACTTTCGAACTCGTCAGCGGGATGACCCTGCTCGATTGGGTGGAATATCTTGCTGAGAGCGGCAGCTTTGACGTCAGCTTACGACGGGACAATGCGACGCCGAACAATCCCGACGGGCGAACGAGATTCCGATTTGGCGTGGACGGACCGGCAGCTTGGCAAGTGTTCAGGGAGGCAGTCGATGGGGATGCGCCCGATATTCCCTTTTTCCGAGCGGTGGAAGTTACAGTCGCGGGATGCAAGGTCCTCGCGCTCAGGCATGGCATGGCAGGACACAAGGGAGTAGAACTCTCTGGTGACTTTGCCGAAGGCGAAACGGTGCGAGCCAGACTTTTGAAGGTCGGAGCAGAGCACGGCCTACATGCCGGTGGTCGCCTCGCCTATTTCAGTTCTTCGTTGGAAAGCGGATGGATACCTTACCCGCTTCCTGCGATCTATACACACCCGGAAATGCGCGGTTTTCGTGAATGGTTGAAGGCAAAATCGTGGGAGGGATCGACCCATATTGCTGGAAGCTTCGACAGCGATGATATCGAGGATTACTACGCCACAGTTTGGGATTTGGGCTACGAGCGACTTGTCGACGACGAGCGTGATTTTGTCGGAAGCAGAGAGATAAGACGGATGGCGACGGGCGCCCCGCGCCGCAAAGTCTCTTTCGAGTGGGATGATGAGGACGTCGCGCGGATCTACAGGTCGTTGTTCTCCAGCGATGTGCGTTACAAGCAACTCTCGCTCCCGCTGGTCTCTTACGGCTTCCCCCAATGCGATAGGGTTGAAACACCTGAAGGCGAGCTCGTCGGCCTTTCATCCTATGCCGGATACAGCAGAAATGAAGGTAAGGTGATTTCGCTTGGATCTGTCGACCGCGAATTTGCGGAGCCAGGAACGAAACTCCGCCTGATATGGGGTGAACCTGATGGAGGACGCGGCAAGAAGCGTGTCGAACAGCACATTCAGACTTCCATAAACGTGATCGTGGCTCCTGGGACATATTCGGCCCAGGTCCGATCGCTCAAAAGAGCATCGCTGAGAAAATCGGCTTGAGACGGATGTTTCGGGGCCAATGCTTTTGGATAAAAGATGAACACTGAAATTCGAAACGAAGCCGATCCCCGAGCAATCATTGCAGATGGGGCCATGAGCAAAGCGCAGATTGCCGCCATAGCTCTGTGCACCCTGTTAAACGCTCTGGATGGGTATGACGTTCTGTCAATCAGCCTCGCGTCTCCTGCGATTGCCCGCGATTGGGACGTCGATCCGGTCACGCTCGGGGTTATCCTTTCAATGGAACTCGTGGGCATGGCGCTCGGGTCAATCTTGATTGGACGACTTGCCGATCGTTTTGGCCGACGTCCGCTGATTCTGGCCTGCGCCACCATCGTCGCGAGCGGCATGTTCTTGGCGTCGACCGCCAATGACATCACGGCGCTTGGGGCTTTCCGGCTTTTCACCGGTCTGGGTATCGGTGGAATGACAGCTTCTATCGTGGCCATGACCGCAGAGCTTGCTAACGCGCGCAGTCGCAACCTGGCTGTCACGCTAATGGCCAGTGGTTTTCCGATGGGGGCGGCGGTTGGCGGGGCTATTGCCTCATCGCTTCTGGCTCAATACGACTGGCGGATCATTTTCATTATCGGTGGGATGGGCACGGCCGCTGCAATCCCCTTAATCTTTTTGATACTCCCCGAATCAATCGAGTTCCTGTTGCACCGCAGGCCAAGGGACACGCTTCGGAAGGTCAACGCCACGCTTGCGCGTTTCGGCCACCCACAGACCACTGCACTACCGCCGCTGGTCGAAGAGGATTTGGTCTCTCGAAGCGGGCTTTTCGCACCTAGCATGCGCTGGCTCACGATCTTGCTGGCTCTGGGGTACGTCACCCATATGACAACTTTCTTCTTCATGACTAAATGGATACCGACCATCTTTTCAAGGGCCGGTTATTCGGATGCCGAAGCAGCTGGAGTCATTGTCTGGGTGAATGTTGGCGGTGTGGCTGGTGCGCTTCTATTCAGCCTATTGGCTAAGAGTTTGCCGCTTTTCCGCCTCTCGATTTTCGCACTTCTGATGACTTCGGCACTCATGATCGTCCTAGGACTTAGTGTAGGAGACCTGTTTGTACTTTCTAAAATAGCGGCAGCGTTGGGATTCTTTGCTAATGCCTCGGTGATCGGCATGATGGGCATCGTCGCCATGAGCTTTCCGGTGCAACTGCGCGCCGGTGGCACGGGCCTCGTGACCGGGATCGGACGCGGTGGGGCGGTATTCGGACCCGTGATGGCTGGCACCCTGGTTGCAGCGGCCTTCACCCCTTCGGCCGTTTTTGCGACCATGGCAATGGGATCGCTGTTGGCGGCGATTGTGCTTTTTGTGTTGAGCTGGGTAAGGCAAGCGACGCCTCGTGATCAAAGTGCTTCTGCGGTCGCTAACCCGGCGTCAAACACTTGAATCGTTCCTGCTCTGCAAAAGCTAGGCCAGAGATTGGATGCCTAGCCCAGCCAGACATTAAAACCAGAGGCTTCGGCTACTGGCTCCTGCATAGCGAGAGCAACAGCACTCCTTTACCCGCAGATCAGCAAAGTATGCTGATCTAGAATCGGAAAGCGACCGTTCCATAGAATTCGCGCGGACGGGCGTAAGATACGATTGTGTAGCCAATGTCTGTCGGCACGTTGCGCGCATCGCTGCTTACAAAATAGAGCTCGTCCGAAAGGTTGCGCCCTCCGATCGTAAAAGACCAGCGATCATCGTCAGTTGTGTAATTGACCGATGCGTTGAAAACGCCGTACGCGGGCTGGCTGATACGGTTGTTGACTTCATAAAATACGCGAGAGGAAAATGAAAAGTCCAGCCGCGGTGTGAGTGTACCGCCTGCGATGTTGAACTCATTATAGATGGAGGCCGTGCCGGACCTGTTCCCCATCAGCACCTATGGCACAGATTAGCGGTTGAAGTTTAGGAGAGTTTTGGTTCTCGTCGTAGTGACGAAGGAACGAAGATGAGAACCAAAAAGTCGAAGTCGAAGCAGCCTGCGGAGCAGGTTGTGAAGGACATCCGCCGCAGGACGCGCCGGCATTTCTCAGCCGAAGACAAGATCAGGATCGTATTGGAGGGCCTGCGCGGCGATGACAGCATCGCCGAGCTGTGCCGCCGTGAGGGCATTGCACAAAGCCTGTATTACACCTGGTCCAAGGAGTTCATGGAGGCAGGCAAGCGCAGGCTTGCTGGTGATACGGCACGATCTGCAACCACTGACGAAGTGAAGGATCTGCGCACTGAGGCCCGCGATCTGAAGGAGTGCGTTGCTGATCTGACCCTGGAGAACCGGTTGCTCAAAAAAAGCATGACCGGGCTTGGGGGAGACGACGTATGAGATACCCTGCATCCGAGAAGCTTGAGATCATCAAGCTGGTTGAACAGTCGCATCTGCCTGCCAAGAAGACGCTGGATCAGCTCGGCGTCGCGCGGCGAACCTTCTACCGCTGGTATGACCGTTACTTAGAAGGTGGACCTGAGGCGTTGGAGGATCGTCCCTCAACGCCCAGCAGGGTCTGGAACCGCATCGCACCCGAAGTACAGGACCAGATCGTCGATATGGCGCTGGAGCATAGCGAGCTTAGCCCTAGAGAGCTGGCAGTGCGCTTTACGGACGAGAAGCGCTACTTCGTCTCTGAGGCGACCGTCTACCGCCTGCTCAAGGCCCATGATCTGATCACCAGTCCGGCTTACACTGTGATCAAGGCGGCTGATCAGTTCCACACGCAAACAACTCGACCCAACGAGATGTGGCAGACGGACTTTACCTACTTCAAGATCATCGGGTGGGGCTGGATGTATCTATCGACCGTGCTCGATGACTACTCGCGCTACATCATCGCCTGGAAGCTCTGCACCACGATGAAGGCTGAGGACGTCACCGAGACACTCGATATGGCGCTCACTGCGTCGGGTTGTAATCACGCCAACGTCAAGCACAGGCCGCGCCTGCTATCTGACAACGGTCCCAGTTACATCGCGGGCGAACTGGCAGACTATATCAGCGCCAAAAAGATGGACCACGTGCGTGGTGCACCCTTCCATCCGCAGACCCAGGGTAAGATCGAGCGCTGGCACCAGACCCTGAAGAACCGCGTGCTGCTCGAAAACTACTTCTTACCCGGTGATCTTGAGCGCCAGATCGAGGCGTTCGTCGAGCACTATAACCACCAGCGCTATCACGAGAGCCTCGACAACGTAACACCTGCCGACGCCTACTTCGGCAGGGCTGCAGCCATCATCCAACGAAGAGAAAGGATCAAACGAAAGACGCTAAAACATCGGCGCTTGCTTCACCGCAAGCTTGCCGCCTAAACTGCCAACAACAGACGAGGCCGATCCTCCAAACGATCCAAGCTCAGTCTGTGCCAAAAGTTCTGACGACGGACACCATTCTGGTGCTCTTACAAGTTCGCTGTCCAGCGTGACCCCAACAACACTCGGCGCAAGACTTGTATAATCGGCATCAAGATAGCCGATGCCACCGGATAGATGCAGCGCATCGCCGAGCAGAAGCTCGGCATCGATCTCGAAGCCGTTAATCTCCGCTGTGCCCGCGTTCTGGGTCTGCGGAGCGAGACCGGCGGCAAACGGTACCAAGACCGTGATTTGCAGGTCGTCATAGCTGTTGGTGAACGCTGCGGCGTTGAGCCGAAGCCTGTTTTTGAAACCAGTCCATTTTATGCCAGCCTCGAAGACCTCGACCGTTTCAGGCCCGAAACTGGGTACTGCGGGACTGAATACAGCATTTCGCTGCACGAAGCCCCCGGACTTAAAACCGGTTGAGAAAGTGGCGTAGGTCATCAGATCGTCTGTCCATTCGTACTGGATGGCCAGACGATACGTCACCTTGTCGAAACTGCGCTTTACCAATCCCCTTGGCACGATGGGAAGCCCGACCACAAATGGCGGCGGCCCTCCCGTCCCAGGCGTGACTTCTCCGATGAATATATTCGAATCGACTGTCTTGGTATCTTTCGTATATCGGATACCGCCCGTGATCGACAATCCATCAAGCGGTCGGACTGTGACTTGGCCAAAGGCAGCCAAACTCTCAGTGTCTATATCCTGCTGGTCCAGAACAACGGCTAGTTGCCGCGTGACGAGATTAGCGAAATCGTCACCCTGTTCGTTGCCATAGTAGCCGCCGGCGATGAAATCGACGGCACCATCGAAAGCGTCTCCCAGAACCTGAACCTCTTGGGTGAACTGAGTCTGACTCTGAAGTGAATCGGTGAAAAGTAGCGTCAGCGGCGATTGATCGCCGTCACGTTCGAAGAATGAATTGAATCCGCGATAACCAGTGATCGACTTGAAGGTCACATTGCCTAGATCGTAAGTGAGCGTAGCGCTAATACCCCAAACTTCTGCGTCCGAACCCGTGGCTTGGCCGAATGCGAGGTAGGGATCGGAAGGAATGAAGCGATCATCGTAGGTGAGGCCAAGCATCTGATTGGCGATAACCTGAACGCCCTGCGGTTCGATCTCGACGAGAGTTGTTGCACCACCGCTTTCCCGCGCCTTCAAATAGTCCCCAGCGATATCGACGCTAAGATTGTCGCCAATATCGAAGGCGAGGGCTCCCCTAACGGTCCAGCGGTTCCTGTTGCCCAGCTTTACTCCGGAGTCGACGAGAGTGACAAATCCATCTTGATTCAATGTCGCTCCACTCACGCGCAAGGCAGCTGTATCAGCAAGGGGTATGTTAACACTGGCGATGAGATCATGCCGGTCGGCGCTGCCCAGCGTCCCGCGGATCTGGCCCTCAATGCCGCTGAACGAAGGGCGCTGAGTGACAACGTTGATCGCACCACCGATGGTATTCTTCCCGTACAAGGTGCCCTGCGGGCCGCGCAGGACCTCGATGCGCTCGACATCGACGACATCCAGAAGGCTGCCTACCGAGCGCGCGATGTAAACTCCGTCGAGGTACAAACCCACTCCGGGGTCGGTCGTGAGGAGAAAATCTGACTGTCCCACCCCGCGAATGAAGAGTGAGGAAGCCACCGAACTGCCCGAAAGAGTGACGGCATTGTCGATGCTCACGTTTGGCGTTAGCTGGGCTATGTCACTAATATCCCGCGTACCGGTCTGAGCCAGTGACTCAGCCGAAAACGCTGCAACAGAAATAGGTGTATCCTGTAGGGATTCCTCACGTCGCTGTGCCGTGACAACGATGGTACCCAGACCACTAACCGCTTCATCTTGGTTTTCTGTTTCAGCTTCATCAAGCGGCGCATCTTGCGCAAAAGCGGTAACGGGCAAAAGAGCTGAAGTAGCGAGAAAAACGGGAACGAGCTTCCCGAAAGAGCGCAGAGTTACCTCCGAAGGCATCATCGTTTCCTCCCATTGTCTGGTAGCGTTTTTTGATTGCTACTCTGTATGAGAGAATACACTCCGACAGCATACTGTCAATTAGGCATCCAGGGTATTCTCATCAAGGTTGATTAGATTGGTCGTAGAAATTTTGATTGCGCTATTGCTCTCGTGTTCGCGGCCTAGGCCGTGTTGACAAAAGGGATTCCCAACGGGGTCGACTTCTGATTCAAGGCTGCTTTTTGAGGAGCAGTCATGGGTCGCGGGGATTTGTCGGACGCGGAATGCGAGTTGATTGGACCGCTGCTGCCGCCTGAGCGGGGTCGCTGGGCGCGGCCAGCGGGCGATAACCGGCGCTTTCTCAATGGCATGCTCCACGTGCTTCGGGTCGGCTGCCCCTGGCGCGATATGCATGAGCGGTATGGCAAATGGAACTCGGTCTACGTCCGGTTCCGGCGCTGGGCCGAACAGGGTGTGTGGGATGCCCTGCTGCAAACGCTGGTCGAACTGGGCCTCACCGACGACTGGCAGCACACGATCGATAGCACTTCCGTTCGCGGCCATGTCTCGGCAGCGGGCGGAAAAGGGGGGCTTGTGCGAACGCTCTTGGTCGATCACGCGGCGGCTTTACGAGCAAAAAACCACGCCCGCTGTGACAATCAGGGACTGCCTCTCGGCTTCATCCTGACCGGCGGCGAGGCCTCCGATTACACCGCAGCTGAGCCGCTCATGGAGATCCCGGTCGCCGCACCCAAGGCGCTGCTGGCGGACAAGGGATATGACGGTGATCGCTTCCGGGAAAGCCTGCTGATCCGGGGCATCCTGCCGATCATCCCGGCCCGTTCGAACCGCAAGGTGCCCGAGCATCCCGACTATCGCCGCTACCGGAACCGCAACCGCGTTGAGCGCATGTTCGGCAAACTCAAGCAACAGCGCCGCATCGCAACCCGCTACGGCAAGACCATCCTATCCTTCGAGAGCTTCCTCAACCTCGCCGCCCCCCCTTATGGCTGAAGTCTTTTGTCAACGCGGCCTAGAACCTGTCATACTACCCGGCTTCAAGCTCGCAATTGGTCGGCGGCAAAATAACTGCAGAGCGCTATGGATTAAAGACTTAATGGTGCCCGCGTAATAGCTGACGCATCTTCATCGATGTCAAAGATTTTAGGCGAGAAATTGGACATAGCGGGGTGTGCCTGAAATGAACTCACGACCTCGCTTTGGAGATAGGCATGGGCCGTTTCAAGTGAGTCAAAGACATACCAGCCGCTGGCATGCTTTTCGTGATCGTCGTAGACCCACGCCTTCCACACCAGCCCCGGCTGCACTGCAACAGCTTCTGCCGCCATCTTCATCGCTGCTTTGAACTCACCCAGGGGTAGCTGATATTCGACTTCGATTTGCAATGCCTTCTTGGACATTGATCCCTCCGTTTGCATTGGCGCCTTTTCAGCTTCAGTTGGCGAACACATAGAGAACTTTCGCACCCACTTTTGGAGAGCTTTAAGCCTCCCTGACAGGCGCTCCCCTCCAGGCAGAAGCGTCTAATTGGAGGGGGCGCATAATTCTGCTCACCATATTTTTCTTTTTGGGTATTGCGTCGAAGACCTTACTTTTGACTTGGCCAAGCGTCTTCCAGACCCGGCGCAACGTGCTTCTCCACACCAGGCGATGGCTTGCGGTCGGTCAGGATCGGTACGACGTCCTTAATGGCTCGACGCAGACGTGTGTCCGGATCGGTGACGACATCAATGATGTAACTGCCTTCGGCAGCCATAGCGCGATCGAGCGCAGCGGGAATATCGCTTGCTTCAGTGACTTGTTCACCCTCGACACCCAAAGATTTGGCTAGACCCACGAAGTCTGCTTCAGGAAGGTCAACCCACGGATTTTCAAAGCCCATCATCCGCATGCCAGCGCGGTTGGCGAGCAGGCATCCATTGTGATCGACAATCACGATAACCTTGATGTTGTACTGCGCCAGCGTGGCCAATTCCCCAAAGTCATAGAAGAAGCCGCCATCGCCGTGATAACAGACTACAGTGCGTTCCGGCGCCGCGAGCTTGGCGCCAATGGCGATTGGTAGACCTGCTCCAAGTGACTGGTATCTCGACCCCTGGGCCATCTGTGTGGATTGATGATATTCGAACGAGCGATATAGCATGTAGGCGTGAAAGCCAGAGTCGCCGACGATAAGCGTGTCGTCCGGCAGCTTCTTGTTCATCTGGTCTATAAGGTAGTACTGGTTGATTGGTTTGCCGCCTTCGGCCCCCAACGTTTTGTGATAGGCATTCCACTCTTCACGAGCGTCTTCCATCAGCTTGACCCAGTCTCCTTCTGCACCGTTGGGACGGCTGAAGTCATCGCCCTCGAATGCATCGATAAGCTGCTGCAGCACGGTTTTCGCATCGCCTACGACCCCAAGCGATGGCTCAAAGATCTTGCCAAGCTGTTGAGGATCGACATCGACGTGCACAACCTCGTCGGGCTTTGCCAGGGTCCAAGCGCCCGTTGACACTTGCGAGAAGGTTGTTCCGAAGGCCAGCCACAAATCGGCGCGCTGAATGACCTCATTGGCCGATTCCCAGCCAAATGAACCCAGCACACCGGCGAATAATGGGTGCGTATCGGGAAGAACACCGCGACCGCCCCAAGTTGTGCAAACGACGGGAATATTCAGGCGTTCAGCCAGCGCGCGCAACTCTGCCGCTCCATCCGATAGGTGCACGCCGGCACCGATGACGAGCACTGGACGATCCGCAGCCTTAATTTTGCTGATCATTGCTTCGAGCGCTTGCGGAGCAGCAGCAGGAGGAGCGGGTAGGGTGAGCGGCTCGGTCTTGCAGCTGGTGCCTTGGATCAACGCGTTGAACTGGATGTCCAGCACTGCCGGCCCCGGCCTTCCGGTGGATGCCGCTGTCACAGCTTGGCGCACTGCGAGCGGCATGTCCTCGGCCGTGGTAATTCGACGGATGTACTTCGAGAGCGGTTTCATCGCCGAATAGACTTCTTGCCCGTCCTGAAGGCCTTCACGCACGTCAAGGGCATTCGAAGAATTGATGTCGATCACTAAAAGGGGAGTGCTGTCCGCCTTGGCCGCCATGAGCATGGGAGCGGTGTGCAGCACACCAACGACGTGGCTCACCACTGCTGAGGAAGCGCGGCGCTTGATACGGTTGTACCCGTACGACACCCATGCCGCGCTCATTTCTGTGCGGGCCGCCATCGTCTTCAGATTGCCTTTGACGATGCTGTCGGCCAGCATCATCGTCCCCCCGCCGGAGTAGCCGATGACGAGGTCCACGCCGCTTTGTTTTAGTGTGTCGACGATAGCATCTGACCCGCTCCGCAGATCTTCGCTACTTTTGTCGTGAGCGTGCCCTTCGTCTTTCATCTTGGTCGCCATCGCGCTTCTCCTGTGTTTGAAAGTCGGCCCATTCGCCGAATCATATGCGGCCTTGCCTGAAAGACAGCCACTGCAGCCGTCACGATTAGTGGCGAGGACTATAACGTCTACTAATCGTTTGTGATCGAATGTTCACGATTGCTAAAGCTCCTCTTGGACTTTCGATCATGCTTGGGGCGTGCCCTTGGCTCCCGATATCGGATTGCTCTACAAAGTCGGGAATTCCAGCTCAGCGCTAACTTCCTTGGCCACGGTTCGCAAACTATCGAGCGCCAGGTTGCTGGAATCCTTGCGCCACGCGAGGACGAGCTCATAAGGCGTCGACTGATCGACAACCGATCGGAAAGCGATGTTGTGGATCTGATTTGGTGATACCACCCACTGCGGCACCAAGGTCAGACCGAGGCCAGCGTCCACCAGCGCCAGAAGTGTGTGCATCTGGTTTGCTTCCTGCGTCACCCGCGGGGAGAAAGAGTGTGAAGCGCAACTCGCCAGCACGATTTCAACTATGCGCGATCGCACCGACGATGGGAACAAAACGAACTCCTCACCCGCCAGCATGTCCATGGTAAGTCGATTGTGCGCTGCAAGCTTGTGTCCCTGCGGAAGGGCTGCGACCAGATGCGCGGTTGCGAACGCGGCGCAGTCGAGATCGCCTGGCGGGATTGGCCCCGGAAGGAGGCCAATATCGATCTTTCGGGATTCCAGGGCAGCGAGTTGGTCAAGGCGACTGAGTGAAGCCAATTCCAGTTCAACATCGGGAAAGTGCGCGCGAAAGGTCCGCACGAGTGGTGGCAAGAGACCACAGATCGCATTATCGACGAAACCGAATTTTATATGCCCGCTGGTGCCCGCTATCGCCGCCTGAGCGGTTTTGCGCACCTCCTCAGCCTGAGCAATCAACGCCCGGCATTCCGGCAGTATCTGCCTCCCCGCATCGGTCAGTGAGACAGATGATCCCCTGCGTTCGAAGAGTCGCGTACCCACTTCCTCTTCAAGACGCTTGATCTGCTGACTTACGGCAGGGGCAACGACATTCATGCTGTCCGCTGCCCGACCGAAATGCAGATGATCGGCAACTGCTACGAAATAGCGGATGCGGCGCAAGTCCATCAGCTGTTATCTTGCGGACGAGTCGCCAGAGCAACGACTGCGAGTTTGCAATCGGCGGACATGACCGGGAGGCTGTCGAGAATTAATGGGGACGCTATCACCATCGTGCGTTTAGATATGCGATCGCCGGCAGCAGCAGGTTGGGGCGATATTCAAGCTCTCTGCTGTCGTCGACAATCTTCAGTCCCGGTAGCCGGTCGACAAGCGTTTCGACAGCTACCTTTGCTTCCAGACGAGCGAGAGGTGCTCCAATGCATGCGTGGTTACGACTGCCGAAGCCAAGGTGCCGATTGGCCTTGGCACGACATATATCGAACTCATCTGGGTTCTCAAATACGGCGTCGTCCTGATTTGCCGAGGCTATATGAGTGTAGACGAGAGCGTCTGCAGGTATGCTCACATCATTAATGGTGACTGCCTCGGTCGTCTTGCGCAGTAGCCCCCGAACCGGAGAACGCACGCGCAGCGCTTCTTCGATCATATTCGGAATAAGGCTCTTGTCCGCGCAAACTGCGTCCCATTTCTCGGGGCTGGTCAAGAGTAGGTGAAAAACGTGGCTGAGCAGGACCCCTGTCGAATCGGTTCCGGCACCGACAATGTTGAAAACATTCCACACAACTTCGGTGTCGTTCATGGCGGGGCTCCCATCATCGGATCGCGCCTGAATGAAATCGGAAGTGAGGTCGTCTTGGGGCGTTTCTCGTCGCTCTGCGATCAATGCCCTGACGTAATCTTCGAAAGCGAATATCCCACGCCATGCGGAGATGAGCTCGGCTTCCGGAGTATCGAAAGAGCCGGTCAGCGTCAGGATATCGTTGACCCATCCCGAGAAGTGTTTTGCATCCTCTTCGGGCGCGCCAACAACCTTGGCGATCGTAGCAACCGGGATCGGAGCGGTGTATTGGCTGACGAGGTCGACTTTCCGGTCCTGCTCGAACTTGTCGATCAAGCCATTGGTAAAGTCACGCAACCACTGTTCACGAGCAAGGACGCGTCTCGGCAGGAAAGCCGGAGACATAAGCTTTTTCAAACGGCTGTGTGCAGGCGGGTCAGACATGACCAGCTGATGCTGGAAGCCGAGCTCGCGATCGCCAAACTCGCGAACAATTTCAGCCGGCCGGTCTGAGCGGGGCGCAAGCACAGAGGAGCTGGAATAACTTTTTGGTTCGCCGAAAATCCGGTTCACGTCTTCATATCGCGTGACCACCCAGAAATCGAATTCGGGCGAGTAGAAAACCGGAACATCCTTGCGCGCACGTGCCAAGACACAATTGGGGTCCGCCAACTGCTCCTTGGAGAACGGAGCGAACTCCTTGAAAAGAGGCCGCGCGTCGGAGTTTTCGGTTTGCATCTTCTATCCTTTTCTAGCTGTCAGCAAGGCGCAATGGCTCCGGCGTGCCAGGAAAGTGCTTTGGAGCGCCTTAGCGCAATCAAGCAATGAGCCCTGCAATCTGCTTTTCGAAGTCGCCCAGATCAAAGTAGTCACGCCACTCGGCGATCAGACCATCGCGGACCTTGAAGCTGCCCATGATGGGAATCGCCACTTCTTTTCCAGTTGCGCTGAAGAACTTGTCCGTTCTCTCCGTGAGGACGACGTCATCCTTGCTTGCTATGGCGTGAACAATCCATTGGGTGGTCATGGCGCCTCCGAGATCGAACTGGGAGAAAAACCCTGCCGTGGCTTCGCGTCCTTCCATTGGAGGCAACGGGATATTATGGTAGAAAACATCTTCAGCGAGCATGGAAAGGGCATCGTCGATCCGATTGTCATTGAAACACTGAATGAAAGTCATCACCACGGACTCTGGCGAATTGCTGTCTGAAGCATGCATCTGATCGGTCAATTCACATCTCCTTTTCCTGCCAAATTCGCCAATGCTATCCGTTCATCTCGGAAGCGCATTTCTCGGCAGCCATGATAACGGGCAGATTGGTGCCGGCGGTCACGGGTCGTGGAAGGATAGAAGCATCCACGACGCGTAGTCCTTCAACCCCGATGACCTTGCACTGGCTATCGACGACGGCTTCTTTGTCGTCGGTCGCGCCAAGTCGGCAAGTTCCCATCGGATGGCCACCGGCGATGATGTTCTGCCGGATTGTATCTTCGATTTCTTCCTGTGGTCGAGGCGCTTCGGCGGGAGGGCCAGCGCGCAACATCAGCCACCGGCTTAAGGCGCGTGGGCCACTCAGAAGAGTTGCTCCAAGGCGTGCGACGAAACGAGCCGATGCCTTGTCATCGAGGTAGACGCTCATCGAATCCGATGCCTTGAGAAACATCGCTGCGATGAGTTTCTCACGAATTGCTGGTGCCACCGCCAGTTCCGCAGCCATGCGATAAGCCACCACAAAGCGATCCATATCGCGCCGATCAGACAGAAGATTAAAGTTCACCTCGGGCAATCCGTCAGGCGATTGTGGATTTAGCGTTACCTGACCAGTGGAATACGGCTGGTTCAACAGGAACATGAAATCGGCTAGCCGCTTACCGAGCGGATCATTCACATGAGGGGAGGGGAGCCGCTCCCACAAGTTTAGGATCATGTCGGTTTGAGGGCAGCCATCGACGCCAGACGAGAAGCGGTAGACGACGCTGCAGGGCGGCCCTTTGGTATCACTCGCCCGCCCCGAGGGGGCGACCATCGCGCTCATGCTGAACATGGAATGGTTCGAGAGGTTCTGGCCGACGCCCGGGCGGTCGGCCTTTATATCTATCCCCGCTGCCGAAAGGTCCTCGGCTGGCCCGATACCTGAACGCAGCAGCAGGACTGGCGAGTGGATTGCGCCGGCGGAAACGATGGTCTCGCCAGCTTCGACGCTGCGTATGCCAGAATCCGATTCCACTTCGACACCTGTCACGCGACGGCCATCGAATTGTAATCTGGTGACGCGGGTTTCGGAAAGAACGACGAGATTTGGGCGTGCGCGTGCGCTTTCGTCGAGATAGCTGAGCGCAGAGGCACGGTTTGCGAAATCGGTATTAAGCGGTACAGGGCCGACGCCATCGCCAAAATAGGTGTTCAGATCTTCGAACTGCTTCGCGCCCTTTGCGAGCAGCGTGTCCCGGAATGCCACGCTGAGCGGGCTCCAGCGACCTTCCGGAATCCGCTTGATATCGATCGGACCCAACTTGCCGTGATCTTGTCCGGTAAAGTCGTGATCGTTCTCCAGCTTGCGGAAGAACGGGAGCACCTCGTCCCAACTCCAGCCGTCGATCCCCAGGTCGCTCCAGGTATCATAATCACGCGGCAATCCACGCTGGGCGTGCATGCCGTTAACCATCGACCCCCCACCCAGCAGTCTAGGCTGATGCAAGTGTGGGTTTTCATCGCCGGGCACTTCGCGTCTATGCGACAGGTTGGGCCAGAAGTTCGCTTCGTTGAAAGCAGTACGAAACCCCGGATCAGTGAGCGAACGAGGTTCCTGCCCTGGGGAATAGGCCTTACCCGCCTCGATCAGCAAGACAGAACGCTTGCCATCTTCGGAAAGCCGGCTGGCCAGGACGCAACCGGCGGAGCCCCCACCGACAATGACAATATCGAAACGCTCGGCACTCCTTGCTTTCACCACGCCGTCATCCCTCCATCGATTACCATGTCGGATCCCGTTACCCACGAGGCCTCGTCGGATGCGAGATAGAGACAGCCGGAAGCAATATCGTCGGGAGCGCCGTATCGGCCCAGCATCAGCTTACCCTTCAGGGCATCGTCGAGACCGGGCACGGCGGAAAGAGCGGGTTCCGTAGCGGGAGTAACCACCATTCCTGGCGATATACAATTTGCCCTAATTCCATGAGGTGACCCCTCCAGCGCAAGTTGTCTGGTCATGGCAAGCACGGCGCCCTTTCCCGCTGCGTGAGCGATTTGCGGAAGATTCCTTACCGCGCCGTGAGCGGCGACCGAGGCAAAGTTTATAATCGATGCGGCTTGTGATTTCTTCAAATGCGGCCATGCCTCCTTACAGGCCAGGAAAACGCTTTCGACCTCTCCCGTCATCGTTTTTCTGAAGGCCTCGACCGGCAGTTCATCGATCCAGCCAAACTCGACGACAGCTGCGCTATTCACAAGGACGTCAATCCGACCGAATTCATCGCCGACTGCATCCATGAAGGTTTCCACCTTTCTTTCATCGAACATGTCGACCACTTGTGCCGAAGCAAACGGCGCACCACCTTGTTCAGCTTCGCGCGCCGTAACCGCCACAGCTTCTTCATTGATGTCGCAGCCTATGACCTGCGCACCTTCCCGGGCGAATCTGAGCGCAGTTTCCTTGCCGATACCGTGGGCAATACCGGAAACGATGGCGACCTTGTTCATCAGGCGCATTGCGACCCTTTCAATTGACTGGCTAATCGGTGGTGATGGGGGATATGAAGCCTAGTCAAGCATCGGTTTCGAAACCCATCTGATCCGCATACAGCTTGTAGAAGTGCCGTAGTTTCAGTTCGTGATGTCCGGCCAGAACCATGGTTCCACGCTGATTGTTTCGTAATCCCTTGGTTATCTCCTCGAGATTGGCCACGTCCTGGTTCAGAACCCCTGCGATGAAGCCCATTTCCGGTGCATCGGTAAACTCTTCATCTGGCCCAAGTCGCTTTTCCTTCGCCACCGGAATTGGCTGCTCTCCCGTGTCAGGCAGCAGTAGCATGACATCGAAAATTGACGTCCGGTGATCGTCACCATTGGGCCGGAAGCGATAGATGTAGTTGGCCAAAGCATGAGGGAAGGGATTGAAGTTCGGGAAAAGCGAGATCCAGTGAATGTCGACCAGCTCTGCATCCGAGAGTTCGTCGACCATGTCTCCAAGCTCTGGGCGCGCCTGCTCGCGATTCATTGCAGCGACGGCAGCTCTAAGGTCGGTGTCGTCGGGAACTTCTGCCAACGGCGGCATGTCGTCCCAGGCACCCGAGCCCGCGTTCAGTATTTCCTGTGCACTTGGTTTCCAACGGACGTGCTTGCTGGGATGAAAAGAGCCGAGCGCTCCTCGCGAATAGTTTTCAAAGACTTCCAGCCGATGGAACTGGTCGCCGTAAGCAAGGACAATTTGTGGATGGGTTGTGAGGACATGAAATGCTTCCAGGAAAGCATCCTGCGCAATCTTCCAGTTACAATTGAGAACTTTCGAGACGTGCACTGCCTTGACCCTGTTATCAAGTGGCATGCGATCGAACTCACGAGGCATGGTGCCGATGTATTCGTCGAAAGGTACAGCATCGGGGTCGGGATTCAGGAAGACAAAGCCTCCCCATGTGGCAACCTGCACTTGCGGCAATCTGAAACTGTCTCTGTTCACTGTCGGGAATTCTTCGCGGGCCGGTACGCCGCGCAACTCACCGTCAAGTGACCAGGTGAACCCGTGATAAGGACACTTTAGTTGCGAAACGTGACCAGCGCAGGTTCGCAGCGGTCTGCCCCTGTGCAGACAGGAATTGTAAAAGGCCTTAATCTCGGTTTCGGAAGACCGGACGATCACGAAAGAAAGGGTGGCAACCTCGTAAACGAAGGTGTCGCCGACTTCGCGCAGATCTTCCATCCGGCAAGCCATTTGCCAGGACTTCTTCCAGAGCTTTTCGATTTCCTGCTCATGAACATTCCTGTCGAGGACCCAAGAAATCGGCACCTCGTCCGGGCCAAACTCCTGCTCGCCAGTGACCATCAGGTAGTCAGGAACCCGATGCGTATCCGCCTTCAGAAGATCCTCGTAGGTCTTGGGCTCCGGGCTGATCTTGGTAGATTCGTTCATGAATGGTCGTCCTTCTGGTCGTGGTCAAACTCGCGATTATAGGGCTGCAGATAGGCATCCGACACATAGAGGCACAGCATCCCGTCAGCCTGTTTCCTTTCACCTGAAATCCAGTTGCCATGACGGTCAAAGATGCCGATCCCGTGCTCCTTGTCTCCAACCTGGACGCTTCCGTCCTCAAGCCGTATGTAAGGCAATCGGGTCAATGGATGGTGCAGCTTCATAGTCTTTCCTTTCACGATCGTTACGCCGCCGCATGCCTCGTCGCGCCGCGGAGCAGGGGGCCGGCCAGAATGTTTATTTGCCGGCTACCTTCGCATTTCCGTCATCAAATGCACGACTATCCAATTGTCTTAAAAGATTCAGACCGGTCTCTTCGATCGCTGGATCTTCCCGAGACCAACCATGCTCCAGCTCTACAAGACCGTCATAGCCCTCATCCATCAACCGGGCGAGGAATGGCGCAAATTCCAAAGTGCCTGATCCGGGTTCGGTGCGGCCAGGTTCATCTGCGAGCTGATAAAGACATACGAGATCTCTGAAGAGTTCTTGCGCGCCGAGGAGATCGCGCTCCATCTGAGCGATATGGCCAGTATCGAAGATCATCCGTGCCGATGGGTGGTTCACGCTCCGCAAGGCATCGGCTACGCCCATTGCGCTGCGGAAGAGTACGTCGGGAAGCGCCAGCATTGGCTCAACGCCCAAAACTATCCCGCGCTCGGCAGCCACATCTGCAGCACGCGAAAGATTTTCCGAGAAATTGGCCAGCTGTTCTTCCCGATCTCCATCGGGCTCGCCAACGGCGAGGATGGCCACCACGTGCGACCCGATTTCGGACGCAGTATCCGCTGCAGACTCAATTTGCTTGAACAGGGATTCGCGATCTGCGGACGCATCGCTCACCCACAAAGGTTGCATCACCTGTTCCATGCTGGTGTAAACCACGCATCCGGCCTCGAGATGGTTCGCCTTCAAGAGTGCGCCAAATGCTCGCACGGCGCCGTCGCCCTGCGAAGAAATCCATGGACTAAGGATGCCAGCGAACCCTTGTTCGACGGCAAACTCTATCTGCGCTTCAAGCGACGGTCCCTTTGCCAAGTTCGCAAACAACGGCGTGAATGGTGGAAGGTATCCGACGTGCGGAGCATATCGAAGATGCCAGGATGACGAAGTGGTACTGCCTGAGGTGCTCAAATCAATCCTCCTTGGAGTCTTTGTCTGGCAGGATAGCGCCTGCTGCAATGTCTGGCAGGATAGCGCCTGCTGCAATCATCTTTGCGTGGCGCCAATCCAGAAATTTCGCTGCGTTTTCGAATGGTCCTTCAGCGTCAGTTGGATCGAAAACGCTGTCGATATTTTCCGCAAGCGTCTCCGTAGTGAGATCGAGATCGAGAAAACCGCGCGTCGTTGCCAGAAATTGGCGGGACACATGGCCTCCTCCGGTGTCGAGTAATTCACCGTTCAGCATGCAATCGGGATGCACGAGATAAGATAGAACCGGTGATACGAGCTCCGAACGGTTATAGGTTTCCCACCATTCGCCGGTTTCGTGCAAGACATCAGGGCGATCATCAGCAGGCCCACCTGCAGCGAAGAAATCTGCCATGAGGCGAGTAAGAGCAGTGACTCCGAGGGAGTTGACGCGGATTCCGTAGGGCTCTCCCTCCAGGGCTAAAACCCTCCCCAAGCCAGTTAGGCCTGCCTTGGCCGACCCATAGTGGGCTAGATTGAACATGCCGCTCAAAGCTGTCTGAGACGTGATGAAGACTATACGTCCGTACCCTTGCTGGCGCATGTGCGGCCATGCCGCCCGCGCGATCAAGAAGCCCCCTTCGAGATGAACTGCGAGCACCTTTCGAAATTCTTCAAGGCTGATGTCTTCGATCGGTGCGAACCCGGCAATCCCAGCATTATGAATCACTGCGTCGATGCGACCGAAAGCTCCAAGCGCGGAATCCAAGATTTCGGTGGCACCGGCCTCGGTCGCGACACTTGACGTGTTCGCGATGGCCGTTCCGCCTGCAGCCTCGATAAAATCGACAACCTCCTGGGCCACCGAAGCATCAGTTCCTTCGCCATCCATGCCACCGCCTATGTCGTTTACGACGACTCTGGCACCTCGACGGGCGAGTTCGAGGCAGTGGGCGCGGCCCATGCCGCGCCCACCCCCAGTAACAATGACAACGTCATCTTCGAAACGCATGTCATTCATGTAAATAATCCTCTCCGCGGCCATCCGGGGCGGAAAACCGCACGAATAACGACGCACTTTCGCCCGTGTGATGGCTGGCCAACCGGAACGCAGATGACCGATGTTGGTTCAACACGCCTAGGGCGTCGAATGCCTCCGACACTGCAGTCCGCGTAGCCAGTTCTGCGCTCCGGTTAACCAAGTCAGAACTCGTATCCGAGAGTGATGCCATAGGTTCGAGGAGCGCCCCGAATTCCCTGGTTGTAGCCGCCAGGGTTATTCCCCGCGCTGAGGAATGTGTAATATTCCTCCTCCAACAGGTTGCGGACCCACAGGCCAACATTCGGACCAGTGTCACCGATTTGCCAGCCGATCGAACCATTCACCAGATGGTACGATGGCTGTTCCAGAATATTGTCCGGACCGGCGAACCATCCATCGTTGTAGTGATAATTAAGGGCAAAATCGAGGTGACCGGTGTCCAAGGGGACTTCGAGATTTGCGCCGAGATTTGCGGTCCATTCCGGGGCATATGGAAGTTCGTTGCCAACTGCGCTTCCCAGAACAACAGCATTCCCGCCGCCCTGCGCCTCTGTTTGCGGTACGAGGAACTGGGCATTCGGATATTCCTTGAATTCCGAACTGCTATAATTGAGGCCGCCATTGATGCTAAAAAGGCGCGTTGGGCTATAGATAAAATCCAAGTCAAAACCGTAGATTTCTGCCTTGGGACCGCTTTCGATAAGTGCTGCGATAGGAGTGAAGACGGTCACCTGCAAATCACTGTAATCATAATAGAATGCGGCGATGTTAAGGTTTAGCCGACCATCGGCCAGCTCGGTCTTCAGACCGATTTCATAGGCGTCCAGCACTTCAGGCGGGACGGCTTCGCCTGTCAGGCCGCCGGGAGGAACTGAATTGTAGATGCCGCTCTTGAAGCCGCGGTTCCACGATGCGTACCCCAGCACATTGGGAGTAATGCGATGATCGAGGGATACGCGCCAGGTAAACTTCTTGAAAGTCTCTTCGCCTTCGAACTGATCGGTCGTGATCGGGACGGGCGGGCCAAATCCAGGCAGGAAAGAGGCAATGGTTTCGCCAACCAAGCCGCGTTCTTCAATCGTATAGCGCCCCCCCAGGGTGAGGTTTGTACGATCCCCTAGAGGAATCGTGGCTTGGCCAAAAGCGGCGCCGGATTCAGTGCTGGTAAAAGCGTTGAAAAGCAATTGCTCGAGAGGGGCAATGGCCGTTCCGGTTATAAAGAACGGATCATAATTCGATCCACCATCCAAATAGTAAAGCCCGAATACCCACTGGATATCGCTTGAGGCAAGCGAAGCCAGCTGGAATTCCTGAGAAAACTGGTCATCGTTTTGAATGAAGTTTGCTTGTGTGCGGAACGCCGGCACAGGGGTCGCACCCCACTGCTGGTCAGCTGTCAGCTCACGGTAAGCCGTGATGCTCTGGAAGCGAAAGTTGTTGAACTCGTGGTCCCACTGCAAGCTGGCACCCCAGCTTTCGACTACGCCGAAAGGCTGGGTGAATGTGGCTGTGTCATAAGGGTTACCATTAAAGGCGTAAGGATCGCCGACCACGGCGAAGGGGGCGACCTGTCCGGGATTGGCCCCGACTGCTCCCGCGTTGACAAGCGACGGTCGGGCTGCGGCCACGGTGTCGCCCGGACCGTATTGCGCAAAAGTGCCATCGAGCAGGCGATAGCTCGAGAAAGCATTGCCTTCCGTCCGGGAGTAATCGCCCGTGAGCCTAAATTCGTCGCGATCACCCGGCTCGAAGAGAAGCTTGCCACGCACGGCATAGCTGTCGCTTTGATAGACATCCTCTCCAGTGAATACGTTTGTGCCCCATCCGTCTCCCTGAAGCGACATGTAGCCGGCAACATCGATGGCCATGTTGTCGGACAAGCCCGTGGTGACATATCCACTCGCCGTGAATGTATCATAATTGCCATAACCAAGCCGAACATTACCACCCGGTGTATACTCGGGATCGCGTGTTCGGACGTTGATGACGCCGCCGGTCGCGTTTCGTCCAAACAATGTTCCTTGAGGGCCCTTGAGGACTTCGACCTGAGCAATGTTGCTGAGCTGCATGAGGCCGCCGCTCATGCTCAATATGTAGACACCGTCGATGTATGTTGCGATCGAGTTCTCTGTGCCAGCTGGCAAGGCAGTGGTCCCCACACCGCGCAGGTGCGCCTGAACACCACTCTGCGAGGTCTGATAGACGAGCCCGGGAACAACTTGCGCCAGGTCGGCCGTGTCTTCGATGCCAGCGGTGCCGAGCGTGTCGGCCGTCACGACGTTGATTGCGATAGGCACGTCCTGCAATCGCTCGTCGCGCCGGTTCGCACTCACAATGATTGTGTTGCGCTCCTGGGTGTCCGCACCAGATTCTTGCTCGACTTCTCCAGCGTCTTCTTGCGCATATGCGACTTCACTAGCTAACGCTAGCGCCAGAGCCGCCGCCGACACTTGGCCAAAGGAGGCAAGAGAGCTCCTTCCCGACATACCCAATCTCCCTAATACTTGTTTTATAATTCGATTTTTTCAGAAAAGGGGGCTCGCCCGAAACGGGTGAGAAAAAGCTACCCACCAATCTTGAAACGCTCCTCCACCAACCGTCGAACCTGCTTGAACACCCTCAGAAGAAGGCGTGTCTGGCTCATTGGCGGGCTGGTTGCTAATCGATATGGCAGTATGCTGTCAAGAAACATTGCATTGGCACAGCGGGGGCTTAGCAGACCTTGCAGCCTTCTCTTGCCGCACCTGCGCATATGCCTCCGTTTGTCCATGCCCTTGCTGTCTGAGCATGGTTTGATGCGACGGCGGCGGGCGCCGTTTGGATTACTATGCGGCTTCCTCTAGATGGGCTTGGAGGTGTTTGGAGTTATCTCATCGATCGCTGATAGAGTTCGAAGTGTCTCCATCCTTTAAGAGACCGAGGCCACTCCTCACACATTCCTCGAGCCAGCCCCTTGCGACTTTTACTTTCGCGAGATTGTGGGTGTCCCGATGCGTAACAGTCCAAAAGCTCCGAGTTATCGAGCGATTTGGCAGCAAGCGCTTTAGTTCTGGGACTGTGTTGCCCATAAAGCAGGGCAGGACGCCTATTCCTGTCCCTTCTCGAAGCAGGCGCTGTTGCGCCACGATGCTAGACGATCGAATTACCGCAACAAGACCTGGATGGAATTCATTGAGGTAACTAAGTTCGGGAGCATAGACGAGGTCGGGCACGTAGCCAACGAGGACGTGGCCAGAAGTCAAGTCTTCCGGTGAGGTAGGAATTCCATTGCTGCTGAGGTACTCCTCGCTTGCAAAGAGACCGAGAGAATAGTCTGCCAGTTTGTGACAAAGTATTGGTCCGCTGTTGGGCCGGGAAAGCATGACAGCGATGTCGGCTTCTTTCCTCGATGGGCTAAGGAATCCGCTATTTGCGACGAGGTCGATTGTAAGGTTTGGGTGCCCTGAGCTGAGTCTGGGCAGAAATCGTGTAAGAAACTGACTGCCAAAGCCTTCCGAGACACTGATCCTTAGAACGCCTGACAGCCCCTTCCTATTGTCAGTCGAGTCCTCAATTGTCCTCGCCGCGCTGGCCATAGTCTCGGCTTTTGCCAGCAGCCTCTCTCCCGCTTCCGTAAGTGATTGTCCGTATCGAGTGCGTTCGAACGCGATGATCCCCAATGTACCTTCTAGGCGCTTTATTCTCCTTCCGACTGTCGTCGGGTCGGTTCCAGTAATCCTGCCCGCACTTGTGAGTTTTCCGGTTTCGGCGAGTGCTACAAAGGCGCGGATATCGTTCCAGTCGAGTTGCTGCATAATTGCAGGCCCTAGCTGCAATCTTTGCTCTTGTCTGCAAAATGATAACTTCTAGCCTTCGCTCGTATTTGGGAGTTAGGCACATGCGACATATCGATCATTTCATAGCCGGTAAGGCCCATGCCAGTGATGGTGGCAGGGTGCACGATATCTGGAATCCCTCGACCGGCGAAGTGCAGACGCAGGTCGCCTTGGGCGATGCCGCGCTGCTCGACAAGGCGATTGCCGAGGCAAAGAAAGTGCAGCCGGAATGGGCCGCCACTAACCCGCAGCGCCGTGCGCGCGTGATGTTCGCCTTCAAGCAGTTGGTTGAGGCAAACAAGCAGGAACTGGCCGAACTTCTCTCCTCCGAACACGGCAAGGTGGTGGAGGACGCTCATGGCGACGTGCAGCGCGGGCTGGAAGTGATCGAGTTCGCCTGCGGCATCCCGCAGGCGCTGAAGGGCGAATACACCAACGGCGCCGGGCCGGGCATCGACGTCTACTCCATGCGCCAGCCGCTCGGTATCGGCGCAGGCATCACCCCATTCAATTTTCCTGCCATGATCCCGATGTGGATGTTCGGCATGGCAATCGCGGCGGGCAACGCCTTTATCCTGAAGCCCAGCGAGCGCGATCCCAGCGTGCCGGTGCGGCTTGCCGAACTGTTCATGGAGGCGGGCGCTCCCGCAGGGCTGCTGCAGGTTGTCCACGGCGACAAGGAAATGGTCGATGCGATTCTCGATCATCAGGATATCGCCGCCGTCAGTTTCGTCGGTTCGTCTGATATCGCGCACTACGTATACAACCGGGGCGTTGTCGCCGGAAAGCGTGTGCAGGCGATGGGCGGGGCGAAGAACCACGGTATCGTGATGCCGGACGCGGACCTCGATCAGGTGGTGAACGACCTATCAGGCGCGGCCTTCGGTTCTGCCGGTGAGCGCTGCATGGCGCTGCCGGTGGTGGTGCCGGTGGGCGAGCAAACCGCCGAGCGCCTGAAGGAGAAGCTGATCCCTGCGATCAATGCGCTGCGCGTCGGCGTGTCGAACGATCCCGAAGCGCACTACGGCCCTGTCGTTACGCCCGAGCACAAGGCGCGTATCGAGAAGTGGATCGACACCGCGGAGGCCGAGGGCAGCGAAGTGGTGATCGACGGGCGCGGGTTTTCGCTGCAGGGCCACGAGAACGGCTTCTTCGTCGGCCCGACTCTGCTGGACCGCGTCACCCCCGACATGGAAAGCTACAAGGAAGAAATCTTCGGCCCGGTCCTCCAGATCGTGCGAGCAACTGATTTCGAGCACGCCCTGCGCCTGCCGAGTGAGCACCAGTACGGTAATGGCGTCGCCATCTTCACTCGCAACGGCCACGCCGCGCGCGAATTCGCGCACCGGGTGAACGTGGGCATGGTGGGCATCAACGTGCCGATTCCGGTGCCGGTCAGCTACCACAGCTTCGGCGGCTGGAAGCGTAGCGGCTTTGGCGATGCGGATCAGTATGGCATGGAGGGCCTCAGGTTCTGGACCAAGGCCAAGAAAGTCACCCAGCGCTGGCCCGATGGTGGCGGCGACGGTAGCAACGCCTTCGTTATTCCGACGATGGGGTGATGGACGTGACCAGCCAATTCGCTCTCACCGCCGAACAGCTCGCCATCCAGGAGATGGCGCAGCGCTTTACAGCGGACAACATCACGTCGAGCGCTGCTGAATGGGATGAAAAACACATCTTCCCGCGTGAGGTGATTTCACAAGCCGGAGAGCTGGGCTTTGGCTCGATCTACGTGTCCGAGGACTCGGGCGGGATCGGTCTTGGCCGGCTGGAGGCAGCGCTGATCATGGAGGCGATGGCCTATGGCTGTCCCTCTACCAGCGCTTTCATCTCCATCCATAACATGGCCGCTTGGATGGTGGACAGCTTCGGCGGTGACGTAGTGAAAGGAAAGTACCTAGCCGACCTCGTAAGCATGAAAATGATTGCCAGTTACTGCCTGACAGAGCCGAGTTCGGGCTCGGATGCAGCAGCGCTCAAGACCACTGCCAAGCGTGATGGTGAACACTTCGTGGTCAACGGATCCAAGCAGTTCATCTCCGGCGGTGGCCAGAACGAGGTTTATATCGTTATGGTCCGCACTGGAGATCCTGGGCCCAAAGGTATTTCTTGCTTGCTCGTTGAGAAGGACATGGCCGGAGTCAGTTTTGGTGCGCAGGAAAAGAAATTGGGCTGGCATTCCCAGCCTACCGCGCAGCTAATCCTCGAAGATGTGCGGGTGCCGGCGGAGAACCTGATTGGCAGCGAAGGGCAGGGTTTTGCCATCGCCATGTCGGGCCTGGATGGCGGGCGGCTCAATATCGGTGCCTGTTCGCTGGGCGGGGCGCAGCGCTCTCTCGACGAGACGATTGCCTACACCAAAGATCGCCAGCAGTTCGGCCAGCCGATTGCCCAGTTCCAGAACACGCAGTTCACCATCGCCGACATGGCCATCGACCTCGAAGCCGCGCGTGCGCTGTTGTACCTTGCTGCGGCCAAGGTGACCGAGGGTGCCGCCGACAAGACCCGTTTCGCCGCCATGGCCAAGAAGTTGGCGACGGAGAACGGCTCTTCGATTGTCGACCGCGCGCTGCAATTGCATGGCGGCTACGGCTACCTGCAGGACTACCCCATCGAGCGTATCTGGCGCGACCTTCGGGTGCACCGGATACTGGAAGGCACGAATGAGATCATGCAGATGATTATCGGCAGGGACCTTTTACGCTGATGACCGATACTCATGCAACTGAAGATGTTCTTATCCACGGGCATGGGCCGGTGGGGCACTTGTCGCTCAACCGCCCAAAGGCGATCCACGCTTTGACCCATTGGATGTGCCTCAAGATGCGCGAAGCGCTGTCAGCGTGGGCCAAGGACGACTTGATCAAGGCCGTTATCATCGACCATGCCGAAGGGCGCGGCTTCTGTTCGGGCGGCGACATAAACCTGCTGCGCAAGTCGGCAATCGAGGATGGCGGCATTGCTGGCCGCGAATTCTTCTTTGACGAGTATCGGCTCAACCACCAGTTGCTCACCTACCCGAAGCCGGTCGTGGCTTTTATGGACGGGATCACTATGGGCGGCGGGGTGGGCATCAGCCAGCCGGCGACTTACCGCGTTGCGACGGAGAACACCCGCTTTGCCATGCCGGAAACGGGGATCGGCCTGTTCCCGGACGTCGGCGGCGGTTGGTATCTATCGAGGCTCGGGTCGCGGATCGGCCAATTTCTTGCCCTCACCGGCGCGCGGCTTGACGGGGCGGAGTGCCTGTGGGCAGGCCTTGCCACGCATTACCTGCCGCACGACAAGCTCGCCGAGGCCAAGGCGCGCATTGTCGAAAACCCGGATCGCATCGCCGATATCCTGGCAGAAATGTCGATCACGCCGCCCGAAGCGCGCACCGCTGCCCACGCAGACCTGATCGCGCGTCACTTTGCCTCCGACCGTTATGAAGATGTACTCGCGAGCCTCAAGGCCGATGATGGCGAATGGGCGGCCAAAGAGCTGGCGACGCTGCGCACCAAGAGCCCGCAGGCGTGCAAGATTTCGCTACGACAGCTGGCCGAAGCCGCGCAACTTGCAGATTTCGCCGAGAACATGAAGCAGGAGTATCGCATCGCTTCGAGGGCGCTGTTGCGCCCGGACTTTGCAGAAGGGGTGCGAGCCCTGCTCGTTGACAGGACCAATGATCCGAAATGGAACCCTCCCACTCCCGAAGAGGTGAGCGAAGATATGCTGGACACTATCTTTGCGCCGCTACCGGAGAGTGAAGAATGGAGTCCGCTATGAACTACGAAAATATTCTCGTCGAACAGCGGGACGCGGTCACGCTGGTCACTCTGAACCGTCCGCAGTCGCTTAATGCACTGAACAGCGAGGTGCTGCGCGAGCTTGGCGAGGTATTTGCCGCTTACGAGGCCGACAAGTCGCAGCGTTGCCTCGTTATCACCGGCTCGGGCGACAAGGCCTTTGCCGCTGGCGCCGACATTAAGGAAATGGTCGAGAAGGAAACGGTCGACTTTTATCTGGAAGACTTTTTCTCCGGCTGGCAGCGCAACGTTGTGCACGGCACGCGCAAGCCGTGGATTGCGGCCGTGAACGGTTTCGCCTTGGGCGGCGGATGCGAACTGGCGTTGATGGCCGATTTCATCATCGCTTCGGACAAGGCCAGGTTCGGCCAGCCCGAGATAAATCTGGGCGTTGCTCCCGGCATGGGCGGCAGTCAGCGGCTCACTCGCGCGGTGGGCAAGGCCAAGTCGATGGAAATGTGCCTGACCGGTCGCATGATGGATGCCGCAGAAGCCGAAAGCGCTGGCCTCGTCGCGCGGGTGGTGCCGCATGACGAGATGCTCAACGACGCACTGAAGACAGCCGCCGCCATCGCCTCGAAGCCGCCGATGGCCGCCTTGGCGACCAAGGAGATGGTGGACGCCGCATTCGAAACCACGCTGGAGCTTGGTCTCAAACACGAACGCCGCCTGTTTCAGATTCTCACCGCCAGCGAAGACAAGGTGGAGGGCATGAAGGCCTTCGTAGAGAAGCGCGAAGGGCAGTGGAAAGGACGTTGACATGAAGATTGCATTCATTGGCCTTGGGAACATGGGTGGCGGCATGGCCGCAAACCTTGTGAAAGCCGGGCATGGCGTTCGCGCGTTTGATCTCAGCGAACAGGCGCTGGCAGCTGCCAGGGAGCATGGCTGCGAGACTTTCACGTCCGCATCCGAAGCCTGCGAAGGCGTGGACGCGGTCGTCTCCATGCTGCCCAACGGCACCGTCGTAAAGTCGGTCTACACCAGCGACGTCATCGGTAAGGCTCCGGGAGGTGCGGTTTTTCTCGACTGTTCCACCATCGATGTCGCCACCGCGCGCGAAGTGGCCGAGGCTGCCGAGGCGGCTGGCTATGCCATGGTCGATGCGCCGGTTTCAGGCGGTATTGCTGCGGCAGAAGCGGGCACGCTCACCTTCATGGTTGGCGGCACCGACGACGCCTTCAAGCGGGCAGAGCCGGTCCTGCAGGGTATGGGCAAGGCGGTGATCCATGCTGGGCAGTCTGGCAACGGGCAGGCGGCCAAGATCTGCAACAACATGCTGCTGGGCATTCACATGATCGGCACATGCGAGGCCTTTGCCATGGCAAAGAAACTGGGGCTCGATCCGCAGACTTTCTACGATATTTCAAGCGTTAGCAGTGGCCAGTGCTGGTCCATGACAAGCTATTGCCCACTGCCTGGCGTGGGGCCGAAATCGCCGGCTGACAACGGCTATCAAGGTGGTTTTGCCACTGCACTGATGCTGAAAGACCTCAAGCTGGCGCTGGCCGCAGCAGATACGGCGGGTGTTGACACGCAGATGGGACGGCGCGCGCTAAAACTCTATGACAATTTCAACTCGGAAACTACCGGGCAGAGCGATTTTTCGTCTATTATTCAAATGCTTTTGCCCGCCGGGCAAGATTTATCCAATTAGCTAGTATGTCCGCCAATATCGCCGAAATGGAACGTCGCCGTGAAGCCGCCAGAATGGGCGGCGGACAAAGGCGCATCGATGCCCAGCATGCCAAGGGCAAGCTGACTGCGCGTGAACGGCTGGACGTGCTGCTGGACGAAGGATCGTTCGAAGAACTCGATACCTATGTCGAGCACGACTGCGTCGATTTCGGCATGCAGGATCAGAAAATCCCCGGCGATGGCGTGGTGACCGGCAGCGGCACGATCAACGGGCGGCTGGTCTATGTGTTCAGCCAGGATTTCACCGTGTTCGGCGGCAGTCTTTCGAAGCGGCACGCAGAGAAGATCTGCAAGGTGATGGACAACGCCATGAAAGTCGGCGCTCCCGTCATCGGACTCAATGACAGCGGCGGTGCGCGCATCCAGGAAGGCGTGGCCAGCCTTGGTGGCTATGCCGAGGTGTTCCAGAAGAACGTGCTTGCCAGCGGCGTAATCCCGCAGCTTTCGCTCATTATGGGGCCGTGCGCGGGCGGGGCGGTGTACTCGCCGGCCATGACCGACTTCATCTTCATGGTGAAGGACAGCTCCTACATGTTCGTGACCGGGCCGGACGTGGTGAAGACCGTCACCAACGAGGAAGTGACGCAGGAAGACCTTGGCGGCGCGGTGGTGCACACCACCAAGACTTCGGTCGCCGACCTCGCTCTGGAAAACGATATCGAGGCGCTGCTGGCCGCGCGCGAGCTGATAGGCTTCGTGCCCGAGAGCAACCGCGACCCGCTGCCCGAACTGCCGACCGACGATCCGTGGGACCGGCGCGAGGACAGCCTCGACACGCTGATTCCGGCCAGCTCCAACATGCCCTACGA
>NZ_BAABHV010000029.1:0-3952 GCF_039542285.1 Erythrobacter westpacificensis
AATCCGTCATCGTTCCGTCCGTCCAATCTCCGCCAAGCATGCTCAAGCTTCACGATTTTTGCAACAGAGCCGACGGATTTGTTAACGGCCCTGCGGGACTTCAACAAAGACCGAAAATTCAACCGCAAAGGCCCGCTGTGCGTGGCGCTGGTCGTCACCCAGCACGCGCGCAAGATGGGCTTGCCGCTCGATCCCGACAAGCTGCTGACCGACGCCGGCGGCCAGGTTCTCGGCCTGGGCAAAGGCGCGGTGCAAGCGGTGCTGAACCGTCACGGCATCACCCGCGTTTTAGCCGCTGAAGGCGGGCGCACCAGTCGCGGCAGCATCAGCAACATGCGCGAGTATGTGGCGTTCCTCAACGGCCAGGCCGCCAGCGGCGCGGTCGATCTCGATGCCGTGGAAGCGTTCTGGATTGAGCGCGTGCATGAGTTCTTTTCGGCCAAGCCGTTCAAGATTCGCCTTGATGCCTCGCGCAGCCTGCGAACGCTGGTGCGCGACGTGATCGCCCAAGCCGAAGAACGGCAGCGCAACACGCCGGGGATGCAGTATGCCGGCGCGGTGCTGCAACACCTGGTCGGGGCCAAGCTCGATTGCGCCCTGGGCGCCGGCAACTTCGAGCACAACAGCTTTTCAACGTCCGACGCGCAATCAGGCCGCAACGGCGATTTCTTCATTGGCGATGTGGCTATCCACGTCACCACGGCGCCCGGCGAAGCGGTCATTGGCCGTTGCCGCGACAACATAGACAACGGCCACCGGCCGATCATCGTCACGACAGCGCGAGGGCTGACGGTTGCCGAAGGGCTGGCCGAGAATGCCGGCCTGGGCGAACGCATCGACGTTTTCGAGGTTGAACAGTTCGTAGCCCTGAACCTCTACGAGCTGGGCAAGTTCGCGGCCGAAGGCCGGCGCGTCGCGGTCGGCGACGTGGTGACGCGCTATAACGAGATCGTGGAAGAAGTCGAAACCGACCCGAGCCTGAAAATCGAATTTCGCCAATGAGCGAGACGCCGGAACAGCGCAGCCACACCATGCGGGCTGTGCGTTCCCGCGACACGGGGCCGGAAATGATCGTGCGGCGCTTCCTCCACGCCGCAGGCCTGCGCTACCGGCTCCATGATCGACGCCTTCCCGGCGTTCCTGACCTGGTGTTTCCAAGCCGGCGCGTTGCGCTGTTCGTGCATGGGTGTTTCTGGCATCAGCATCCCGGCTGCGAGGCAGCCGCCCGGCCGAAATCTCGCCCGGACTACTGGAACCGGAAGCTGGATGGGAACGTGGCGCGTGACGCCCGCCACCTGGCCGAGCTGGCCGCCGCCGGCTGGACGGCCCTGGTAGTCTGGGAATGCGAAACGCGAGACCCGCAACGCCTAGCCGCGCTGGCGGCTCGCATTCGAGAGAAGGGAAGGACATGAGCAACGAAACCGCCACCATCAGCGCCACCGTTCCTGCGGCCGTGAAATCCGAAGCCGCCGCCGTTGCGGCCGCGCACGGCATGAGCCTAGCCGTCCTGGTGCGCGAGCTGGTGGCCCGCGTGGCCGCCCGTGACGCCGAAACGCTGGCCTGGCTCGATGAGGCTCGCCGATGACCGACCCGAAAAACCTGGAAAGCTGGCTGCATGAGAAGGCCGGCCCGGCCTATGACGGGGTCTCCTCGTTTTCAGTGCAATAAGTGACGGTACGAAAAGCTAGCACTGGCGCGGAGGTGGTGTTGGTAGATCGTTGATTTCATTGACTTTCCTGTTCACTTTCAAATCTGCGATTCGTGGCGTCAAACCGTGGTCGGTTTCATCCATTGGTGCCAGTTATCGATGCATTTGGCCGCGAAGGCAGGATTTGGTCAGCATAGCGGTCAACCGGGAAGCGAAACACACCCCGCAAGTTGATGCTCTCCAGCCTGGTGGGCGCAATCTTCCCGATCAGTTCCGGTGGAATGACCTGGCGGCGGTTCGACCAGCGATCCAGGACCGCCTGCATCTGTGAGGTATTCCACGCCATCACGATGTTGGCCATCAGGCTCAACGCATCGGCCACAGCCTGCATTTCATCGACACGTTTGGCCTGCGCCGGGCTGATCCGGCCGGTATAAATGGCGCGCTTGAGGGCGTTAACAGCCTCGCCCCGATTGAGCACCCGGCGCAACTCGTTCCTGAAAGCGTCCTTGACAAAGTAGTCAGCCAAAAACGCCGTACGCAGCAACCGCCCCAATTGCACGCCAGCCTCATAGATTGGATCGCCCTGGGCGGCAGAACCGAACCGCGCAAGAGCTGCCACCGCACTGGCATGTCCGCTCATGACCGAGGCTGCCAGGTGCACCAGACTATCCCAATGCTTTTCGATCAAAGCGACGTCGACATTGGCTTCGCACACCGCAGCGATTTCTGCGGGCACTTTGGTGCCGCGTGGCACAAAGAGGTGGCGCTGTTTGAGTTCCTTCAACCGCGGGCAAAGATCAAAACCAAGCAAACGGGCATGTGACATGGCAAAGTCGGTGTAGCCATGGGTATCCACAGCAAGCTGGCTGGTCTCCAGCTTTTCTTGGCGGATGACACCTTCAATGGCCACGCCCGCCTGGCGCTCATTGAGCACAAAGGGCTGCGCATGGAAGATGCCCCACCGGTCTTTTACATGGGAGTAGATTCCAATGGAAGGTGTGTTGCGCCGAGGATCAAGCCGGGCTTGCCACACCCGTTTGGTGGTCTCCATGCTCATCATGTCAGAAGATGCCAAATCGGACCGCCCCCAGGTGGCGGCAATCGGGTGTCGCTGCATGAATTCCAGCACAGCCTGGCAGGCCTGGCTCAGACGCCGTTCGTCCCGCGCCCAGCGCATGGCCTGGCGAATGCTGGTGGCAGACAATTGCGGAATCATGCGCGCGCATTCGACCGCAGTCAGACTGGTGCCGTGGGCCATGATGCCGGCATAGACCATCAGCAGCTCGTCGGTAGAGCGCGGCTCACGTCCGAGCATGATCCAGCTAAAGCGCACCTGGGCGTCAACGGCCAGAATCACTTCCGGCAATTGAACCTCACCGATGCGGTGATCCAAAGCCGCGCGCAGCTTGGTCACTTCTGGGTCTTCGTCCTCTGCGGGCAATGGCGACAAATGGAGTTCATCATCCACGCGCAGTACGCCACTGCGGGCTGCAGCGGCCACCGCATCGACACCGGCAGTTACTCTGGCCAGCAAAGGCTTCAAGAAAGTGGCAGCCTTGCTGGGTAACGATAGACGGGCATAGTGTTTCTTGGACTCTGCCTGCCAACGCTCGTCCGTGAAGAACAAGCGCGCACGACCCCGAAAGCTCAGGCTGTGCTCAATCCAGACCGAGCCATTGCGCACCGCGCGGCGCAGGGCAAACAGGGTGGCCACCTCCAACGCCTGAAACGCCCGTTCCCGGTCTGGGCTGGAGATCGAAACCTGCCAGATCATTCCCAGACTTGGTGCCACCACTTCAACTGGCAGCTTTCTGGATCCTTTGAGATATAAAGCTTGCAGCTTGGCAAGGTACTCGATGGCAGGATGCTCGCCGGTGGCCTGCCAGGGCAGCTTTGCAATGGCGACGAGCAACGACCGCACGGGGCGAATTCCATCAATCAATCCCTCGCGGACCAGGGAGGCCCTGCTCGGTGGTTTGCGTTTCTGGGTTTCGGTGATCAAGGCTTCAAGACGGGCACGCAACTCAGCATCTGGCACCGCACCTTGCGCGCTCAAGGCAACAAGTTCGCCGAGCAGCGTTTTGTACATTGCGGCCCAATTGACGGTAGCGGGGACATCGGCGGCAGCCTGACGCCACAGATCGGCGATCCGGCGCTGCACCATAAGGATCAACTGGTCTGTGGTGGTGAACAGGCAATACCGAAGAAAGCATGCGACCTCCACGGTGCGCGCTGGCTCTTTGATCTTGGCTCCGGCTGAGGGCGGCCTGGAGACAAGTCGGCGCGCGTAGCGGCGCAAGA
>NZ_BAABHV010000030.1:0-3734 GCF_039542285.1 Erythrobacter westpacificensis
ATCCGTCATCGTTCCGTCCGTCCAATCTCCGCCAAGCATGCTCAAGCTTCACGATTTTTGCAACAGAGCCCTTTGTCGGAACTCGCAATGAGCACCCCGGGCAGCGGATACGCCGGTCATCTTGCTTGCATACTTCGGTATAATCTTGCTTGCATACTTCGGTATAAAAGCATAATCCTCTCCGCCACAAAATGCGGGGCTCGGAACCCCTCAGCGATTTCGGACAAGGGGAGGTTTTGGCATGTTGGGTGCGTCTCGATCGGCACGAATAGGCTCGGGGAAATGGGGTATGGCTGGATTGCTAATGGCGGCGCTCGCCGTTTCGCCCGGCATGGCCAACGAGGTAGATGCGGTGCCAGAACACGAGCAGGACATGCAACGGCCCGAAGAACTGAAAGGCACTCTGCCGGACGGGACAGCGTGGCTCATAAAGGTCCCGCAGAACTGGAACGGCACCCTTCTTCGCGATCTTGACTTTGCCACCAACGCAGAGTTCGAGATGACCCTGCCCCGGTACGAGGATCTGCTCAACCGCGGGTATGCGTTCGCAGGTCTCGCCCGCCATCCTCTGCGCCCCTGGCGCTACGATCCCCAGTACGAGATCAAGAATCTCGAGCGTGTGCAGGATATCTTTGCCGAGCAGGTGGCTGTGCCCAATCACGTGCTGCAGTACGGTTGTTCTGGAGCCGGTCTCGTCAGTCTCTCCTCGGCCGAAGCATTTCCGGACAAGATCGATGGAGCGGTCGTATTGTCCGCACACACGCCGGTTTGGATGATGAACAGTTTTCTTGATGGCTGGTTCGCGATGAAGTCGCTTCTTGCGGATGATTTCGAGAGCCGGGGACTGGGGAAAGCGTCGGACTTGCTGGTGGCCAATTTGCCGAACCCCGCTGTCGAGGGAATGCCGCCTGCTCCGGAAATTATCCCGCCGTGGCAAAGTCTGATCGAAGCAGCCGGTGAAACAGCTGAGGGCCGTGCGCGCCTCGCTCTTGCGTTTGCTGTCGGCCAATGGTCCCCGTGGATGGCCGAAGGAACCGAATTGGCTGATCCGTCCGATGCGAACGCAATGGGCGAGCTAATCGTCCAGTCGGCGCTCCGCAATTCCATCAATGTTGGTGGAACGGCGCGGTTGATGTTCGAAAACGCGGCCATGGGTCAGCAGATGTCGGGCAACGAAACCGCCGACTATGCAGCCCTCTACGAGAACGCGGCGCCGAACATGAAGGGAATCGTCGAGAAGCTATACGCCGAAGCCGGCCTCGATATTGCTAGCGACCTCCAGAAAATCAATTCGCAGCCCCGGATAGCGGCTTCGGATTACGCGCTTGAGTTCTGGTCCAAGCCTGGCCGCACGAACAATGGCGATCCGAAGGTTCCGGTCATGCGAGTTCACAGCCTTGGCGACTGGGCAATTCCCTACACCGTGCTGCAAGGCTATCAGGACCTTGTTGAGGAAAAGGGCAATTCCGATCTGTATCGCCAGGTGCTGCTTGAAAGAACCGGGCATTGCGTCTTCACCGTGGCGGAGAGCACCACGGCTGTCGAAACCCTGATGGCGCGGATTGAAACCGGATCCTGGCCGGACACGAGTCCGGAAGCCCTCACTCGCTTTGCTTCCGAGCGGGTTGAAGGTGCTGACACGCGTTTCATCGACTTCGATGACTGGCGCGTGGGTGCGTATAACCACACCTGGGTTCCTGCAGCAGAATGAGTATTGGTACTGGCCGGTCATCGCGGATTGGTGCGTGACAGACCAGGAGCGCAAGGCATCCTGTTTCCCTACAGACCCCGACAGATTGCCTCGCGACGCACTTCGATGCCGCAGGAAGAGTACATCAACGACGCGGCAGGGACTCGAAGCAACGAGTTGCGGCTAGGCAACCCATGAGCTTGTGCATTTCCTGCTGAGATAGCTGGCGCGAACGGAGGGACAGACTTGTCGATCCATTACTTTGGCACTGCGGCTCTCGTGGTGGTGTTCGTCCTGGGGACGGTCAGGCCGGTCAATCTGGGCGCACTCGCCCTGATCGCCACATACCTGATTGGAACCCTGTTCGCCGGGGAGAGCAGCCGCGAATTGCTGGCGGGATTTCCTGCTGACCTGTTCGTGCTTCTCGTCGGCGTGACCTACCTGTTCGGCATAGCGGCGTCGAACGGGACGATCGAATGGATCATCGACCATGCCGTTCGGCGAATAGGGGATCGGGCCGCCACCATTCCCTGGCTTATCTTCGGGGTCGCGGCCATTCCAAGCACCGCCGGGGCGCTTGGGCCAGCTGCCGTGGCTATGCTCGCGCCGATATGCCTTAGCCTCGGAGAGCGATACGGTATTGACCGGCGCATGACGGCCCTGATGGTGATGCATGGCTCCGCCGTAGGAAACTTCTCACCGCTGAACGGTCTGGCGATCATCGTGACCAGCGCCGCGGAAACCAACGGCCTAGCTATTCCGGCGTTCACCTTGTTCTTCGGAAATGCGGTCTACAACATCGGGCTGGCAGTGGTCATCTACCTGATGTTCGGGGGGCCAGCCCTGCTGGCGCGACGCCGCAACCAGACGGGGCAGACCGCGACGTTGACCGTATCGGGCGGGCCATCGGCGACCAGCGCCATGACAGGGGGCGCCCCTGTCGAGACGCCGAAGGATAGCGCGCTGCGCACCGATCAGATCATCACCTTGCTGGCCATCCTGGGCGTCGGGGTCGGGGCCCTGGTTTACAACATCGACATTGGCTTTCTCGCCTTGATAGCAGCCGCTTTTCTGCACCTTTGCTTCCCGAGCAGGGTGTCTAAGGTGGATCGCCGCATCGTCTGGTCGGTGGTGCTGCTGATATGCGGTGTGGTGACATTCGTGGGCGCCTTGCAACGCTACGGCACGGTCGACCTGATCGGCAATGAAATTGCCGGATTGGGCTCACCATTGCTGATTGCCTTCCTGTTGTGCCTGCTTGGCGCGGTCACCTCTGCCGTTGCCTCCAGCGCGGGCATGCTCGGTGTGCTGATACCGCTTGCGGTACCGTTTATGGCGATGGGGCAGATTCACGTTGCGGGCATGATCGTGGCGCTTGCGATTTCGTCCACGGTTGTGGACTCCACGCCCTTCTCGACTGTCGGAGCTTTGACCCTGGCAACCGCACCGGAAGAGGAGCGACCGGAACTCTTCCAGGCAATGCTGAAATGGGGCATCGCCATGGCACTGACAGCACCGGTGCTGACCTGTCTGTTCTTTCTGCTGCCAGACTGGGGGTAGCTCAAGGCGCAGTCAGGCGGAGACCTGACCCGTCTCTACCTCGCAGAGAACCCGCTAATCAGCGGAGGGGCGATACGGCTCAATATCCACCGTCACCTCGCCTCGCGATTGACCATACGGAAGGCCGCATCGGAAAATCGTCTCCCGAGCAGCACTAAATCTGCGTAGCGATACTCTGGCCTAGATGATGCCACAAAGCGGCGGATACAGAGCCAGATCATTCTTTGTCGATGGCTTGGCGCGCGCAAAGCAGCGCCTGTTCCGACCGAAGAGAGCCGCACCCTCGGATTTTTGATGACGGCGCGAGATAGGGGTAAACCCGCGCGCCAGGTTATTCAGTCGCTTGTTGCCGGCCCAAGTATATCCGCGCCTTATCGCGGGCATCCATGGCCATCTTGTTGACCAATGCGGGCGGCGGCTCTGTTGCAAAGATTGGCGGCAGTCAGAGGTAGGCTGTCGCTCTGCGCCGATCAGGCGGCTGCTG
>NZ_BAABHV010000031.1:0-930 GCF_039542285.1 Erythrobacter westpacificensis
AGCAATGGGCTACGTAGCGGAGTCCGTAGGGCGTAGCGAAGCAGGCCATTGCTTATCCAGTTCGGCGGCGAACGCCGCCGGTGTTGCGTAGCCAAGCGATGAGTGCGGTCGCTCCCGGTTGTAATCATCCACCCAGGCGGCGATCTCGACACGGGCATGGGCCATGCTCAAGAACAGCGTCTCGTTCAGCAGCTCATCGCGCATGCGACCATTGAAGCTCTCGCAAAAGCCGTTCTGCATCGGCTTGCCTGGCGCGATGTAATGCCACTCCACGCCCATCTCCCCGCACCATGCCAGCACCGCATTGCAGGTCAGCTCAGTGCCGTTATCGCTGACGATCATGCCGGGCTTGCCACGCTGGCTGATCAGCTCCGTCAGCTCTCGCACGACACGGCGGCCTGAGATCGATGTGTCCGGCACCGCTGCCAGGCACTCCCTGGTCACGTCGTCGACTACATTGAGCACACGGAACCTCCTGCCCGACGCCATCTGGTCGTGCACAAAGTTCAGGCTCCAGCGTTGGTTCGGCAGAGCCGGCACCGGGGCAGGAGCCCTTGTGCCGACAGCACGCTTGCGGCTGCGTCGCCGCCTGACCGCCAAGCCTTCCTCCTGGTAGATGCGCTGGATCTTCTTACGGTTGATCATGATCCCCTCCCGGCGCAGCAGGATATGCAGCCGCCGATAGCCGAACCGACGACGCCGGTTGGCCAGCTCGCGCAGCCTCTCCCGAAGCTCGGCATCATCGTTACGCGTGGAACAGTAACGCACGCTCTTGCGATCGGCATCGACAACACGGCACGCCCGCCGTTCGCTCATCCCGTGGCACGCCTGGAGATGAGCGACAGCTTCCCGCTTCGCGGCGGGCGTCAAAACCTTTTGCCAGGAGATCCTTCAGTGCCGCCTTGTCCAGCATCGCATCGGCCAGCAGCC
>NZ_BAABHV010000032.1:0-1369 GCF_039542285.1 Erythrobacter westpacificensis
TGTTTAGGCGGCGAGCTTACAGTGTTGCAAGCGCCGATGTTCGAGTGTCTTTCGCTTGATCCTTTCTCTTCGTTTGTTGATGGCGGCAGCCCTGCCGAAGTAGGCATCGGCGGGCGTGACGTTGTCGAGGCTCTCGTGGTAGCGCTGGTGGTTGTAATGCTCGACGAAGGCTTCGATCTGGGTCTCGAGATCGCCGGGCAGGAAGTAATTCTCCAGAAGGACGCGGTTCTTGAGCGTCTGGTGCCAGCGTTCTATCTTGCCCTGGGTCTGCGGATGGAAGGGTGCACCGCGCACGTGGCTCATCCTGTTGGCCTCGATGTATTCGGCCAGTTCTCCGGCGATGTAGCTGGGGCCATTGTCGCTGAGCAGGCGCGGCTTGTGCAGCACATTGGCGTGGTCGCAGCCTGAGGCGGCCAGCGCCATGTCCAGCGTGTCGGTGACGTCCTCGGCCTTCATCGTAGTGCACAACTTCCATGCGATGATGTAGCGCGAGTAATCGTCGAGCACGGTTGAGAGATAGACCCAGCCCCATCCGATAATCTTGAAGTAGGTAAAGTCGGTCTGCCACATCTCGTTGGGGCGGGTGGTCTGCGTGTGGAACGCCTCGGCGGCCTTGATCACTGTGTAGGCCGGGCTGGTGATCAGATCGTGGGCCTTCAGGAGGCGATAGACCGTGGCTTCGGACACGAAGTAGCGCTTCTCGTCCGTGAAGCGCACTGCCAGCTCGCGCGGGGATAGATCGGTCTGCTCCAGCGCCATCTCGACGATCTGGTCCTGGATATCGTTTCCGATGCGGTTCCACACCCTGCTCGGCGCTGAAGGGCGGTCGTGAAGCGCCTCCGGCCCACCTTCGAGGTAGCGGTCATACCAGCGGTAGAAGGTTCGCCGTGCCACACCGAGTTGGTCCAGCGTGCGTTTGGCGGGCAGGTGCGACTGCTCGACGATCCGGATGATCTCGAGCTTTTCGGATGCGGGATACCTCATTCGTCGTCTTCCCCATCCGCGATCATGCTTTTTTTGAGCAGACGGTTCTCCAGCGTCAGGTCCGCCACGCATTCCTTCAGATCGCGCGCTTCACGGCGCAGATCCTTTACCTCGTCGGTGGTAGCAGCACGGGCTGTATCGCCAGCAAGCCTGCGCTTGCCGGCCTCCATGAACTCCTTGGACCAGGTGTAATACAGGCTCTGTGCGATCCCTTCACGGCGGCACAGCTCGGCAATGGAGTCATCGCCGCGTAGGCCATCGAGCACGATGCGGATCTTGTCTTCAGCAGAGAAATGCCGACGGGTCTTGCGGCGGATGTCCTTCACCACCTGCTCGGCAGGCAATTTGGGCTTTGAGGATTTGGGCTTCATCTTCGTTCCTTCGT
>NZ_BAABHV010000033.1:0-2413 GCF_039542285.1 Erythrobacter westpacificensis
CTGGGCTAGCTGGTCTTCGTCGGAAGCGACGAGGGCGATCCTGTCGCCTTTACCGAGGAACCATCCGGCAAAGGCCGGTATCATTCCCACCGGAAGGCACATGGCACCCGGCATATGACCGGCGGCATAGGCGAGCGGCTCGCGCACATCGACCAGGTGATCGGCGCCGCTCTCGCGAAGGTCGTCCAGCCCCAGACGCCTTGGCCGCATAATCCGCGGCGCGGCATCGGCCCCTTCGAGGTTAAGCCGCTCCATCAGCCGGAAATAGGGCGGCTGGTAATGGTGCTCTCCTACCTTCGCCTTGATGAACTCATCGCGGTCGGAGATGTGCAGGCGCGGGTTGTTGCGCCGCTCGTGGCCGATTGTCGAGAATTCCCGGTCCGCCATTCCCGACCCGCAGACCGAGCCCGCACCATGCGCCGGGTAGATGATCGCCTGGTCGCCGAGGCGGCAAAGTTTCTGCAGGGAGTCGAAAAGAAGGCCCGCGACTTCTTCCTTGCGCTCGGGATAGAAATCGGTGCGTCCGACATCGCCGACGAACAAGGCATCGCCGGTAAAGACGCCGACCGGTCCCTCGGAATATTCGCTGTCATGGATGACGAAAGCGAGATGATCGTCGGTGTGTCCAGGTGTTTCAAGCACTTCGATCTTCAATTGACCCAGCTCGAAACAATCGCCTTCGCGTGCGGTCTTGGCAAAAACGACTTCGCCTGCCGCGTCGGGCCCGTGATAGACCGTGGCTCCTGTCAAATCGGCCAAAATCGGCGAGCCGCTGATCAGATCTTCATTGCGATGGGTTTCGAAGATGTGCGTTATCTCCAGTCCTTCGGCCCGGGCCTTTTCGACATAGATCTCGCAGTCCCGGCGCGGATCGATGACCGCTGCCTGTCCGCCCGAGCCGATGATATACGAAAGGTGCGAGAGGCCAGGGGTTTTGATCTTCTCCAGAAACATGCGACTTCCTTGTCTATTGCTCAAAGTCTGTAACGTTCGGGCTCGTTACAGATCGAAAAATGATACGACGCTCAATCGATACCGAGTTCGGCCTTGATGGCACCAGGACTTTCGAAACGTTCGGCTTCGGGCCTGCCGATGGCAGGCTTTGCGTTGATCCAGGTGTCTTCGCACACGAATTCAAGCAGGCTCGCCGCGAGATCAGCATGACGGCACCGGAAACAGCCTTCCGCCAGCCGCTCGTCCGTAATCACGGCGTCGCCAGTGTAAGGCTCATCCAGCAGCCAGCCCGGCCGTGCGGCCGTCCATTTAATACCTTGGGCGTCGCTGAGCATCACTTCCATGGAGCGCATCTGCTCGAGTATATTGAACAATGCAGGCTTGGCAGTGAGTTCAAACCAGGCCGGGACGCTCGACTGATGTTCGACGAAGGCAGCGGAGATTACGGCAATGCGGTCGATCTTCGCTTGTGCCATCGCCTCGAGCAGGTTGCGCGTGCCATCGGTATAGAGCGGCGGTGGATCGATCGCATTGCCCGGACCGAAAGCGACACCGAGGGTCGAGATAACCGCGCGGCAGCCATCGAGATCGCCCGCGAAATTATCCGACAGCACATCGCATTCGATATATTCGAAGTCGCCCACCCGCTCGCCTGGCCCAGGCACGGTGTGTTCAAAGGCGCGGATCGGTATGTCTCGGGCAATGGCACGCCTCAAGAGCTCGGTGCCGGTCTTCCCGCCTGCGCCGAAGACAGCGATGGGCCTCGTATCGGTCATCTGCTTGTTCCTGTAAAAATGGTGAGGGCGACGAAGGGGGGAGGCGCGGGCGCATGGGTTAGCCGACGGCCTGCCCATGCGCCCTGCCAGTATCAGGCTCCGTCGGCCGGACAGGTGGTATAACCCCAAAAGCCGAACTCATCCTTGGCTCTTGGTGCTGCCACGATCATCTCCTGCATTTGCAGGCCCGCATCGCCTTCATCATCCAGCATGCGGGTTTTGATCCGAAGCTCGCCGTTCGCATAGCTGCCAGGGCCATCGGCGGTCACGGGGATCAATTTGCCATTGATCTTGATCGCTCCGCCCCCGTCACCGTCATAGACAAACGAGGGAAAGGCCACTTCGGTCAGGCGGAACTGGCAGGCCTGTCCTGCGCCCAGAGCAGCAAGGTCCGCGTCATTCATGGTCCCGGGAAGCATGAGGCCCGGGTCAACATTTGCCAGTGCACTGGCCGCGTCCTCGATCGGCGCGGCAGTGGCAGGCGGGTCGAGCTGGGCTTCGCGGTCGTTGCCCGGAGCGGTGTTCGAATTGCAGGCGGCAAGCGGCAGCGCGATGAGCGCCGTGAAAGCTATCTTGTTCATGGCTGCATCTCCTCGGGCAGGCGTTCTTCGGTCCGCGGACCGTTCTGCTCGATATCGTCTATGAGATATTTCATCTCGGCGATTTCGCGGCGCTGGGCGACT
>NZ_BAABHV010000034.1:0-1525 GCF_039542285.1 Erythrobacter westpacificensis
GCAAATGTCTTTTTGATCCAGATGGCTTCCATCGTCAAGGAATGCGCTCTCGGCCATAGCAAACACAGGATCCAGCGGCCGCATCGGTCGTGGTCCTAACCGTCCTTAAAATGAGATGCGGATGCCAGATGGAAGGCCCGAACATTATCTACAGGGTCGCAGTTGCGCCCTCACGGCACAGCAGAGAGGGGTCCTTCCATCTGGTGTCCGCCCGTTCGAGGAACGGGCGGTACTCGGTTCCCGTCTTGATGACGGCGTGCGCGACGCGCGCCATCTTGGCGGTGAGTGCAGTCATTGCCTTGCGGCGGCGATCAGGGTCGCTGGCGTGTCCTTCCATGTATCGACCCAGCTTATCGCGAAAGCTGTTGTCGCGTTGGCGAGCGGCGACTTGTGCGGCCATCCAGAAAGTGCGGCGCAACCGAGCATTACCATACTTGGAAAGCTTGGTCCGACCGCGGAATGTGCCGGACTGGCAGGTGGCCAGATCGAGTCCGCAGAACTTGAGGAACTGGCGATGGTGGGCAAACCGTCGAAGGTCCCCGGCCTCGGCAAGGATGGTCAGCGCGTTGATCGGGCCGATGCCAGGGATCATACGAAGCAGCTGGTAGTCACGGTTCTCGCTGAGCATGGCATGGGCGGTTCGCTCGATCTCGTCGCGTTGGCGGATCAGACTGCGCGCTTGCGCGATGACCATGCGAAACATGGCAATCGCCACAGAATCCTCATCGACCGGCAGTGCGACGGATGCGCAGGCGGTCTCGTAAATATCGTTGATTAATCGAGCCTTGGAGACCTTGCGACCGACCAGTGACCACGCCTCGGGCGTGAATGCTTCCTGGCCAAGCGCTGTCATGCTCCCGGGCGTCGGAAACCGCTCGAGCAAGGCAAGAAACCAATCAGACCTGCTGTTGCCGGCGAAGCGCTCGATCTCTGGGAAGTAGAGGGGCAGGTAATGGGTCAGGATCCGGTGCCAGGTCTGGGTCTTGGCTTTGGAGATGGCCTCGTGTGTCTTCGACATCTCCTGCAGATCGTTAATCCCGGCGGCAAGCGGATCGACGTAGCGCTGGGTGGCGCCAATCCGCAGCATATGCAAGATCACCTGCGCGTCCTTGGAGTCGTTCTTGTCCCAGCCATTATGTAGAGCCTCTCGGGTCCGGGCCAGGGCTACGGACGAGATCAGGCGCAGTTCGAAACCTGCTGTGAGCATGCGGTGCGCCAAGGTGCGGTGATAGTTACCGGTCGCCTCGAAGCCGACAACAATCGGTCTGCCAATATCAGCCAGATCGGACGCAAGGCGATCGTAATCGGTCTTCGTCGCCATCACTGTCATACGCCGTCGCCGCCCGCCCTCCGGGCGTTCGATGAGGACCTCCTGGCGGTGCTTGGACATATCGATGGCTACCAGCACGGCATCGGCGGGTGTAGAACTGAGCTTGGTCATGGTCGGTCTGTCTCCAAAGTGTTGAGTCGACAACTTCACTTTAGAGACCTGATGACCGGTCATGACCGCCTTGATGAAGCCTGC
>NZ_BAABHV010000035.1:0-2856 GCF_039542285.1 Erythrobacter westpacificensis
CCAAAAACGTTGTGTGCCAACCCTGCATCGTGAACCTCAAAAGTGGGAGGCCACCATACCCGTTTACAAAGTGAACAGGAAAGTCAATGAAATCAACGATCTACCAACACCACCTCCGCGCCAGTGCTAGCTTTTCGTACCGTCACTTATTGCACTGAAAACGAGGAGACCCCGAGTGGCGTTACCGCATCGCTCGCCAACTGCCGGATGCTGGTGTCCGTGTCGGCGTCTTGGAGGGACGTCAGGTCGATCAGTCCCAATAGAAATGCCGGATCGGATGAAGGGTGCATGGACGGACTCATGATTGATCGATTTGTCACAGCGAATGATATAAATATAACAAACGGATGTGTGTTCATCAAGGGGCATCCGCTGCGATCACTTGGCAACGGTCGCAGCGCAACGCAACTGGCTTGCGTTGGACCAAACGCCGTTCGGGCGTGTGGGCACGCGCGGCACATCGGGAAAACCCCCTTTTATGATTCTCACATGATTGTTATCTTGATAACAAATATGAAGTTATCAAGATAACATGCCTGTTCGACATCAACCCGCGCTTCACCGTGGGCGCAGCTGCCATGAGGCTGAGCGTCTGCGTTGCTTCGCGGAGCGCTCCGCAGACATGGCCCGCGATGCGGCTGGAGGTCGCTGGAAACGTGGGACGGCATATCAAGGGGACCAGCCAACAGCTACGTATCGCATATCCCCGTGCGTCACTTGTACGTAGCGCCATCACTCACATCCACATTGCGTGTTGAACGCGAGGAGACTTCCATGGAAACAAGAAGAGCGCGAACGGGGTCGGGAAAAAGCTACTACTCGATGCTTGCAGGAGGAATTGCTGCCTCGATTCTCTTGAGCGCCTGCGGTGGCGGCGGGGACAACGTAGCGTCGATCGCCCCACCCAGCACACCGGCTGCCAACATTGCCCAGATCGACAGTGGGACGATCGAAGGAGTGATCGAGACTGGTCGTGTCAGCTTCAAAGGAATTCCCTACGCACAAGCTCCCGTGGGAAACCTGAGGTGGAAGCCGCCACAACCTGCGAAGAGTTGGCAGGGCACCCGGCCCGCCAAGCAGTTCGGCAATGACTGCATGCAAACCGTCACGAACGCCAATACGGTGGGTACTTCGGAGGATTGCCTCTACATCAATGTTTTCAAACCGACCACCGCGAAGCCCGGAGACAAGTTGCCTGTGCGTGTCTGGATTCATGGGGGCGGCTTCGCGTTTGGGGCATCGTCCGATCCAATCTACGACAACCCCGGGGATCCCAAGGAAGGTATCGTCTACGTCAACTTCAACTACCGTGTGAACGTGTTTGGGTTTCTGGCCCATCCGGGCTTGACTGCCGAATCCCCCGACAAGGCATCGGGCAACTATGGCCTGATGGACCAGATCGCTGCGTTGAAGTGGGTCCGTTCGAACATCGCGCAGTTCGGTGGTGATCCGGATAACGTCACGCTCAATGGAGAGTCCGCAGGAGCCTCATCGATTGGGTACCTGCTCGTCTCGCCGCTGGCCAAGGGGCTGTTCAAGCGGGTCATCATGCAAAGCACATACGGCTTTCATCCTCAGAAGACCCTGGCTCAGGCCGAGCAATGGTCGGTGCAACGCTACGGAAGCGACATCGCCGCGCTACGTGCGCTTCCGGCGAGCCAGCTCCTGAAGATGAATGTTCCCGCAAGTGGAATCGCGATCGATGCGCCAATCTATGGCAATGAGGACTGGGAGCCGAACATCGATGGGCTGGTCCTGAAGAAGAGCATCCGACAGGCCTGGAAGGATGGCGATTTCAGCACGGCCGACATGATGATCGGCGACAACGAGAACGAAGGCTACCTCTTCATGATGATCAGGGGTCCTTTGGTGACACCCGAGCAGAAGACGGTGGCAAACTTCCAATCGCTCCTGAGATCAACGTACGCTGAATCTCCGGAGGAAGCGTTGAGCGTCTATCCCGTTGCCTCGGACAATGATGTGTTGGAGCAGTTGTCATTCGCCTACGGAGACGCCGCGTTCCACAACTCGTCGCGCGAGATGAGTCGCTACATGGTGACGAGAACCCCCAACGTCTACCGCTATCTGTTCACGAAGCACTCCGCCAGTCCCTACATGATCAATGGCAAGCCTGTCGCCACCCACTTCGACGAGGTGCCGTATGTGTTTGGAGGTGTCAGTACAGGCGAAAAATACGCACCTTCGGATGTTGCGACATCCATCGCAATGCAGGAGGCGTGGCGCCGCTTCATCAAGACCGGCAATCCCAACGGCGGCAAGGTCGTCTGGCCCGCATACGATGCAACGGATCCGCACCTTGAGTTTGGAGATGCCGGGCAAACGATCGGCGCCGGACACAGAAACGCAGCTCTCGACCTGGTCCTCAAGCATCTGGACGTCATCGAGCCCCTGCACTGACCTCATCGTGCGTGGCTGAAGAAAAGCGGGCGATCTCGCATGGGCGGGCGCCCGCAGACCTTGCAGGCGCCCAAGGGACGGAGGACTCGCGTCGCCCCCTGGCGTCTTGATCAACGCAAGGTCTTCAGGCCATTCTCGGAAATGACACCGCTGAAGTCGGCCACCTGCGCAAAGAGTGCTGGCCGCAGTCGCCCCAACTTGCTCTCGTCGATCACAAGGTAGCTCGCGCTGGCGCTGTGCATGGCCTGCTGCTTGATCGGTACTTGGGGTCTCCTCGTTTTCAGTGCAATAAGTGACGGTACGCAAAGCTAGCACTGGCGCGGGGGTGGTCTGGGTAGACCGTTGATTTCATTGACTTTCCTGTTCGCTTTGTAAACGGGTATGGTGGCCTCCCACTTTTGAGGTTCACGATGCAGGGTTGGCACACAACGTTTTTGG
>NZ_BAABHV010000036.1:0-45989 GCF_039542285.1 Erythrobacter westpacificensis
TCGCAGCAGCCGCCTGATCGGCGCAGAGCGACAGCCTACCTCTGACTGCCGCCAATCTTTGCAACAGAGCCGTCTCGAGAAAGCCGGTGCCATTAAGGTGTTCACCGACGTCATGTCCGGCAAGAGCATGGATCGTCCCGGCCTCGTCGAACTTCTCGCCTACGCCCGCAAGGGCGACACGCTGGCCGTGGTGCGCCTCGATCGGCTCGGACGCTCGCTCGCCGAGCTTCTCGCTACGGTCGAGAAGCTGCGCGCCCAGGGCGTGGCGTTGCTGAGCCTTGAGGAGAAGATCGACACGTCGTCGGCCGCTGGCGAACTGATCTTCCATGTGTTCGGGGCCATCGCCCATTTCGAGCGGCGCCTGATCTCCGAACGGACGAAAGATGGCATCGCTGCTGCCCGCGCCAAGGGAAAGCGGCCTGGCCGTCAGCCCCTCGACATGGCCAGGGTCGATGCCGCCATCAAACTGGTGGAAGCCCGGATATCGCCAACGGAAGCCGCAAGGCAGCTCGGTATCGGCCGATCAACCATCTACCGGGAAATGCGCAGATTGGGTATCGAGCGCCCCGCCTGATCGGCGGGGTAGGGTGGAGAATTGCAGTCGTTCCGCTGTTGCGCAAGAAGGGGTAGTTTGCGGGAGAACACGAAATCCTAACGCTCAGCGGGTCATGAGGCGAGCACCTCGATGATCGGGCAGTCCGGCACCATATCGCCGGAGCATTGCGCGGCGGTCTGGGTCAGCACTTTCTCGATGCGCCTGAGATCGGCGATCTTCGCGCGCACATCGGCCAGATGCCGCTCAGTGCGCTCCTTGACCTCTGCGCAGGTCTGCGCGCCGCCCTCGACGAGGGCAAGCAGGCCGCGTACTTCGTCGAGCGAAAAGCCGAGTTCGCGGCCGCGCAAGATGAAGCGCAGGCGGGATACGTGGTCCTCGCCATAAATGCGGTAGCCGGAGGCCGTGCGCGGCGGGTCCGGCATCATACCGATTTTCTCGTAATAGCGGATGGTTTCCAGATTGCAGCCCGTAAGCTTGGCCAAGTCAGCGCGCTGCATTCCCTTCCCGAAAACGTGATCGCTCATCGGTCCAAAAAACCTCTTGAGTCTGTAGTACCTACAGAGCGTAGCATGAAGTGGAATAGCAATCGAGAGGCGAGTCGCATGGATCGCGCTAATATGCAAATGCAGGTTCTTGAGCAGCCAAAGGCAACGGCGAGCCGCCGGCCAGGATGGTTCGCGGCGGGCGGTGTGGTCGGAGCGATCCTCGCCTCGACGTGCTGCATCGCGCCGCTTCTCTTGTTGATGCTCGGCGTTTCCGGCGCCTGGATGGGCAACCTCACGGCCCTTGAACCCTACAAGCCCTACGCCGCCGCCGTAGCGCTCGTCTTTATCGGGCTCGGATTCCGGCAGGTCTATTTCAAGCCGAAGGGGGCCTGCGCGGAAGATTCCTACTGCGCTCGGCCGCAAGCCTCGCGCATCACCAAGTCGGCGCTGTGGCTGGCCACGGTTCTGGTCCTCCTTGCCCTGACAATCAGCTGGTGGGCGCCGCTGTTCTACTGATCACGCTACCCCATAGGAGAAACCCATATGAAACGCCCCCTTCTCATCGCGCTCGGCGCGGCGGCCCTGGGCGCCGCCGGCCTTCTCTCGGCGCCGACGATTTCACCGCTCGCCGCGCAAGCTGCCCCCGCGCAAGCCGCCGCGGTCCAGAAGACAACGTTCAGCATCGAAAACATGACGTGCGCCATGTGCCCGGTGACAGTGACAAAGGCGATGAAAGGCGTCGCCGGAGTGAAGTCCGTCACTGTCGACTTCGCCGCCAAGACGGCGACGGTCATTTATGACCCGGCGACCGCCACCGTCGCAGCCATTGCCGCCGCGTCCACCAATGCCGGCTATCCGGCCCGCCCGGCGGGATGAGGACCGCAGCATGAAGGACGCAACGCTTCTGAAGACCGGCATCGCCGGCTCGCTCATTGCTGTGATCTGCTGCGCCACGCCTTTGCTGGTTGTCCTGCTCGGCGCGATCGGGTTGTCGGCCTGGCTGGGCTGGATCGATTATGTCCTCATGCCGGCGCTCGCCTTCTTTGTCGCGCTCACCGGCTATGGCCTCTGGCGCCGACAACGCGCCGCAGATTGCTGTGCGACTGAAACACAAACGAACAAGGAAAATAGCTGAACATGTCAGACTGCTGCACCACCGAAGGAAGCCGTAAGGGCGGCTACGACCTTGCCGTCATCGGCGCCGGATCGGCCGGATTCTCGGCCGCGATCACCGCCGCCGATCAGGGCGCCAATGTCGCGCTGATCGGCCACGGCACCATCGGCGGCACCTGCGTCAATGTCGGCTGCGTGCCGTCGAAGACGATGATCCGCGCGGCCGAGGCGCTGCATGGTGTGCGGGCCGCGCAACGCTTTCCCGGCCTGGTCGGGGAAGCAAGCGTGGCCAACTGGCCCGCGCTCGTCGCGGCCAAGGACGAGCTGGTCACCAGCTTGCGGCAGAAGAAATATATTGACCTGCTGCCCGAGTACAACGGCGTTGCCTATCTGGAAGGCGCGGCGCGTCTGAACGGGCAGGGCGTGATGGTGAATGGCGCCGCGATTTCAGCGGGCAAGATCATCATCGCGACCGGCACCTCGCCGGCCCTGCCGGACATTCCCGGCATTGAGGAGGTGCCTTATCTCACCAGCACGACTGCCCTGGAACTTGGCGCGCTACCGCGCTCATTGCTCGTCATCGGCGGCGGCTATATCGGCTGCGAACTGGCGCAGATGTTCGCGCGCGTCGGCGTGGCGGTGACGCTCATCACCCGCCGCCGCTTGCTGCCGGAGGCCGAGCCGGAAATCTCCGAGGCGCTGACCGGCTATCTCCGCGACGAGGGCATTACCGTCCGGACCGGACTAACTTATCGCGGAATCGCGCGCACGGCTGCCGGCGTCGAGCTGAGTATCACCACCGACGGCGCACAGCAGGTGATCGCCGCCGAGCAGGTGCTCGTAGCCACCGGACGGGCGCCGAATACCGATGGCCTCGGCCTTGTCGAAGCGGGCATCGCCCAAGCCGACAACGGCAGTGTGGTCGTGGACGACCGGATGCGCACCTCGAGACCGGATGTCTATGCGGCCGGCGACGTCACCGGTCGCGATCAGTTTGTCTATATGGCGGCCTATGGCGCGAAGCTCGCCGCGCACAACGCGCTGAACGGCGACGACCTCGTCTACGACAATACGGTCATGCCCTGGGTCACGTTTACCGACCCACAGGTGGCGGGCGTGGGACTGAGCGAAAGGGCAGCGCAGGCAGCGGGCTTCGAGACCAAGACCTCGATCGTCGCCCTCGACCAGGTGCCGCGGGCACTGGCCGCTCGCGACACACGGGGGTTGATCAAGCTGGTCGCTGACAAAACGTCCGATCGCCTGCTGGGCGGTCAAATCGTCGCGCCCGAGGGAGCCGACAGCATCCAGACCATGGTGCTCGCGATCAAACACGGCATGACGACGAAGGCGCTGGGCGAGACGATCTTTCCCTATCTCACCACGGTCGAGGGCCTGAAACTCGCCGCACAGGGCTTCGGCAAGGATGTGGCAAAACTGTCCTGCTGCGCAGGATGAAAGAGAGCGTCATGAGCCCCACTACATATATCGAGCATTTCCCGTCGATCAGTCGGTCTCAAGATTCCGCGGAACTCCTCGTCGCGCTGTTGCGGGAACTCGCCAAGGGGCGCCCGGTATCGCGAACCACGCTTGCCGGGATTCTCAACTGGCCTGATGAGCGCATCGCCGCCGTGCTCGCGCAAACCGCCAGTACCGAATATGATGATGACGGAAACATCATCGGCCACGGCCTCACCCTACGCGAAACGGCGCATTCCTTCGAGATCGACGGCCGCCGCCTCTACGCCTGGTGCGCTTTGGATACATTGATGTTTCCGGCGCTGCTCGGCTGTACAGCCCGCGTCTCATCGCGTTGCGCTGCCACCGGAGCGCCCGTTTCGCTTACCGTGTCACCCAACGAGATACGGGCTGTTGAACCCGCCGACGTGGCGGTGTCGTTGGTGCCGCCGCAGGAAACGAACGACGTTCGTCGGTCCTTCTGCTGCCACGTCCATTTCTTTGCTTCTACCCATGTGGCGCAAGACTGGGCCTCCAAGCGTCCGGGGTTGACCATCATCGGCGTTCGGGAGGCTTTTTGTGTGGGCCAGGAGCTGAATCGACAGCTGTTGCACCCGCCACACCGGGCAACGCCATGATCGCATACAACCCAGTTGACATCGGATTTGCAGCGCGCGGATCGAACTCCGGGGAGCGCATGCCCTGCCGACAGAGGAGGGAGGTGTCCGATGCCCCCTACACAGCGTCCCGTCTGGCCCATGATGCCGGAGTGAGCGTACATATTGTGCGCGACTATGTGCTGCGCGGGCTGCTGCGCCCGGCGCGCCGCACGCAGAGCGGTCACCGTCTCTATGACGATCATGCGCTGGAGCGGATGCGCTTCGTGCGCACCTTGTTCGAGGCGGGCGTCGGCCTCGATGAACTGACCAGGCTGTGTCACGCTCTGGACGGCGGCGGCGGCGATGCCATCGAATTTCTGCTATGCCTGCGGGCACGACTTGCCGCGCGGCGCGCGGCCCTGGACGTGCTGGACGGGCATCTGGAGCAAATGATTTCCGCCATCGGTGCCGACACCGCCAAAGAATCCGCCCGTGCCTGACAACCCTGCTTCCGAATCATCCTTCCACTGCCGCCTTTGGCCGGGCGGGTCGCCGCAATTGCGCCCGGCCAGCGCCGCATCGCTGACCATAGGCGATCATACCCGTGCCCCCGCCCGGGCGATCGCCTGTTCGCGGCGGCGATGCGGCGCATCATCTCTCGTCGCGCCGCGTTTGATTTCCGCCCCCCGTTCCTGCTGTGACAATGTCGTTTTCTGAGTTCATCATCGACACATTGCTGCCGCTTGTCGCCGCCGCGACGGTCGGCCTGACACTGGGCTTCGAGCGTGAACTGGCGCGCAAACCCGCAGGCCTTCGGACACAGTTTCTGATCACGTTGGGCACGGCCATATTCGTCCTGGCTGGGCGCTCAATTCCGGGGATGGAAACCGGACGGGTCGCGGCAAATGTGGTGACGGGCCTCGGGTTTCTGGGTGCGGGAGTTATATTGCAGCATCGCGGCACCGTGCGCGGGTTGACGACCGCCGCTCTTATCTGGGTGAACGGCGCGTTGGGCCTTGCTGCCGCCACGCAGGAGTATGTGTTGGCGGGCGTAGGCGTCGGTCTGGCGCTGGCCGCGCTGCGCGTGCTTGCGCTCATCGAAAAACGCTTAGGCGAAAAGTGGCAAATCCTCGAATATCAAATTACAACATATGAGAACGAGAGCGTTGTCCAAGCCATCCACGACGCTCTCAGCAAATGCCGATTACAGGAAGGTCCGCTTGCATACGAACGACAGGACGGGGTAACCCGGATGCATATCTCGTTCTGCGACACTCCCACGCGGCACCGTGAATTCTTGGAGCAGCTCCGCAAGATGTCAGACGTCACAGATGTCAGGGTGCTGTGACGTCAGGCTGTGATCAGGTTGATCGCGGTTACTCGATGGAGGCCCGCCCCTTCCCCGATCGACGGTTCTCCGAACGTTCTCACTTAGCGTTGTCTGGCGTACTTTCCACGCTGTGCCCTCTTCAAGGGCTGGCCCCTGGCGCCCTTAATCGTCGTCACAATGCCCCAGGCCATGCGTTCGACAATCTGACGATCGCCGTCCCATCGAATGACGGTGCCGGGATATTTCACCGATACAGATTCCGTCGCCGTGGGCCGGGTAGGCCAAATGTCGACCTGCTCACGCTCGATCCCTTCGGCGAATCCGTGCGCCTCTTCGTGGAGGCCAGGGGTTCGCCGCATCACGCGCTCATATTCGGCCCACAGCTTATAGTGATTGCACATGCGCCCTCTCGCGATGTCGTCAATGAAGGCGCTTGTATCATCGCGAAGCGACCAAGCCAGAGGCATCGCCGGCGACAACCTTGACCGAGCTCGGCCGCTGCATTTCGAGGCGCCGCGCAGCCGGTGGCACGTGCCACCGGCCTAGCGTGCTCGATCGGGCGGCTTCGGCCGCCGTTCCGGCTGACGCTGCCGCTCCGCGCGTCGCTCGATCGCCGCAAGCGCCTGCTCATGGGCGGTCGGTGTCCGCCCTCCCCTCACGAACGCACGAACCTGGTCGGCCAACTTGCGGTCGTCCGGATCGCCGCTGCCGGCGAGCTGGTCGGCAGCGGCTAGATAGAGCCGACGCGTCTCGGCCCAGGAGTCTTTGCTGCGCTTCACGAATGGCGGGGGCGGGGTCTTGCGCTGGTAGTCGCCGATGACGGCCGAGCGGAACTGCCGATTGGCGCGGGGCTGCATGGCAGTCCCGGCCTTCAAGCGTTGGCGCATTTGATGAAGCGCCATGCTTTGTCCAGCGCGGCCGATGCCGCGCGCCGCGCGCGGCGTTGCCTCCGCCGTCACGCCCCTGGCGCGTAACTCTTCGGCAAAGCGCTCCCGGAAATGGTGCAAGGTGTGAGGACGAGGATTGAAGCGCCGCCCGGTATCTCCGCGCGCCGCAACCGTCAAATGCACATGGGGCCTCGGCGTGTCGGTATGCAGCGCCATGACGTAATCCCATTCATCCTCGATCTCCGACTGCGCGACGGCCCGAACGGACGCTAGGACCTTCGCCGGGTCGGTGCCCTGGGGCATCGAAAAGATCATGCTGACGGCGGCCGTGGTGGCATTGTCGCGCCAGTAGACGGGATCGCCCCACAGTGCCGCTACCTCATTGCGCGTCTCGCGATCGGCGAGAATGTCACCGCCTCGCCGCTCAAGCGCGAGTTCGCCCTTGCGGCCGATATAATCGAAATGCGCCGCAACGTGATTTTTGCCCTTCGGCCGTCCGGTGACTTTCACCATGACCTCCGGCGCGCGGCTGACGACGCGGCCTAGCCGCGCCTTGGTGCCAAGCACGCTCGGCCGCCGTGGGCCGTTCGGCCGCAAAAGCCGGTCCATCCCCTTTGCGTTCGGGTCGGACACCATGCGGGGCCGAAAGAGCTGCGCGAGCGAGCGGCCCTCGAAGCTGGAATCAAAGTCGCTCACCGGGAACCTCCCAATAGGACAGGTCGCCCTTCGTCGCGGCACCGATGCCTTCGACGGCCGCTCCGATCGCGCCGCGCAGCTCGTTGACGGCGTGCAACTCCTCGACAATTTCGGCAGCGTTATCGGCAAGCGCCATCTTGTTCGCGGCCCGCGCGATCTGATTGACGTTGATGCCGATGCGTTGAAGCGCCTGACGGCAGTTCAACAGCTCTTCGCGCAACTCCCGGTCGACCGGCGCGGCAATGCCCAGGTGCCGACGCACAAGGGCCATTGCCCAAGTCGCCGGCGACATACGCCGTTCGTGTGCCCGGTGACGAATAACTGCCAGCTCGGTTTGCGTCGGCCGAAGGTAGAGACGGTGCGAGCCGGCGTTCTCGCGTTCCGGCACGGGCGTATCGCTCAACGCCGCGCCGGCCTGGCGTAGCACAGCGTCAACAACCTGCCGCATGAATGGGCCGCGCCCTCCCCTTCCCTCCGCCAGCGCGTCGAGCTGCGCAATCTTGTCGCGCTCGATCTTGAAGCTGAGCGTCTGCATGGGGGTAGGTATCTCCGCGTAGCTCGAACGATAGTTGCGAGGGTAGCGGTCTACATTCGCCGCCGCAAGGCTTATCCTGCCATCAATCTACCTACCCCCCCCATGCAAAGAAAAAGCGGTGGCACATGCCACCGCTTCAAAAATGCACCAGGTTGAACGCTGATGGTGAAATCGCGTTTAGAACTCGAAGTTTTGAGGCTCGCTTTCACCATCGAAGCGGACTGAAACCTGACCGCTGACAATGACGCCTCGGCGGCCCTGAATGATGATCGCCGGCGCACTGTCGGGCTCTTTCGGCTGACGGCGCGCCCTGCCCTCTTTCGTGGCATAGACCTCGGCGAGTGGTTTGCCGTTCGCTTCCGGCGCCGGTTCTTCGGCCGCTGCGTCGTCGGCCGAACTCTCATCGGCCGCGGCACTATCGGCGATGCTGCGAGCGGTCGGATCGTCGTCGGCCGCCCTCCCCTCTCGCTCGACGCGATCGGGCTGCAACGAAGCAAGGAACTGCTCGGCCTGGACGACGCTCGGGTTCGCGTTCTCGGAAAGCCAAGCCCGCGTCCGATCGCCGTCGATCTTGACTGCCTGGTTCACGGCCGCGGCGGCGCGCGTGGCGCAATCCTTCATCTCGTCAAGAATGTCGTCGGGCAGCGTGCGAAGCGAGTAGAGCCGCTTCACTTCCGAATGCGGCTTTCCGATGCGCTCGGCGAGATCCTTCGTCGAAAGATCATCGCCGACACGCGCCGCGATAAAGCGCACTCGCTCGGCAAGGTTGAGAGCCTGACGCTGTTCGTTCTCAAGGAACTGGTCAATGCCAACGTCGCGGTCGGCCTCGCCCTGGTCCAGCACGACGTCGATAGCGTCGAGCCCTAGCAGCTTGCACGCTCGCCAGCGCCGTTCGCCATAGCGGATGACGTAACGGCCGTTGGGCGTCGGCGAAACGGTGATCGGCTGCAAAAGACCGCGCTGCGCGATCGTCGCTGCCAGCGCCTCAATCTCGGCCTGGTCGAACTCGGTGCGGACCTGCGACGGGTCCGGGTCAATGTCAGCGATCGGCAAGCGCTGGAATCGGCCCGCCGCCTTGAACTCGCTGTTCGCCGGCACTGCGGAAAAATCCATCGCGTCCATATTGAAGTCGGCGAGGCTCTTCTTCACCGGCTTAGTTGCTGCCTTGTTCATGCGGCTTCCTTCTCGGCTTGATCGACAATGTAGGACACAACCTCGCGCACGATCGGCGCACTTCGCCGCGTGTCTTTGGCGAGCCGCCACACCGGCACCTCAAGCAAGGCCGCCTCGCGGACATGCTCTCGATGAGGAATGGTGTGCGGGATGACGTTTGCGGGAAGCGCTTGGGCGATCCGGTCCATGAGCTGCCGCGAAACCTCGCTCGTCGCCTGAACGCGATTGAACACGATGCCAAAGCGGGCGTGATTGCCCTCCCCTCGAACCTTGTTCGCAAGGTGGATGCTTTGCGAGATTTCGCTGAGCGATTGGCGAGCCGTCTTGTCGGGGTCCAGCGGCACCGCGACATAATCGGACGCGATCAGCGCCATAAGATTTCGGCCATCCCAAGCCGGCGCCGTGTCGATGATGCAATAATCGTAGTACTGCGCGAGCCCGGCACGAATGGCGCGAACGTAGGCGGCTATATGCTGGCCTTGCTGCGGTCCGTCCGTGGTCAGCTCGACAACCTGCCGAGTGTTCTTGAAGCAAGCGAGCGCCGGCGGCTCACCGTCTGGCTCGAAGTCGAGGATGGATTGAATAGGCCCAAGCTGCTCGAACTCGGCCGCCAGCATCCCCGCACTATGGCACTGCTTGTCGAGGTCCAGAACCACGACGCGCTTGCCCTGCTCGGCTAGGTGCCAAGCGATGTGGCAAGTGAGGGTGGTTTTGCCGATCCCCCCCCTCTCGTTCGTGACTACGATCGTTCGCATAATTCGTCTCCCCGCCGTGTGGCGTCAGTGATTCCAGTAGCGTTCGTGGCGATCCTGGCCCGCCGGCGAAAAGTCGGTGCCGAGGATCATGCGCGTATTCGAAAAATCATCGCCCGCCGCGAAGCCCGCGCCGTTCTCATCGGGAACGAAAGCCCGGCTGCGCCTGTCCGGTAGCAGCGCGGCGACAAGGGCAATGCCGCCAACGCAGGCAATCGCCTCGAGGAAACCAACTGCGTGAGACAGCAAAATGAAGAGCGTGACGAAAAGCGCCAGCAGCGCGAGGCCGATGGCAAGCACAACCAGGACAGCGATGGCGATGGCGACCAAGCGGGTAATCCGCGCGCCGGCGCCGATCAGCTCGGCGAACCGCCGAGCGGCGGCGCGAAGGCGCTGGGGGGTGCTCGGCCGCTCAACCGTCAGGCCGGGCATATCGCGATCGAGCGCGAGCACGTCGAGCGGAAGCTCGTCGACCGGGACAGGTTCTTTGGGCATCGCAGCCTCCTAAGTTGGTTGGCTCTCGCCTCCGTTGGGGCCGACCAACTGCGGGAACGGCTGCTCCCGAAAGATGTTCGGCACTGGCGTTCGCAGGACTGCCGCCATGCGAAGCGCCGTGAGTAGTGTTGCATCCTGGCGACCGTTCTCGATCGCGCCGATGGTTTCGGGCGTAACACCAACAGCCCGCCCAAGCTCGGCCTGTGTAAGTCCCGAAGCGCGGCGCAGCATCGCCACGCGATTAAAGAGCTTTGCCGCCATGGGCTCTCCGCAAAAGTTTCCCTATTAAAAATAGGGGCAGGGACAGGCATTGTCCATAAAAAAAGGGCGGCCGTTAGGCCGCCCAACTTTGCGGGGGAGGGGAGGGGGCTACTCGCCCCCTGCCCGTGCCAGGATACCGAGCCCGTCAGCGATCAGATCCACGGTGTATCGGGTTTCGCCATCGGCCTCGTAGCTGTTCTGGCGCACCCGACCGGTGATGTGGACCAGGTCGCCCTTACCCAGATCGCCGGCGCGTTCCGCGAGCTGCTTGAAAAAGGTGACGCGGTTCCAGAGCGTGTCGGTTTTCCAATCGTCGCCGTCCCTGCGATTGTAGTTCGCGGCAACCGAAACGTGGGTGACGTTATCGCTCGGCTTCACGTCGCCAACGCGACCGATGATCCGAAATTCAGCGATGTTCTGCATGGTAGTCTCCTTTGGTGGTCGTTGCTGACGGATTTTTCAGGATGGAGCGAAGGCCCGCGGGCAAGCTGAAAATGGGAGGGTCCGCTTGCGGAAACCCAAGGCCGAAGGCCGGTTTTCTGCTTGCTTGCATTAGGGTCTGAGCGGAGTTCTTATCCGTCAGAAAGCAACGCCCCAAAGGCACGTCCTGCGAGAGACGCCTTTCGTTTTGTCTGCGGTGGCACGTGCCACCGGCATTTGTCGGCCATCGACCGCCGCGCGCGATCGACAGGGCGATAGGTGGAACGGCTCGATCGGACTCCCAACGCATCCGGCAGGACCGGGCAAGTCCGCTGGCGAAAAGGTAGGGTGGTGGCACGTGCCACCGGCTAGAGCCTGAATAGCGCGGGAAGTCAGCGCGTCCGCTCACGGGTCTTATCTGCTTGCTCGGGCTCGGCCTTCGGCTGTTGGGCGGCGCGATACGCCGCCCAAACCCGCTTGACGGTGCTGCGGTCGCACTCGGCCAGCTCGGCGGTTCGGGCGATGCTTTTGCCCGCCTCCCGCAAGGCGATGATCCGCGCATGTTTCGCGCGATCGCTCTTGCGCCCGCCGCTGCGGCCCTCGGCCTTAGCCAATGCGATCCCCTGACGTTGCCGTTCGCGGCGATCCTCGTAGTCGTCATGAGCGAGCTGCAAGGCGATCTTCAAGAGCATGTCCTGAACAGACTCGAGGACGATGCGGGCGACGCCTTCGGCGTCGGCCGCGAGGTCTGTCAGGTCGACGACGCCGGGGACGGCGAGCCGCGCGCCGCGCTCCCGGATCGTCGCGACCAGCTTTTCCGCCTCGGCAAGTGGCAGGCGACTTATCCGGTCGATCTTCTCGGCGATCACAACCTCTCCGGGCTGAAGGTCGGCGATCATGCGTAGCAGCTCGGGTCGATCGGCCCGCGCACCCGACGCCTTCTCGCGGTAGACGGCCGCGACATAGTAGCCGGCGGCCTTCGCGTCGGCCGCGATAGCATCCTGCCGCCGCAAGTCCTGGGCGTCCGTGCTGACGCGCAAATAGACGCGCGCGATCTGCGGGGGAGGGGAGGGGGTATCGCTGCGGCCTGCGGTCATGGCGCGTAACCTATACCTTTCGCGCTAGGCGCGAAAGCCATGGCGCGAAATTCTTCAGGCGCAACCCTAATGCGCCATCCCCAAATGGCCGAGATTTCGCGCCAGGTGGACTCTACAAGACGAAGGCGCAATAATTGCGCGTGGCCCCGTTCCGCGCGATGGTCGTCACCGGCCTTGAGAAGCTGGCTTGAGAAGGGGAGCCCCGCCAGCGGCGCGGCGTAGGCGGGGCTTCTCTTATCCTCTTAGCAACCGCTGCAACGCTACATCGTGATCGTGTGCAGAATCTCGGGCAGTTACGTTCATGGATAAGGGCAACGACACGAAGACAGCCGTGTCACTCATGAAAATGGCATTGGCGCTTCTCGACAAAGCGGGCGAGGGCACGAGCGCGGCCGCCTGCCATCTTCAAGCGGCGATCGACGCCGGCAGCGGTGCGCCCAAGCCGCTCGCTCAATCCGAGAAGGTGCCGTGAGCGATCGCGAGCCGGCAATTCACTGGTCGCTGGGACTGCCACACAGCGCGAAGGTTCCTGCCCGGAGCGGCGGTCATTGGAATCTAAGCGTGCGGCACGCGCGAAGTAGGGATCGCCTGAGTTGGTCTTGGGAGGTCCGCCATTCCGACGATCATCGGTGCGAAAAGGGCATCACGTCCACGGCGCAGTTCGCGTTGATGAACGCTGAGCGCGCGATGAAAGGACTGGATCAACCCGGCATCTAAAATTGCGCTGGACGGGGAACCTGTCGCGTATTCGGGATTTATACTAAAATCGCGACACCGTGGATCGAAGGGGAGGGCGCCTACGTGACTCCATCATCTGACCAAAGCTTTGCTGTTCTCGTGGTCGAGGATGAAGGGTTGCTCCGCATATGCATGGCTGAGGCCCTGCAGAACGCAGGGCTCACGGTGTTTGAGGCGGTCAACGCTACCGACGCTCTGAAGGTGCTTGACGCGCGCAACGATATTCGCGTGGTTCTGACAGATATCGAAATGCCCGGCGGAATCGACGGCCTGGCTCTCTCCGCGACAATTCACGAGCGATGGCCGGAGATCGGCGTGGTGATTGCGTCGGGCCGGATCAGGCCCGATGCGGCGGAGCTGCCGGCGAACGGCGAGTTCATTGCCAAGCCCTACGATCTAGATGAAATGGCCGTCCGCGTTGTCCAGATGCTTGGAGGCACCTAGTTGCCGTTACGATAAAGCGTCACCTCGGCAAACGGCTCTCCACCGCACCGGCTGCACCGGAGCCGATCTATCAACTTATATATGTGCGTGTCGAAGTGGATGCCGCGCGACCGTGCGAAGTCCCCGAGGGGTTCGACAAGCGAGCGCCCGCACGCGCAGCGGATGCTAATATAGCAGCTCTGGCGATACCAAATTGGATCGATCGGTTTCGGGCGATGGTAGTTCGCGGCCATCATGCCCATATGCGCCAAACGGAACAGTTAGGGAACATCCGGCACATGTCGCGCTCGCAAGGGGAGGGCGCTTATTCGTCCTGAGCACCATGAACAATGTCGATGATGTAGACACGATCGCCATCGAAGAGATAGCGGATGAGGTAGGGTCGAATCAGCGACCACTGCCGCAAGCCATGGCCGATGCTCCGGCCTTTGGCCGGAAATTCGGCGAGGCTTTCGGCAGCCTCAATCAGCCGTTCGGCGAAGCGGGCCGCTGCCTCCGGATTGAATTGTCCGATGTAAGAGCGAATGGCGGCGAGGTCTGACAGCGCCTCGCGCGTCCAGACTACTTGAGCCATTCAGCCGGGATCGGCTTTTCGTCGGCCGTGCCCCAGGTCTTGAGCCAGTCCGTCACCGCCTCGTTCGGCACCACGCGTCCCGCCTCGATGTCGGCAAGCGCACGCTTGCGCGACAAGTCGAGCGCAGCGGGGTCTTCGTAGAGGGCGCGTTCTGCGTTCATGCCGCCAATATAGCGCATTCTCACTAGGAATCCATCGTCGGCCGCCCCAGCGGCTAGAACAGCGCTGGCTCGCGCGCGTGGTCGACGAACAGGCGCTCGACAAAGGCGCGCGCCTCATCAGGGTTTTGCTCAAGGATCGGGAAGACGCGGAACGCCCCGAGCAAGCGGAATCCGCCGCCTTCCAAACCACAAAGCCATGCTCGGCGGCCCATCGAGTCCGCCAGCTCGGTCAGCGGCACAATCCGGTGCTGGGCGAGGGGAGCCCAATCGTCCGCGTCCCATTCCGTCCAGCTCCACCAGCGCCAGCCTAGCGGATTATCCTCAACCTCCACCACCAAGCTGACGCCGTTGATCGTGGCGACGATCGCGCGCTTCATGGTGCGCCCCCAGCTCGGCGTCGTTCGGCCGCCGTGCGCAGCTCATGGAAGCGCGCGCCGATCATGGCGAATAGTTGCTCGATCTGTGCTGGCGTGGCGCGGTCCAATATCCAATCGCCGATGGCGATTGGATCTTCACTGGCCGCCGCCACGTCCGCTTTCGGCGCGTCGGCGCTCGCGGCCGCCACGTTCGGCCGCACGCCTCGATCATTGAGCCAGATCGCCAGTTCTGCGGGACTGTTCGGCAAATCCACGCGGCAAGCCTCGCGGCTCTGCTGACCGGGAACAGTCCACGCGCCGGCGTCATAGTAAAGCTTCGTCATCGCGAACCTCCCTCGGCGGCGCGCCGCTCAGTCCGTGCCCGCGCCGCATCGCGCCAGAGCTGGCGGCATTCCGCCTGCGACCAGCGCGGCTCGAGGAGTCGGTAAACCTCATCGTCCATCTGACGAACATGGGCGTCGTGGTGCAACTCGCCTTGGGCGATATTGTTGATCGGAAGCGACCAGCGTGCGGCCTGCTCGTCGGCGAAGTCCATCGCCTCGCGAAGCGTAGACCGGTCGGCGATGCACATGGCGCCCCTCAGGTCGTTCGGGTCCTCCCGCCACTCCGGATCGAAATGGAAATAGACGCTGTAGAAGCTCGCCGGCTCGCCGTTGCAACGCTCAACGGTGCCCTCGACCTCACGGCAACCCGCGATCTCGATAGCGTCGGCCGCCCGGGCGAGATTGGCAATCTCGCCCGCGTCATCGGTCCAATGATGGGTCATCGGTCATTCCTTTCGGCAGGCTCGACCGAGAACCGAAACTCTCGGCCGTCGCTAAGGATGAAAAATCCGCCCGTTGCGCCGTCGAAGCATTCGGCGTGCTCGACGCAATCGAGAAGCACCAGCGCATCGGAAACAATCGCTGCCGGTCCTTCCGTCGGGTTGGGGGTGTAGCTGGCTTTCGCCGCCTCGGCCGCGCGGGCTAGGGCGGCCTGCCACTCGGCTTCCAATCGCCAATCTGCGCGCATCCCTCGCCCCCTAGTATTCGCTGGCGAGAAGGATGGTCAGCACGCGCTTGGTAACTTGGGGGTTCCAAGGTTCCTCGCTGCCGAACTCAAGCGCGCGGTCGTAATAGTCGATCTTCCACATGACCGAGAGCGCCGGCTTCTCGACCTCGCTCGTCCAGCGGGTGCGCCACTGGCCGCTCGCGTCACGGTAAAGGAAACCGACGTCGCGCTCCCCGTGTGGGTCGTTATCGGGCGTGAAGTCGTTGAATGTCTCGACCAGCTCGAAAATTCGGGACCGCGTTGCGTCGTCGAGGGCCGCGATTCCCTGCGTCATGACAACCTTGCTCGTCACGCCCATAGCGGCGCGCGCAAGGTCATTGAGCGCCGCGATCTCTGCGATCTGCACTTCGGTATAAGCCATTTGTCCTCACTCCTGTTCGGCGAAGCCGCTGCCTGCGGGCTGCGGCTCTGCCGGTCCGGCGAGGACCGGGTTGGGGAGGGGAAGCGGATTCGACGGGGGTGCTGCGGCCGCAAGGCCGCTCGATCTGATGTGGCGGGGGACGGAGATTGGTGCGCGGCCCTGGGCCGCTCCATTCACCCGGTCAGGCTAGCGCTCGCGACCTTTGGACTTGTCGTTGATCTTCTCGGGCGTCTTGCCGTGCGCCAGGTCCTCGGCGACCGAGCGCTTGGCACTGTCGGCGACCTTCGCGAGCTGCGCCTTCGTCGCGCCCTCGGCGCGAGCATCGGCGATGTGGCGCTCGACGGCGAGCTGGAATGGCGCAAGGCGCGGATCGGCCCGGTTCTCGGCCGCCGTGTTCTTCATGAATTGATCGGCAAGGCGACGCTCCACTTGGCCGACGCCGCGCGGCATCGGCGAAAGGTGAAGCGCGCGATCGGCGGCTTTGACGTCGCGTTCCGCCATCTTTGAAAGGAACGCGGCGCTGCCGGCACTGATCGAGCGCACCCGCTGCAACGGGTCCATGCCTTCGGACCAGTTGACCTCGAACTTGTCGTAGCGGCGCTGCTCTATCAATTGCAGATGGTGGAAAGGCCCCTTGGGGTCGCGAAGAAACGCAACCTCCTGGGCCGAGCGCTCGGCGAGCTGGCGCATGTCGCTCGATGTTTGCGCGAGGCGGCTAAGTTGCTCGTGCTGCCGCGCGGCCATGACCTGTGCCGTGGGTAGATAGCGCTCTATCTGTTGCTTGGCCTGGTCGACCGAGATTGTTTGTTTCGACCCCGGCGGCAAGAGCATGTCCAATTGCGGCGGCATGGCGATGCCGGCAGCTCCGCGGATCGGCTCGACCTTCTGCCGCTCGCCTTCCATGGCGTCGCGAATGACCTTCGCCAGCGACGCATGATTGGCCGTGAGAAAGCTGGTGCGGCTCGCCTCGAGCCATTCGACACGATTGATGGCCTGAACGGAAACCGTCTTTTCGGCCGCCATGGCGTGAAGCTGCAAATGCAGCCTCATCGCCCGCCCGTTCCCTTCGCGGAACGGGTGGGCGGCGTTCAGCTCGGAGAGATGACGCGCCATGGTGTCCGCGAAGCGGTCGGGGTCCATCTTGCGCAGTGTGTCGAGGTCGGGAAGCTGCTTGAACTCGCGATCTAGGCTGGCTTCTATCAGATGCGCACGGGCGAAGGTGCTGCCCGGCTTGCTTATGTCGACGATGCGCAATCGACCGGCCCAGCGATAAACGTCTTGGAAGAGCTGGCGGTGAAGATCCTGATAGGCGCGCGTGTTCGTCGCGGGCGCGGTGCGCGCGGCTAGAACCTCGCCGTAGCGCCGGGCGGTGAGAAGGGCTTCGCGCTCATTTAGGGTCCGCTCGTCACGAATGCCGAGCTTGTTCTGTAAGACGCGGCTATCACGGTAGGTATATGGATCGTTCATGCGTCATGGCGCGCGTGTGTGTTGGCGGCGAGCATGTCGCGGGTGAACTCAATCGTGAGCGCGCTGGACAGCTCTTGCGGAACTCGAAATTCGGCGAGCATATCGAGGAAAGCGGCGTCGATCGCCGTCAGCTCTAGCCCTTCAAGGCGGACGCTAGCGACCCCTTCGGCATCGGCGGCGCGGCGCGCGGCGGCCTCATCATCGGACAGGGGCTCGAAGTCCATGGCTTCAATGCGATCGCGGTAGTGTTTTAGGATTTCTTCCATGGGTTCCGTTCCCCCGATTACTTCTGTGGTTGTAACCGGGATTTGAAGATAAATCACTAGCGCCTCTCTCCTTCTCCGCCATGGCGACGGGCCGCCGCGCGTGCGCGGTGGCCCGACCCGGTTTTGCCGGTGCGGGGGGACGTCACCCGCCCCCCTCCTGCATCATCGCCAGCAGGTAGTCAGCGGCGTTCTGCGCTTCCCGCGCGGCCTCAAAAATCGCGCGCTTATCGTTGCGCAGCGCGGCAAGCCAGTGCTCAATATATGCCGCATGGTCCTCGCGTTCCTCGACCTTGAAGCCGATGGTAGCGCCAAGGAAGGCCGCGCCCAGCTCGGCGACCAGCTCGTCGCGCGCGTAGTCAGCGCGGGACGTTGACGTGAGGGTCTTGCGATTGAGGCGACTTTCAGCGCCGGCCCAATGGGTGGCCTCATGGGCGAGCGTCGCATAGTAGTCATCGCCGGTGTGGAACGCCTCGAATGCCGGCATCTGAATATAATCGTCGCGAATGTGGTAGAACGCGCTCGATCCGCCGTGGCGCAAGTCGGCCTCGATGCGACCGAACATGGCTTCCAGCTCGTCGTCGCGGCTGTCCGGATTGTTGATGATCGCGGGCGGGGGCGGGTATTTTCCTTCGACTCCCTCGACCTGCTCGGCATTAAAGACGGTGTAGCGTTTCAGGAACGGAATGCGGCGCTCGTCGTCGGTTTCCTCGTCTTTGATGACCAGCTTGTTCGCATAGACAACGGTGGTTCCCTTGCTGCCCTTCTTGACGTTGCCGCCCAGCTCCAGCGCCTGCTTGAACGTCAGCCAGTAGGGCGATGCGAAGCCCTGCCGCATGGCGCTCGCCCAAAGGCTGAGAATATTGATTCCGCGATAGGGAATGCCGTTGTGGCGAAGGGGGATCGAAGCGCCGCCGCTCCACGGCTTCGCCCAAGGCTTGGTGCCTGCCTCCAACATCGAAAGAATGTCGTCGGTGACTGCCTGATAGAGATCGACCCGGTTGGTGTTCTTCGGCATTTTTCCTCACTCCTGCTTGTCAAAGCCGCCTGCCTGCTGGCTGCGGCTCTGACCCGCCGGCGAGGCGCGGGGAGGGGAGGGGGAAGCGAAATCGACGGGTTGGTGCGGGCGCAGCGAAGCGAGCCTCGGCCTGTCTATTTCGCTTCCGGGAACGAGGGGCAGGAGCCCCGGCTGTTCCACTGGCGGCACGTGCCACCACCGATGGCGCGCGGCCGCAAGGCCGCACGATCTAACGTGGCAGGTGCCAGAGATTGGAGTGCGGCCCTGGGCCGCTCATCATGGGTGGTGGTGCGCTGCGGGGATCGATGCCTTGGGGGGCAGGGGCTCACCCGCAGCGCGAAAACGACGTTAGCGATCTAGCGTGCCGGTACAACCGGCATTGGCGGCAGCGTTCTGGAAGCGGCGTTAAAAAAAGAGGGAGGCCGGAGCCTCCCTCGATGCGTCACTTGAAGAACGCTGCCGCTGTGCCGATGATGGCCGCGGCCGAAAGCAGGACGCCGATCGAGCCGACGAGCCACGTGAGGGCGTTCAGCTTGGCTTCCATTCCTGCGGTGGCTTCCTTGATCTTCACTGCCAAATACTCCTCAACAGCATCTACAACCTCGGCTGCTGCGTCATCCGACACATTAACCGACTTCAATGATTGATACAATTTGACGTGCATCCGGTTCTCCTTCTGCGTTGTTGGGAGTGACCGGTTGGCATGGGCTCCGGCGGCGGCTGTCCAGGACCGCGAAGCGGCCGCGCTAGCGGGCGGTGGGGGAGCCGATTTGCGCAGCAAATTGGGGGAACCGCCGATCCTTGATAGGCGTCGCGCACCCATGCCACACTGGGACGACAACAGAGCGAAAACCCATCCCCGAGCCCGACGCCCGCGCTTTTCAGGCGGTGGCACGTGCCACCGCCGATCCATTAGAGGCGCGCCCAAAGGGCGCTCCAATTACGGGTTGATTCTGGAAGCTACGAAGTTCGCGGCGAAGGTTTTCCAACCGGACCTGGCTACGCAAGTGACGGTGGAGATCTTCTCGCCGCGCCGAAAGATCGTGCATTCCCCGTCCGCGTCCTGCGCTACGCGGCCTTTGATCCGGAGACGCGCGATCGTCATGGAGTCGCCCGAAAGCGCGCCTTCATAGCGGAACTCCGATCCGCCCAGGGACCGGCGAAAGTCGATCGCGCTGCTATCACCGTTGCGCGTGATGGCGACGGAATTGCACACGGCAAAGCCGGTGTCAGGGCCGACGCTCTCGGCGGCGGACCTGTAGTCGCATCGGCCCTGAAGCTCGATCGTGCGCGGCGCTACTGCCTCGCCGGCAGCGCTCGCGCTGATCGGCCCGGCGACGGCGAGCGCGACGATCAACAAGGCTGGGCGAGCGTTCACGGAAAGTTGATTTCCCTTGCGGCCTGGCGCGGTGTTCAATCGCATGGCCTGCTCGATAGCGAGACAGGCGAGGGCGCGAAGAGCGGCCCTCGAACCCAACGAAAGTAGGAGGATGCCATGAAAATGGCCTTAACAGCGTGCCTCGGCGCGTGCCTGACGTTCGCGCTCGCCAGCCCTTCGTTCGCAGATGGGATTGTCCCGCCCAATTACAGCTTCAGCATTTATGGGCCGGGCAACCTCGTGAAGAACGGCGGACAGGAGAGCTGGGCCTGCGCATGGAACTTCAAAATGGTGTCCGGTCCTGCGACGGGCACCAATCCGCCGAACGCATCGAGCGGGTCGGTGACGGGCGGCAGTGCGCCAGCGCCATCGGCCTGCTCCGATATTACAATCTCCCCGACAACGTGGGAGATTATCTCAGTCGACGGCGATGGAGGGGAAGGACGGTTTATCGGGCTGAGGATCAAGGAAGGCCTCTCGACCTTCTGCTGGACCAACGGTTGGGTGCCGTTCACGATCGAGAACCACGGCGACGCGCCAACGGTGTTCACATTGACCGGCGCGGATATTGGCCCCGACTGCAAATTCAGCGCCTCGCTGAACACGGCAGCGGATCTCAACGTGGTTGAATAACTCGACCGTTGCTGAGGGGGGCAGGAGATCGCGCGTCTCGCGGGGCGCGCGACATCTGATCAGTCTCGGCTTTCATTAGAGGCAGATCTCGCCTCGCACCGCCATGTCTCATCCAGCGCCTGCTTAGCACCCGCCACCATGTGGACACTCTTGAAATAGCTGTTTCGTTCAACCCAGCGCAGGTATGCCGCGCGCAGCGCTGCCCGGTCGTAACGTGGAGCACCGCAATCCGCTTTGCGCGCAACGATCATCATGTCGAGCACACCTTGGAGATAGGCGCCGCATCGCGGCTCATTCGCTTGACAGCTTGCGAGCAACGCCGAGCCCGTCGCCGACGCGGGTTCGGATTGGCCGTTCGCGCTACCAGGCAGGGCGGCCAAAGCGGCGCATAACAACATCCATCGCCTTGGCCGCATTTTCGTCTCCTATTCCGCAGTATCGGTTCGAAACGGGCAGATCGGCCCTCAACGGCCGACGCCCGTGCTGTTCCTTCATTCGCTGCCGAGCACCTCGCCTTCAGGCGTGACGAACAGCTCAACGGTCTTTCCGTCGTTGTTCTTGCCCTTGATCTCATAGAGCGTGCTTCCGTCCGCCTTTCGGGTGACCTGCTCCGCCTTGCTTATTGAGGCGAGTTGCGCACGTGCGGCATTCATCGCTGCCTCGGGCACCTGATCGAGCGGGATATCTCTTTCGCTGTGCTCGCCGATGATCCGGTCCTCGTTCTCCTCGTGGTTTTGCGCGATCGCCACGCCCGCGATCGCCAGTGCGGCCGCGCCCACACCCGCGAGGGCAGTGAGAGTTCGTTTGCTAGGCATGTTCCATTCCACTTCCTGGCTGAGGGCCGTGGGTCGAACGGGCGGCGGTTACGGCCCTATGAGCCGTCGTCCGGTTTCAACTCCTCTGATTGTTCATCTTGTCGAGCGCCGCGCGCAGCCCACTGGCGAGCTTGGCCGCGTCGTCGTTGGCCCAGAAGTGCATGAAGAACAGCCGCGGTTCGTCGTTCAGCATGTGATTATGCAGCGCCGTGACTTCGATCCCGTTCGTCCGCAGCGCGCGCAGAACCGGATCGACCTCGCTGGCGACCAGCACGAAGTCGCCGGTGATCGCGGCTCGGCCGTCCCCGGTAGGCTGGAAGTTGATCGCGGTCGCCGTGCCCATCGTCGGCGGAGTCTCCATATCGCCGTCCATCAACCGCTCGGCGCGCGGAAAGCTGTATTTGAGGACGCCGCCGGCGGCCTGGCCCTCACTGCCCATCAACCGGTTGAGCGCAGCCACATCGAGATCGAGCGGCGACGACGCGGCTGCGCTGGCCGAGTGTGGCTGCGGCGCGGCGAGCGGAGTCCGACTGGCCGAGAGCGCTTGCCGGAGCGCGGCCGCGAGCTTCACTGGGTCTCCGTGGCCGGCGATGTGCATGTACATCGTTGCCGGCGACGAGCGGAGCAGATGATTATGGAGCGCGGTGATCGTGAAGCCGCTTGCCAGCAAGCGGCTCATCACCGGGTTCACCTCGTCGTGCGTCAGCACGAGATCGCCCATCACCATTGCCTCATCGCCCATCGGCTGAAACGCCGCCCAGGAGCCGAGCGCGAGGGAGGGCTTGATCGTCACCCCATCCAGCGTGACGCTCAGGTCCGAACGCGGGAAGCTGTAGCGGTGAACGCCCCCTGCCTGTTCTGCTCCCGCTCGTCCTATCGCCCGGTCGACCGCCGACCAGTCCGGCGCTGCCCATGCCGGGCTTGCAAGCAGGAGGCTGGTGAATCCCAAGGCGAGGGTCTTTTTCAGCATAATTGATCCTTCATCAGGCACTCGACACGGAAAGCCTCACGTCATGCGAGCGCGCCGCCAGCCAACCGTGACAAACCCAGCATCGCGCTCCGGTTTCTCTCTTCGTGATAAGCGGTCCTATGCTTATGGGACTTGTGATGCAACCCTTACACTCGTAAGCCAGTTACGATACAACTATGACAAACACACAAGTTTCCCCTTGGTTGCTCCTGATCCCGCAACTCCCCGCCAAACCTGCATATTTGCGGGTGAAGGTATGGCGGCGTTTGCAGGCGATCGGGGCCGCGCCGCTCAAGAACGCAGTCCATGCGCTCCCCAATCGCGAAGACACGCGCGCTCTTTTCGAAGAGCTGCATTGCGAGATCACCGAGAATGGCGGCGAGGCGCTAATCCTCGAAGCGCGGCTTGCTGGCGGCATGGGCGATGCGGAGCTCCGCGGAGTGTTCGACGCTGCCCGTGACGCCGATTATGAGGAGTTGGCGCGCGAGGCGCGCGCTCTGTGCGAGGACGAGTACGTCGCGGCGGCGGATGTGGGCCGCTTGCGCAAGCGCCTGAACGAGATCGCAACCATCGACTTTTTCGGTGCGCACGGCCAGCAGGCCGCTGAAGCCGCCATTGCCGAGGCAGAGCGCCGCTCACACCAACATCCCGATGTGAGCGGGCCCGGAGCACCCGAGCTGACGCCGGCTGAGCTAAAACGCCGCGTTTGGGTGACGCGCCGCCATGTCCATGTCGATCGCATCGCGTCCGCCTGGCTCATTCGCCGCTTCATCGACTCCGAGGCGCGTTTCAAGTTCGTCGAGGGCAAAGGCTATACGCCGGAGCCTGATGAACTCAGGTTCGACATGGCGGACGCTGAATTCACCCACGAAGGCGACCGCTGCTCCTTCGAGACCTTGGTGTTCCGCACCGGTCTCGAGACCGACCCGGCGCTGCGCGCACTCGCCGAAATTGTTCACGACCTCGATATCGCCGATGCGCGGTTTGAGCGGCCGGAGACGCCGGGCGTGAGCGCACTTATCGCCGGGATCTGTGCCGGCACCGAGGACGACGAGGAGCGGATCGCGCGCGGATCGACCGCACTCGACGGTTTCTATGCTCACTTCACCCGGCGAAAAGGGGATTGACGATGGAGGCCAGCGCACGCGCTGAGATCGCGGTCGAAAGGCCGCACGAGCACGGCATCGGCTTCGGCGAGGCGGTGCGCGTCTGGATCAGGGTCGCGCTGCTCAGCTTCGGCGGACCGGCGGGCCAGATAGCGGTGATGCATCGCATCCTGGTCGAGGAGAAGCGCTGGATCGGCGAGGAGCGGTTCCTCCACGCCCTCAACTATTGCATGCTGCTGCCCGGCCCTGAAGCGCAACAGCTAGCGGTCTATATTGGCTGGCTCTTGCACAAGACCAAGGGTGGGCTGGTCGCGGGCGCGCTGTTCGTGTTGCCCGGCTTCCTTGCGATTTTAGGCCTCAGCTATGTCTATGTGCTGCTCGGCGAAGTGCCGCTGGTCGAGGGATTGCTCTTAGGATTGAAGGCCGCCGTGCTGGCGGTGGTGCTGCAGGCGGTGGTCCGGGTGGGTTCGCGTGCCTTGAAGAACAACGTCATGCGCGGTCTTGCCGCGCTGGCGTTCGTCGCGATCTTCATGCTCGACGTTCCCTTCCCGCTGATCGTGCTTGCCGCCGCGCTGATCGGCTTCTTCGGTGGCCGCGCTGGTTACGCCGCATTCAAGGGCGGCGGCGGACATGGTCCCGCCGGTGCCGAGATAATCCACGACCGCGACACTGCGCTTGGCGAGGGCCTTCCCGACCATGCGCGGCCGAACCTTTCCTGGTCGCTGCGCATCTCCGGCATTCTGCTGGTGCTTTGGCTGGCGCCGATCGCGGCGCTGCTGCTCGCATTCGGTGCGGACGACGTATTCAGCCGCATCGCCACCTTTTTCAGCCAGATGGCGGTGGTGACCTTCGGCGGCGCCTACGCGGTGCTCGCCTATGTCGCGCAGGAGGCGGTCGAGACTTATGGCTGGCTCCAGCCCGGCGAGATGCTTGACGGGCTCGGCATGGCCGAGACAACGCCGGGTCCGCTGATCATGGTGACGCAGTTCGTTGGCTTCCTCGCTGCCTTCCGCGAGGCGACCGGGCTGCCGCCGCTCGTCGCCGCGACGCTGGGTGCGATCCTCACCACCTGGGTCACTTTCGTGCCCTGCTTCCTGTGGATCTTCGCCGGCGCGCCGTTCGTCGAGCGGCTGCGTGGCAACCGCGCGTTGTCGGCCGCGCTTAGAGCAATCACCGCCGCAGTGGTGGGTGTCATTCTCAATCTGGCAGTCTGGTTTGGTATCCACACCTTGTTCGGGCAAGTCCGCGGAGTGCCCTTCGCGCTCGGTGCCATCGATATCCCCGTGCTGACGACCGTCGATTGGCCAGCGCTGGCGCTGGCGCTGGGCGCGATAGTTGCCATGTTCTGGCTCAAGGCCCGGATGCTGCCGGTGCTAGGCGTCTGCTCGGCCCTTGGCGCCGCATATGTGCTGATCATCTGAAGGACTAACGTGTAGCGCATGCGGACCAAACATGGGGGAAGATCCACCTTTGCCCAAAGGCGTTCGTCACTCCTCGACCTCGGCGAGCTGGGCGGCAAGCCATGCCTTTTGCTGGCCGATGCCAAGCCCGGCCATCGGAACGCGGGCACGGTCCCCGGCGTAGGCGGCAAGCGGCGAGCGGTAGTGCTCCCCCGCGAGAAAGATCAGCTCGCCGGCGAAGTCGGGGCCTATTGCCGCGTCGATCTGCGCGGCAACGCGCTCGCCCCATGCCGCGCGGCCTTCGGCTCCCAGCTTGGCAAGGGTCGTATCATAGGGGGCAATGGGCGCGTCGGGGTGCAACAGGCCGTGCTCGGCCGAAAGGATGAACCATTCGCAGCCCGTCGCCTCGACATAGGCCCGCGCCTTTCGGAACCAATCGGAGCGATAGAGATCGCGCGCCGGGGCGCGTTGCTCTCCCTTCTGGCTCACACAGGCGACAAGGTAGACGGCGCGCGGGGCTGGCGGGGCCTTGTAGGCCGCAAGGCCGCGCCACGAACCGCGCCCGCTGCGGAACTGGCCGACGACGCTGCCACGGTCCCAATCGCCCGCGAAGATCCCTTTGCGGTTGATTCCTCCAACGGGCCGAGTGCGGGCGGCGAGAAGGCGCGCGCGGCGCGTATCACGGTCAAGGCTGCGGAGCGGCTTCATGGTCGTTCTCCAGGTCGGCAATATGATCGGCAAGGTGATAGGCGAGAAGCTGACGGCCGAAGTTGTTCGGGACGCTGCGGCGCGAAACTTCGTGGGTGACGGTCGGGCCGCCGAATAGATCGGGCTGCTGGCCGATGATCTTCGGCGCAGGATGATAGCGCTGCTCTCGGGTGACGGGATGGCGGGCCATAGGTGCCTCCGCAAAGGCGGGGTGGTGGCACGTGCCACCACCCCAAAGGTTGCGGGGGACGCGGGAGTGAATCGCGCCCCCCGTGGCTCACGCCGCCTTGCTTTCGCTGTCGGCAGCTTCGGCCATGGCAGTCATGCGGAGCGCCGGAGGCAGGATGCCTCGGCCTGCGAGCCGTTCATTGACGGCAACCGCAAGCTCGGCGCGCTTCATCTTCTGGCAGTTCTCAACGGCACCTTCGCCGCATCCCTCTGCCAACAGCTTCAACAGGGTCGCCTTGCTAAGCTGGTCATAGAACGCCTGATTGGGCTCCCACTTTTCGACCATGTTGATCTGCGCCGCCTCGGCGATCTGCGCCAACTGGCCGTCACGCTCGCTATGGAACGACAGGCTCGTGATCTGCGAGGCAACGCAGTAGGCGAGAAGCCGTAGCTTCGTCTCGGTGTCGATCTCGCGGAAAGTGGCCAGCGTCGGTTCGTCGCCAACGCGGGCAAGGTCCGCCTCTGCCAGCTCGCCGATCTCGCGCATGGACGAATGGGACATAACCGCTTCGTCGATGTGGAACGGGCTATTCTCGGCCCGGATTTCCGCCGCCTGCTCGAAGCTGAAACCGCGCCCCTGAACCTGCGCGAGAAGTCCGCTCAAGAGCACGTCCAGCGCCAATTCGGGGTCCCCCGCTACCGCCTCGCGCACGGCAAGGGTGCGGATAGCGCCAAGCTGGTTCATGACCTTTTGCGAGTAGTCGGGGCGGGGTGGCTTCGGACCGTCAGCGCCAGCGCCGCCCCTGCTCGAACGAGTGAACGCTACTTGGTCGATCCCATCGTAGCCGACAAAGACGATCAGGGTGTGTTCCGCCTTCTGCTCGTCGGTGAACACTTTCAGGCTGCCGCGAATGGCCTGTTGCTTTCGGCCCAGGTCGCGCAACTCGTCGTCGTAAAAGCGTTCGTCGTCCTCGACTTCGCTTTCGCGCTTGGCGATAGCGGCCTCGATCTGCGCCAGCTCGGCGGCTTCGTCCTCGGTCGGATCGCGTTCGCCTGCCGGCTCAAGGTGGGTCCGCATCCAATAGCTGTCAGGACGGGAAAGCTGCGCCTCGGCATCCCTCCAACCGTCCTCGCGCGCCGCCTTGGCGATAGCCTCAAGCCGATCTTGCAAAAGGTCCATGACAAGGCCGGGGTCGTCGCAATAGCGCCGCTCGCCGAACAGGTCGGTGGTGAAGGTGCCGCCAGCGGCGAGATAGGCTTCCTCGCCCACGATCTGAAACGACTTGTCGTCGTCGGCCATTTTCTCCTGTGTCAGCATCGCGCGGATTTGATGGGGGTTGTCGCCGGTGCGCTTGAAAACCTCCAACTGACGGTCGTGATCGTCGGTCAGCGCGAACGCCTGCGCCGATCCCATACCGATTTCATCATTCTGGAAGGCTTTGAGGATGGTGGGATGCAGCGCCGACAGCTTCAACACGCGCCGCACATAGGCCGGGGAGACGCCGAACGACGCGGCAACGTCCTCGACCTCTTTGCCGCTGTCGATGATTGCCCGATAGGCCATAACGGCGTCGGCGGGGTGCATGTCCTCGCGCTGTTCGTTCTCGGCAAGCGAGATTTCCAGCGCCTCGTCCTTGCTGCGGATTTCAACGGGAACCTCGAACGTGCCGGGAATGGCCTTCTGCTTCTGCAACAGCTTCAAGGCCCGGTAGCGCCGTCCACCGGCGCAAATCTTGACCTTCTGGCCTTCCTCGTAGCCGATAAGGTTCTGCAAGACGCCGCGCGCCTGAATGTCGGCGGCAAGCGCCTCGATCTCCTTGGGCTTCACCTTCCGCACATTGAGTTCGGAGATGGCGAGCTTGTTCAAAGCGATAGTCTGGATGGTCATGGTTTCACTCCTTCTTGGTCGGCAAGGCCGCCTGCCTGCGGCTGCGGCCCTGCCGCTCCGGCGAGGAGCGGGGTGGGGAGGGGAGAAGCGAAATTGACGGGGGTGGTGCGGGCGCAGGGAGCGAAGCGACTGAGCCACGGCCCTGTCCATTTCGCTTCGGGGAACGCGGGGCGGCGTCCCGGCTGTTCCCCCGGTGGCACGTGCCACCACCAAGGGCGCGCGGCCGAAGGCCGCTCGATGCTCGGAGAGTCAGTCCTGGCGTATTGCGGGGCGGAGGATTGCGTAGGTGAGGACAGCCCCGAACAGCACGCCAACGATGAAAACGGCGGTCAAGATCATGGCCTTCTCCTTGGTCGTAGTCAGCCGCGACAATAGCCCTGATCGTCACCCGTATGGGCGGAGACGCCTTGGCGCGGCTCCGTGGAGCCGGGCGGCGAAGCCGCCCGGCGGAGTAGAGCAGGTTCCCGGCTCCTACTTCTCGCACGATTCCGGCAACCGGCCACGCTCGATCGCGAGTTGCCGCATGGCCCGATAATCGACGCCCCAAAGCCCGCGGGCCTCCCGCGCTGCGTCTTTCATCAACGCGGCGTAAGCCAACCCCGAATGCTGGCGGAAATCGACTGCATAGCCGTGTCGCACCATCGTTGCCCCGACCGACGCTCCATTCGACCGAAACCGGCACGAAAGATTCATCCGGCCCCAGCTCGAGCGATTTTGCCGGCAGATACCTTCGGCCGCCAAAGGCTTGTCGAGAAACGTGCTCGTGCAATCCATCGGCCCGTTCTGCCGCACCAGCTCTTCGAGGTAGAGCCCCGCTGCGGTCTTAAGCACGTCGCCATTCCTATCGGAATCCGGCGCATCCATGCCGATCAGCCGATAGCGCCGCCCATCAATCCGGAAGGTGTCACCGTCGACGATCTCGGGATTGGAAACCAGCAGATTGACTGGCTTCGGCTCGCGTATCTGCGTCTCATTGACCAGCATCCCGAAGCCCAGGACGACGAGAATTGGCAGGATGATCTTTTGGTGAGTTGGCCATTTTTTGAAACCGCTCATCAGCACTTGGCCCGCTCCTTCAAAATGTCGTTCCAATCCATCGGCGCCGGCGCTGGCGGGAGGATGATTTTCAGCTCGCGGTCGGTGTCGGTGAGGTGTTCGCGCGCGGCTTCTATGGCCTCGGCCGCTTCCGGGCCGTGCTGCGAATAAATGACGATTTTCCGGATGCGTTCGGGAATTGCGATCAGGCCATAGCGGCGGATGCCGCCCGCGCCCCACACCTTCAACCGGCCCTGGCTGAGCTGGGTGACGGAAACGGCTTCCTCGAAGCCTTCAGCCAGGCGCAGAGTGTCGCCGGTGGGTTGGCCGCCGATCCGCATGGCCGCGTTGCGGACCAGGCCGAGCGTCAGTTTCGCCTCGCGAAGCCCCGCGTGGTAGCGCTTCTCGCCTGTCACCGGGTCGATCAAGATCCGCTGCACGGCAATTATCCCCTCGTCCGTCTCGAAGGGGATGAGAAGCGCGGCGTGCTCTTCGCGATCGTCGGGCGGGCCGACGATGCAGCGCGGAGCAAAGCGCACCTTTAGGCCGGTGGGGTCGATCGCGCGCGAACGCAGATGGCGTTCGGCCGAGGTGCCGGCGATCGGCACGGCGGAATCCCAGAGCTGAAGCGCAAGCTTGCGGCGCGAAGGCTCGGGTGCGCGGTCGCCGGGTTCGCCACTGGTGTAGCGGTTGATTTTCTGGCTGTTGAGGGCGGCAAGCACCGCCTCTTGCGAGCAACCGGCCCAACATTTGAAGAGCACGGCCGATCGGCCCGGAGTCACTTGGAGCGACGGAGTGCGGTCGTTGTGAGCAGGGCAACAGACCATGCCATAAGAGCCGCGCCACTGGCCCTTCATGTCCTGCACGATTTTGCGTGCGCGTGAGTCAACGTCCATCGACATCGAACTTCTTCCGTCTACGTTATCCGGACACCGCGAAATTGCCATACTTCACGGTGGGGCGCAACAGCTCGGGATTTTGCTAACGAAAACGCATGGCCCGACTAGGGCCATTCCTTTTGCCGCTTCCATCTATGGTTTTGGCTGTGACTTTCCGGCTGAAAATCGCGGCTGCTGTTATGATTTAATCCGGAGGTATCTGTGGGCTTCGCTTTTTTGACACCCTTGAACCGCAAACCAAGGTTCGGGCGGAAGCGGCGAAGCCAAGAGAGCCAAGTTTTGCAGACGATCGTGATGATGTTGGAGAGCCACTTTCCTCGCCATTGGGGGCGGTGCTCGACCTTTACGGCGCCGATCTGCCGGGCTTTGCGCACGGCATTGCGGACGGTGGTTCGGCCGACGCCGGCGCGATCGGCGATCTCCTGCGTCGTGCAGCGGCAAGCGCCGAAGGCGCGCATGTCGGCCGCAATGATGTAGAGCACGGCGCGCTCGCCCTCGGTGAAGCCGTTGTAGTCGGCGATCGGGGGCACGGCGGCGAGGCCGCCAAGTCGCTGCTTCCGCGCCCACCGGAGCGGATTGCGTTTTCCGCTCGCGGCTTCGGAGCGCGAAAGCTCCGATTTCGGCCGCGTCGGGAAGTAGCTGTGCGTTGGCGGGAGGCGGCGCTCGCGCGCCTCTTGCAGCTCGAGGCGGCGTTCCTCGGCCATGCGGTGGATAAGCTGCGTTTCGCGATCGTCCAGCGGGCCGCCGGCGAGCTGCGATAATTGGCTGTGCAACAGCCTGAGAAAGTCGTTCACCTGGGCCGCGCTGGTGAGGCGCGAAAGCGAGCGCAGTAGATCTACTACGCGATCGCCGCTCGACGGACGCGAGCTGCGACCAGGCGCGAGCTGCGCCGCCGCGGCGTGGCCACCGCGCGCTAGCGCGGTGCCTATGGAAACACTCATCTTAAGGCCCTCCCTCAGTGGGCCTCGCCAAGCCAAGCGCCGTCGCTCTCAAAAGCGGTGCTTTTGAGTTGACTTTTGCTGCCGAACCACGGATAGGGGGAGCCGACCAAAGCTTTAGACGCCCGTTCCGTGGCACGATCAGCCCTCGCCTAGCCCGCGAGGGTTTTTCGTTTCTGCCATCTCCGGGCTAGCCCTCCCGAATCAGACAGAGATTTTGCCGAATCCGTTGCCGGACTCGGGCGCAATTAGTGCGGTAAGATTCGGGGATTTGCAAGAATAAGCGTGCATGCACGCTTATGGGCGGCGCTTAGCCGACCGCGTCCCGCTGATAGTGGCGCAAGTAGTCGGGGTATTCGATCCCGCGCGAGCGCAAGAGATTGATCGAGGCTTCCTCGATCAGCGCGGCCACGCTCGTCTGCTCGACGTCGGCGAGAGATTTGATCTTCTGCGCCAGTTCGGGTTTGACTGCCGAAACGAGATTGCGCGTGTTCGCGCGGCTCGGCCGCCGCCTGGGGAGCGGCACCGGCAGGAGAGGATCTTCTTGGCGTTTCGGACGCGGCATAATCTCAAGACAGTCTGTGAGTTTGCGGGGAAATCTAGCAGGGTGAGAGGGGCGCTCCAAGGCGAAAACGTGCATGCACTTGTCGATTGCGCGCGCGCTGGCATATGAAGCTCATCTGGAAATAAGGATAAATCGCGATGCTTCCAAAGGATGTGACCGAGCACGAGCCAATCTTTGAAAGGGAGCTGACCACTCGCCGTCCAGCGGGCGGCCAAATTCTCGCGGTTGCAATCGTCCAGCTCGACACAAGCGAATGGATCATCAACGTCCAGGTGTCATGGAAAGGTAATATATGGCTGGATGTCTGCCTTTGGGAGCGGCGAACACTCAAGCGCTACAAGCGACTTAGCCGGGCCATTCGGCATGTCATTCTCGACTACGGATATGACGAGGGACACATTACCGTCATCCCCAACAAGGCGGGTAAGAATGTAAATTCCTTTTAATGGGGGTGACATTCTCCGGGACCGTGATATTTTGCACTATCTCGGTGAAGTAGGGGATGCTTATGAAGCCTATCCATCTCGCTTTCGCCGGCGCTCTCGCGGGAGCGTCAGTCCTGTCGGCGCCTCCGGCATTTGCCGACGACAACACCTGGGCTTGCGAGGTCGTTCTGTGCCTGTCGAACCCAGGCGGCCCGACGCAGTATTCAGCCTGCGTCCCGCCGATCACGAAGCTCTGGCGGACGTTGGCGTTCGGTGGCGGCTTCCCGACCTGCACGGGTTCGGGCATCCGCGATACCGACTACGACAAGGCGGATGATGGCCGCCCGGCGCGGCTGACGGTCGAATGGACCGACGGCCGACGCCAGACGTTCTACCAGGGCCGCACGTCGAGCAGGCCGACGCCCACCATTCCCGGCCGACCTCCCGAATGGAAGGTGCCGCGAAACGTTGACCTCCAGTAGATCGGGCGGGGGTCGTGTTTCTCGAAACAGGGGCAGTCCTATCGCTGGCGGCGCAATGCGCCCCAGCGGTAGCGCCACATACGATTGCCGCGATCGTCCAAGCGGAATCGAGCAATTATCTCTATGCGATCAACGTGAACGGAGTGGCTCGGCAACCGCGCCGTCCGCGCAACGAAGCCGAAGCCATCGCCACGGCGAAAGCCTATGTGGCGCGCGGCCATTCGGTGGACATGGGCCTGGGCCAGATCAATTCGAACAACATGCGTTGGCTCGGGCTGACGTGGGACACGGTGTTCGAGCCGTGCGTCAATGTCGAGGCAGCCGGTCGCGTGCTGCTGACGAATTATCGCGCGGTGCGAGACGGCCGCACGCCGCAACAGGCGCTGCGGGTCGCGCTCAGCATGTATAACACCGGGTCACAATCGCGAGGTTTCCGCAACGGCTACGTCGCCCGCGTGGAACGGGCAGGTCGCAAGGTAAGCGGTCTGCCGGCAACCGGCATTCCGACGCTCGTAGCGCTAAGCGCGCCTGCGGAAGCCGGCGATGGTTCGGCCCCGGCCGAACTGAATCCCGAGGAAATCGCAGCGGAGAACAGGGTAGAGCCGGAGCCGGCCCCGCCTGCGTGGGATGTGTTCGCGCGGGCGTCGTTCGTCCGCGCCAGCTCGTAGTCAACCGAAAGGAGCGTTTGTGATGTTGCAGAAGTTGAAGGATCGGGCGGAAAGGCGGCTCGATACGTTACTCGCCGCCATGAAGCCGTCGCCAGAAATGGCGCGTGCCCTGCCGCTCGCTTTGCTGGCGAGCCTGTTTGTAGCGGAACCGGCCTATGCGCAGAATTTCGAGGGCCTGGCCGACAACATTCTCGGCTTGCTCTCGAATAGCCTGCTGCGGACGCTGGCGATCATCGCCCTGATCGCTGTTGGCGCGATGTGGCTCATGGGCCGGGCTTCGGTCCAGTTCTTCGTCACCGTGCTCATTGGCATCGTCATCATGTTCTCGGCGCCCTGGATCGTCGACACGGTGATAGGCTGACAGCGATGGACGGCCCGGAGCAAATGGCCAAAGATCCGCTGTTCTTGGCCGTCACGCGCCCCGCGATGTGGGCGGGGGTTCCCATGGAGGCCGGTGGCCTCATCATCCTGACGGGCGCGATCACGCTCGTTGGGACGGGGAACCCCCTCTACGGCCTCGCGGCCTCTATCGTCCTCTATGCGATCGCGCGCCTTGTGGTGCGTCATGACGTGAATGCCTTCCGGCTGCTGTTCATGTGGTGCCGCACCAAGGCGGCCAACCGAAACAGGGGCTTTTGGGGCGGGTCTAGCTACACGCCTCTCCCGCTCTATGGCCTCAAGAGAAAAGGATTTGCGCGGAATGTTCGGTAAGAGCGCACTCGCGGAAAAAGTGCCGCTGGACAAAGCCAAGCGCGAAGAGCTTCCGGAGAAGTTCTTGCCGTATTCGCGCCACGTGAACGACCACGTGATTGCGCTCGATAACGGCGATTTGATGCTGATGCTCGAAGTCGATGGCAGGGCCTTCGAGACCTCGGGTGTTCGCGATCTGAATGACTGGCACACCAAGCTCAACGGGGTGTGGCGCAACATTCACGATGAACGGGTGTCGATCTGGACGCACCTTCTGCGGATGCGCGTTCGCGACTATCCGGGCGGCACGTTCCGCTCGCATTTCGCGGCCGAACTGGACCGCAAATATTATGAGCGGATGACCGGCGAGCGGATGTTCCGCAACCGCTTCTTCCTGACCGTTGTGGTTCGGCCAAACCTTCACGCCGGCGACAAGCTGCTTTCCTTTCTGCGGAAGAAGGACGCGGACCCGAATGTGAGCATCGCGGAAGCGCTCGAATTGCTCGAGGACAAGGTTCGCGACCTGGAGAAGCTGCTGATCCGGGTTCGGCCGCGCCGGCTCGGACTCTACGATTTCCGCGGGCTGCTCTTCTCGGAGCCGATGGAAGTCATGAACCAAGTGCTGACGGGCCGCTTTCGGCGCTGCCCGCTCGTGCGAGGACACTTGGGCTCCGCGCTCTATGCGAGCCGCGCGATCATCGGTGCTGAGACATTCGAGGTCCGCGACGCGGACTATTCGACCTTTGGCGGGATCTTCGGCATTCGCGAGTATCCCGCCAGCACGACGCCGCGCCAGTTCGAATCGCTCCTGTCGGTCGATTTCAGCTTCGCGATCACGCAGTCGTTCACCTTCCTCTCGCGGGCCAGCGCAACCGAGAAGTTCCGGCTGCGCATGACGCAGATGGAGAACGCCGGCGATCGCGCGATAAGCCAGCACGACGAGCTGATAGACGCGGCCGACGATTTGCAGTCGAACCGCTTCGTCCTGGGCGATCATCATTTCACGCTGACGGTGTTCGGCGATGATGTGCGAAAGCTGCGCGATAATATGTCGGTCGCGCGCGCCGCATTGGCTGACACCGGCATGGTCGCGGCTCGCGAGAGCGCGGCTCTCGAAGCGGCCTATTGGTCGCAGCTCGTCGGCAATTTTGCGTGGCGAGCGCGGCCCGCGCCGATCACGTCGCGGAATTTCGCCGCCTTCTCGCCGTTCCACACGTTCCCGGCAGGGCACGAAGATGGGAACCATTGGGGGCCGGCGGTCGCGCTGCTCAAGACAAGCGCGCGGAGCCCCTTCTATTTCAATTTCCATAACGGCGATCTCGGCCACACGATGGTCATTGGCCCTTCGGGCGGCGGTAAGACGGTGCTGGTGAATTTCCTGATGGCCCAGCTCGAGAAGTTCAACGCGCGGCACATTTTCATCGACAAGGACCAGGGCGCAGAGATCTTCGTTCGTGCCAGCGGCGGAACCTATCTCGCGCTTCGCAACGGCGAGCCGACGGGGTTTGCGCCGCTCAAGGCGCTGGACGACACGGCGGAGCATCGGGCCTTTCTCGGCCGCTTCATCCGCCAGCTCGTGAAGCAAGAGGGTGCGCCGATCACAGTTCAGGAATCGCACCTGATAGACGACGGTATTGAGTCGGTGATGAAGCTGCCGCGCGAGCAACGCTCGCTGTCGGCGCTGCGAACGATGCTCGGCATGTCGGATTCGGGGGGTGTCGGCGCGCGCTTGGTCAAGTGGACCTCCGAGGGGTCGCTAGGCTGGGTGTTCGACAACCCGGAGGATTCCATGTCGCTCGAAGGCCGGTTCATGGGCTTCGATATGACGGATTTCCTCGAAAACGCGGAAATTCGCACGCCGGTCATGCTCTACCTGTTCGAGCGCATCGACGCTCTGCTGACCGGCGAACGCATGGTAATCGCGATCGACGAGTTCTGGAAGGCGCTGGCGGACCCGGCCTTCACCGCGTTCGCCCAGGACGGTCTCAAGACCTATCGTAAGCGAAATGCGTTCCTTGTGTTCGCTACGCAGTCGCCGGCCGACGCGCTGCGCTCCACGATCAGCCATTCGATCCTTGAGCAAGTCGCGACGAAGATTTTGCTCCCCAACCCGTTTGGGCAGCGTCGCGATTACGTCGAGGGGTTCTCGCTGTCGGAAGCGGAATTCAAGCTGGTCCGCGAAGAGCTGTCACCCGAGAGCCGCAAATTCCTCGTCAAACAGGGCCATGATTCCGTCGTCGTCGCGCTCGATCTGAACGGGCTCGACAACGAATTGGCCGTGCTGTCGGGCCGCGCGGAAACGACCGCGGTTGCCCGCGAAGTGATTGCCGAAGTCGGCAATGAACCGAGAGTCTGGTTGCCGGAGTTCCACCGGCGCCGGCGCTCAAGCTGAAAGGAGTGAGACGATGAAGCGAACAATCGCGGCGGCTGTATCAGCCTTGGCCTTGTCGGTGTCGTCGCCGGCAATGGCGCAAGGCATTCCGGTTTTCGACAGCTCTTCGCTGCTGAAGCAGATCGAGCAAATCCGGAATACCATGCAGATGATCGAGCAGGGCCGGCAACAGATTGCCGAGGCCCAGCGGCTCTACAACGATCTGAACAAGCTGACCGACATTTCCTCGATCGCGGACCAGCTCAAGTCTGACTCGCTTCGCACGCTCGGCGTCGACGTCAACTCGCTCGAGCGAATGGCGCGAGGCGATTTCGGCGCTGGCAATTCCGGCTACAGCGTGCGCTCGAACGCGATCTACCAAGATCTCATGGAGAGGATTGGTGCGGTCCCCGATAACGCGCGGGGCGGCGCTGAGCAAAACGCTCGAATGATCGCGATGGACAAGGCCATGGCGCAAGGCATGGGCGAAGCGGCCATGTCGCGCGGCGAGGGTCTGGAAGAGCTGCGAGCGCGATTGGCTACGGCCTCGACCGCGAAGGAAGTTGCCGATCTCCAAGCGCGTATTCAGCTCGAAACGGCCGCCATGATGAACGATCAACTTCGTGTCGAGGCGATGGAGCGCGCGCGCAAGGCGGAAGCCGGCGCTCGATTGGCCGAATCCTTAGCTGAATCATCGCGCGCTTTGGAAGATCGGCGCGCGCGTGCCGCAGCGGCAGCGGAGGGACAATGAGCATGAGCAGAAGAATACTTGTCGCCGCCGCGATCTCTGCCAGCACTCTAGCTGGCTGCGATCGCGCGCCTGAGTTTCCCGAGGTCCTGATGACCTACCGGGATACCGATTGGCTTGAGGCCAACGAAGATCGGATTCCCGAGATCGTGGCCGAGTGCGACAAGATAATGAACAGCGAGCTCGGCCGCGACGACCTCCCGATACCGGTCTGGCGGAATTGCGGAAGCATCAAATCGAACCTCGCTTCCATCGAACGCTCACGCGCTTTGGAAGAGCGGCGCGCGCGCGCGGCCGCGGCGGCCAAGGGCCAATGACAACAACGCCTGCCAATCGGAGCGGCCGTTAAGGCGACACGCGGGGGATCTCGGTGGAATACGATCTATTCACGAACGCCTACCAAGGCTTTGTCAACGAACTGAACTCGTCGGTCGTGTCGAACTACGCCGCGTTCGTAGGATGGATCTCCGGCCCCCTGCGCACGGGCATGATAATTTACATCATTCTCCTGGGCGGAGCGATTTTGCGCGGCGCGGTCCAGTATCCGTTCCGCGAATACGTGTATCGCGCCCTGATGCTCGCTGCGGTCTATTGGGCGGTCACGTCGCTCTACGGCGGCACGGTCGCCAATATGATCGTCACGGGCCTTCCCAATGAATTTGCGGGGCTAATCGGCGGTTCGCCGAATGGAGTTGGCGGCTCGTTCGATCAAATGTGGGCTAGGGTAGATCTCGCGCTCGCCTCAATGCAGCAAGCAACCAACGAGTATGTCCAAGAGAACGTCACGTTCATGGACATGCCGGGGGCCGCCGCGGCGATTATGCAGGCCATCGGTGCGACAGTAATCATTTTGCTGACAGCAATTGCCGCGCTGTTCGCGCTGGCTGTTGGCTTCGTCATCGTGCTCTACGCGCTGTTCGCGCTTGCCGTCCTCGCGGTCGTCGGCCCGATCTTCGTCGCAGCGCTGCTCTTCGACTCCACGCGCAGCTATTTCTTCTCCTGGCTCGGCGCGGTCGTCAATTATCTGATGCTTTCGCTGTTCGCTCTTCTGCTGGTCCTAGTCGTCGCGAATGTCGCGGACTCGGCTACCGCGACGTTTGATGGCGACTTCAACCACATTTGGGAAACGTCCATTCGGATCATCGCCTTCTACGTCCTGGCTGCGTTCTTCTTCTTCCAGATACCGGGAATTGCAGCCTCACTCGGCGGCGGCAGCGCGGCGATGGTCTCGCAATTCGCGAACGCGATCAATCCGATGCCATCGGCGGCCTCGCGGCGCGCCGCCCAATCGGGCGGCGGCGGCGGCGGCTTCTCATGGGGGCGCGCCTACGGCGGCGCACGGGCGGCCTACGGCCGCTGGCGGGGGAACACAATCAGTCGAGCTTAAGGGGTTTGCAAATGCGCAAGATGATCGGACTCGGACTCTGCCTAGCGCTGGCGGCATGTGTGACGTCGCCAGTCGAGGAACCAACGCAGTGCAAGGGGGAACTGCGGCCGGCAAATCCCCATGGCGTCACATTGCCGTCGCTGCCGAGCGCAAGCGTCCGTGCGCCCGCTCAAGGGACGGAGCCGCCAGCACAAGTCGACGTGTTCCCGCCTGAATCGCAGACGGAGGGGGCGGCCGCACCCGGCAATGAGCAATCGGACGCCTCGGGGCAAGTCGAGGTTCCACGGCTGAGCGCAGCTCTGCGCCGGCCCATTCTCTCGAACTGTTGAGGTAGGACGATGGCTGTTGGTGTCCCAAAGGATGAGCTGAAAACCTATTTCGCCGATGCGGCGAGCTGGGAGCAGGATCGGCTAAGATCGGCCGAACGATCCAAGAAGATCGCGTGGACCGTTGCTGGTGTCGCCGGCGCGCTCGCTGTGGCCGGCGTGGCGGCGGTGGCTATGCTCACGCCGCTCAAGACGGTCCAACCCTACGTTATCAGCGTCGATCGCAACACGGGCCAGGCGGAGATTACCGCTGGCCTGCACGGCGATGCGTCAATCACCTATGACGAGGCGGTCGCGAAGTATTTCCTCGCGACCTATGTTCGATACCGCGAGGGGTGGATTGGCGCCGCCCGGCAAGAATATTTCGACAATGTGATGGTCATGTCGGCGCGTCCTGAACAAGAGCGCTGGACGCAATATTTCAAGGTCGACAACCCCCAAAGCCCGCAAAACGTGCTGGCCGATCGAACCGGCGTGTTCGTCGAGATCAGGCGCATTTCATTCCTCGGCGACAATGTTGCCCAGGTCTTTTTCACGAAAGAATCCCGGACAGGGACGACGACGACGACAACGGATGCCGTTGCGACGATCAAATACAGCGTGGGCGGGACGCCGAGCGAAGAGGCCGACCGCTTCAAGAATCCGCTCGGCTACCAGGTCGAAAGCTACCGCTCGGACGTGGAGGTTCCTGAATCATGATCCGCAAGTTTGTCACGCGCGGGGTGTTGGCCGCCGCGCTCGCCGGTGTTGCCGCGCCGGCTTTCGCCGAGGATATTCCCAATCCGACGCAGCATGATCCCCGCATTCGCGAGGCGGTCTATAACGAAGCGCAGGTGTTCGAGATTCCGGGGGTGTTCCGGATCGCGACGGAGATCCGTTTTTCCGATGGCGAAGTTGTCGAGCACGTCGCCCTTGGCGATAGCGTCTCCTGGGAAGTGGCGCCGGCGGCAAGCTCGCTGTTCGTCAAGCCGCGTGAGAGGGCCGGCGCGACGAACCTCACGGTGATTACCCGCTCGCGCTATGGTCCGCGAACCTACCGCTTTGCGCTCACGCCGACGCATAGAGGGACGGGGTTCTTCACGGTGATATTCCGCTATCCCGAACAAGAGGCTGCGGAGCGGCGCGCCATGGAAGCCTCGGCGCAGCTCGCCGCGCTCGAGGCGGCCGAACGTGGGCTGGTGAAAAGCGCTCTCGACATCGGAGTGCTCGAAGGGACGCGAAACACAAACTACGTGGTCCAGGGCTCAACGGCGATTCAGCCGTCCGAAGTCTCCGACAACGGGCAATTCACGGTGATGCGCTTCCCGAACCAACGGGAGCTGCCGGCGTTCTTCGTCGTCAATCCGGACGGCTCGGAGGGCGTCGCGTCATTCGATGTGCGCGACGAATACGTGGTGCTGCACGGGGTCTATCGGACGATCCGGCTGCGCCGCGGCCTCGAAGTGCTCTGCATCCATAATCAGTCGCCCGACTACTACGGGCGGGACCCCAAAACCGACACAGCTTCCGAGCTGGTCGAGCGCACCACCGCGACGGAGTAAGCCGATGGCGAACGAAACGGAAAACGGCCGCGAAAGCGAGAACATCATTTCGGAAGGTGAGGCCGTAGACAATCGGCCGCTGGCGAGCGAGCCGGTGCCCGATCCGGATGAAATCGACCGCGAAGGCGAGCGCCAGTCGAAGATTGCGGCGCTGCCCGGGCGGGGAATCGATTCCAAGCGGGCAATCGTCCTCGCGTCGGTTGCCGCCGCCGCGCTGGTCCTCGGGTTCGGCGCGATCGACGCGATGCGCGGCGATCCAGTTCAAGAAGCCGAGCAAACGGAAGAGCCCGACGAAGGGGCGCTGGCGAATTACAATCCAGAGTCGATCATCGCGCCGACGCTGGCCGATGCGCCCAATGATCCGAATGCTCCGGTTGAAGTGCCGGCTCTCGATGGCCAACAGACGGCGGTGGCACGTGCCACCACCGACGGGCGGCCGCAAAAGTCGGAAGCGCAAATCATCGCCGAAGCGCAGCGGCGAGCCGGTATCATGGCCTTTGGTGGAAGGGCTGACAGTGGCGGCGTCGCTGGCGCACTTTCCGGCATCGCCGGCAGCGGTGTGCAGGGCGGTGGCATGGGCGCGGCCGAAATGCCGCAAGGCGCTGACAGCGGCCAAGGCGGCGGCCGCACGACACTCGACAATCTTCGCCGCACGTCGGAAATCACGCGTGTCTCTGGCCGCTCGATCGGCAATCGCGACATGCTGATTTTGGCCGGCACGTTCATCCCGTGCGTGCTGCAAACAGCGATGGATTCCAGTCAGCCAGGCTATGCGAGCTGCGTGATCCCGCGCGACATTTACTCGGACAATGGCCGGGTCGTTCTGCTTGAAAAGGGAACGCGCGTGCTCGGCGAATACCAGGCCGGAATCTCGCGCGGCCGCTACCGCCTCTTCGTGATGTGGAGCCGCGCGGTCACTCCTCGAGGCGTTGCGATCGACGTCGGTTCGCCGGCGAGCGATGCGCTCGGTCGCGCCGGCGTTGCTGGCGGCGTCGAAAACTACTTTTGGGAGCGTTTCGGCGCGGCCTTGCTCTTCAGCGCGATCGACGACGGCATGGATGTGCTCGCAGAGTCCGTTTCCGACGCGCAAGAGACCGCGCGGGCACCGTCCCGGGCGGCTGACACGATCTTGCGCGACACGATGCAGATTCAGCCGGTGCTCAAGGTCAATCAGGGCGCGGAAGTCGGCATCATGGTCGCGCGAGATTTCGACTTCTCGGACGTCTACGGGCTCCAGATGCGCCGATGAGCAATACTGCCGTCCTCGAAAACGCACTGCTTCCGTTGCGTCCTCTGCTCGATCGCGAGGACGTGACGGAAGTTGTTATCAATCGCCCGCACGAAGCGGCGATTGAAACCGGGGAAGGCTGGACATGGGAAGAGCTTGAGGGCCTGGACGAGAAATCCCTGCTGTCGTTGGCGCGCGCCTCGGCGGCGTTCACGCATCAGGATATTAGCCAATCGGCGCCGATCTGCTCCACGATTCTCCCCACGGGCGAGCGTGTCCAGCTCGTGGTGCCGCCCGCTGTGCCGGCGGGCACGGTTTCAATCACGATCCGCAAGCCATCGTCGGTGACGCTGACGATGGAGGATTTCGAGCGCGGCGGCCTATTCAGCGAGACGCAAATTGTAACGCGCCGGGTGTCTCCCGTAGACGAGAAGCTGAGCAAGCTGCTGGCGGAAGGCCGCCACGTCGAGTTCTTCAAGCTGGCCGTCGAGAGCCGCAAGAACATTCTCATTTCCGGGGCGACGGGCTCCGGCAAAACCACATTCTCGAAGGGCCTCATCCAGCTCATCCCGCCGCACGAACGGCTTCTGACGATCGAGGACACGCGCGAGCTGGTGGTGCCGCATCGCAATGTCGTGCATCTGCTCTATGCAAAGGATAGGCAGGGAACGGCCAAGATCACGGCCAAAGACCTGCTAGAATCGGCGCTGCGAATGCGGCCTGACCGCATCCTGTTGCAAGAGCTGCGGGACGGGACGGCGTTCTTCTACCTGCGGAACGTCAACTCGGGGCATCCTGGCTCGATCACGACGATTCACGCTGACTCTGCCGAGCTGGCGTTCGAGCAACTGACGCTGCTCGTGAAGGAAAGCGAAGGCGGGGCGGATCTCGCCCGCGATGATATTCGCAGCCTCCTAAAGCTGCTCGTGGACGTGGTTGTGCAGACCAAGAAGATCGACGGGCGGTTCCGCGTCACGGAGATTTATTTTGACCCTCAGAACCGGCTCTAGCGCGCGAACGAAAGCGCTTATCGCACTCCCCATCGCCGTGCTGTTCCTCGCGCTGGTGACGGGAACAGTGGCCTGGTTCATTCTTCAAATGCCGGTCGCGGCCTACGATCCGACGAACCTCCCGCGCTTCTACTGGTATTACCGGCATGATCCGGTCGTGAGGGACGCTTTGGGCCTGGCCGCGGTCGTTTCGGTGCCCCTGACGGTGCTGGGGCTGTTTCTGATCCTGCGGCCGCAAAAGGATCTTCACGGGACCGCGCGGGTCGCACGCGAGAGCGAAATAGCCAAGGCCGGGCTTCGCGCCAAAGCGGGCATCCTGCTCGGCCGCGCTGGCGGGCGTTTTCTCCTGTTCGGAGGAACCGAGCATGTGTTGCTCGAAGCGCCCACGCGAAGCGGCAAGGGCGTTGGCGTCGTCATCCCGAACCTGCTTTCGTGGCAAGATTCGGTCGTGGTTCTCGATGTGAAGCAAGAGAACTTCGCCGCCACGGCAGGCTTTCGGAAGGATGGCGGGCAAAAGGTCGTTCTGTTCAATCCGACTGACAAGGCGGGCCGGACGGCGCGCTACAACCCGCTGAGCTATATCGACCGGAGCAACCCAATCGAAGTGCTGGTGGAGCTGCAAAAGATCGCCACCATGCTCTATGTTCCGCCAGAAAAGGGCGAAGCCTTCTGGACCGAATCTGCGCGCACCGGCTTTGTCGGTGTGGGAGCGTGGATCGCGGCAAAGCCGGAACGACCATTCACCTTCGGCGAGATCTACCGCACGATCACGATGCCCGGCATGAAGGCGTTCTTTGGCAATGAGGCGCGCGATCGCTCGTTATCCGATGGATGCCGCGCAGCGCTGTCGGATTTCACCGCGAGCGCCGACAATACGTTCACGGGCATTGTCCAGAGCATCACCGCCAAGCTCAATCTCTGGATTAATCCGGTTGTCGATCGCGCGACGGCCGAAAGCGATTTCTCGCTCTCCGATCTGCGCCGCCGCCCGACCTCGATCTATCTCGGCGTCTCGCCGGATGAACTCGACCGGGTAGCGCCGCTCTACAACCTGTTCTTTCAGCAGCTCGTCGACCTCAACACCCGCCAGCTCCCCGGCGAGGATGAAAAGCTAAAGGTGCTGGTCATCCTCGACGAATTTGCGCGCCTCGGCCGCGCCCAGGTGATCGCCAATGCGTTTTCCTACGTAGCCGGCTACGGGATGCGGCTTCTGCCCGTCATCCAATCGCGCTCGCAGCTCCGGCAAGTCTACGGCGAGCACGGCGCAGACGAGATTGTCGCGAACTGCGGCGTAGAGATTGCCTTCACGCCGAAAGAGCTGCGGGTGGCGAAAGAGCTGTCGGAACGGCTCGGCTTTCACGGTCAGAATCAGGAAAGCCGCTCACTCACGATTCACGGCATGATAGCCAATCGGAGCAAGACGATCTCGGAACAGCGCCGCGCGCTGATGTTGCCGCAAGAGCTGATGCAAATGCCGGATACCGATCTGCTCGTGATCCGCGGCGGTATTCCGGTCGTTCGCGGCACGAAGATCAGGTATTATCTCGACAAGGTGTTCAAGAGCCGGGTGATGCCAGCGCCGGAAGTGCCGGCCTTGCCAGCGCCGCCCGCGCCGCTCCCTGTGCTCGATGATCTGAGCGACGAAGAACTCGCCAGCTTCAACGATTGTGGGAACCTGGCCCTCGATCAGATTCAAGATTTGCCGGTCGACGTGCTGGCGCTCGAACGCGAAATGCCGGGCCTGACGGTCAAGGGCGGCTTCGCGTTCGATGAAATCGACTTTGACGACATTCTCGGTCCCGATCCCTCGAAGGAGGAAGCGGATAATCGGCGGCGGGAGTTGGTGCTGAGCGAAGGAGAGGATTATGCCCGGTGACGATCCTATGAATGTAGCGGGACGCCCTGCCCCGGCAAACGACGGCCGCGATCGCGCGCCGAAACAGCCGACGCTGAACGGTGAGCCGCTGCCTGAAACCAAAGCGGCGGAGCTGGAAGCACGCCGGCGCGCCAAACCGGAGGAAGCGCGCGAGCTGGAATTGCCCCCGGCCGTGGCCCGGAAGTATCTGCGCGACGGCGACAAGCTGTTCCGGAGCGGCCTGGACGAAAAGCCGGGCCTGACAATGCGCAAAGATACCGGCATCCGGATCAACGACGACTCCGCGATCCGCGATGCGATCGCGATCGCCAAGCATAATGGCTGGCAGACGATCCGTGTGAACGGGAGCGAAGATTTTCAGAAGGCGGTCTACCTCGAAGCGTCACGCGCCGGGCTCGAGGTCACAGGCTACAAGCCCTCCCCTCAGCTCAAGCTCGAGGGCGAGCGCTTGGCGGCACGGGACAAGGCCCGCGAGGCGCAAGATCCAACGAAGGCGGCAAGCATGGCAAAGAAAGACCCTTCGGAAGCCCGCACGGCGGCCGATCAGTTTCGGCGCAACTCGCATCGCGAGAATGCCGCCAATCCCCAATTCCAGGCTGCACAGTCGCACGTGCTGGCGGCCTCGATCGAGGCGCGCACGCGGTTCCCGGAACAGAAGGACCGGGACCGCTTCATTGAGAAGGTCAAGGAAGCGGTTGCGAAGCGCCTGGAAACGGGTTCTCCGGTCCAAGCGGCTCGTTTCGAGCAGCAGCAACAGCGCCAGAATGAGGCGGAGCGCCTGACGCGCGAGAATACCGTCCTGCGACAGCCGGAACGCTCGCCTACGCGCAGCCGGTAGCCGGCGTGGCGATCGCGGTGGCACGTGCCACCGCGCGCGTGTCTAGGTTTCGAGCGTCATCAATTGCGATGGGAAAGGATGCGCGAACTCGGCCGCCTCGGCTCCTTGCATCCATCTGTCGTGATCGTCCTCCTGTAGAATCACGGGCATGGCTTTCGGGTGCAACGGCGCTACCAGCGGATTCGGAGCGCATGTCAGGAAGGCGAAGCGCGGCAAGCCTTCCGATACGCGCCAGATACCCGCGAAACAGGCCGTAGGGCGCGCGGCGACACTGAACCAGTGTTCGGCCCGGCCCTCTCCTATTTTCGGCTCTGCAAAGCGCGAGAACGGCACCAGGCAGCGTTGTGCCGGCGACGCGAGCGTTGCTTTCCAGTTTGGGCTTGAGAGATTGCGCACATTGGTAACGGCCTTCTTCAAGAGGGCGTAGCGTGGAAAGTACGCCAGACAACGCTAAGGACGAACAGTCAGGGAACGCTTAGGCGACGCGGCTATCCGGCGGCAGATTGAGGGCCTTGCGGCCATTGGAAGCAGCGGCTCTATCCCAGAGGAAATCGCCGGAGAAAGCAATATGCTCCCAGCCAACAGGGGAGGTATGGGCAAGCAGATCATCAGGCACCGCGACCGATGTTGACCGGAGATGTTGGGCAGCGGCATCCATGTAGATCGTGTTCCAATAGACGATCGCGGCGATGACCAGGTTGAGGCCGGATGCGCGATATTTCTGTGCCTCATGACTGCGGTCGATGATCCGACCCTGGCGGAATGTGTAGATCGCCTGCGTCAGGGCATGGCGCTGCTCGCTGTTGTTGAGGCCGGCATGGCATCGCCGGCGTAGATCGGGATTTTCCAGCCAATCCAGCATGAACAGCGTCCGCTCGATTTTGCCGATTTCCTGTAGCGCGACGTCGAGCTGGTTCTGCCGCTCATAGGCGGCGAGCTTTCGCAGCATGACCGACGGCGCCACGTGTCCGGCCTTGATCGACCCTACGAGGCGCAGCACGTCGTCCCATTGCTCAGCGATGATGTCGGACCGGATGCGCTTTCCCAATAGCGGGGTGAGGGACGGATAAGCTGCAACCGGCGCGATCGTCGCGAGCCGTCGGTCGGGAAAGTCGCGCAGGCGCGGGCAGAAGCGAAATCCAAGCATGGCGCACAGGGCAAAGACATGATCGGTCGCCCCGCCCGTGTCGGTGTAATGCTCGGCGATTTTCAGATCGGTGCCGTGGCTGGTGAGGCCGTCGAGGACATAGGGCGCCTCATGCGTCGCCGCTGAGATCACGTTGACGTGGTAAGGCGCGCGCTGATCGGAATTATGGGTGTAGAAGCTGAAGCCATGATCGACGCCATAGCGGGCGTTGATGTCGCCCCCCGATGCGCCGCGCTTCGCGCCCCTGAAGAACTGGCCATCGGAACTGGACGTGGTGCCATCGCCCCAGACCCGCGAGAATGGCAGGCGGTGGTGCGCATTGATGAGGACGGCGAGCGCCGCGCGGTAGCTGTCGTCGCGGATATAGGCGTCATGGCTCTGTTGCAAAGATTGGCGGCAGTCAGAGGTAGGCTGTCGCTCTGCGCCGATCAGGCGGCTGCTG
>NZ_BAABHV010000037.1:0-720 GCF_039542285.1 Erythrobacter westpacificensis
TGAGATCGGGGATGTCTGCCAGGTGCTTATGAACGTCCAGCGTGTAAAGCAGGTCGATGCGCTCCAGTACCTCGCTGATTTGGCGGGTTGAGTGTTTCGCCGGTGCAGCCCATAGCCAACTCTGCTGGGTTTGTCCATCTGGGCGCAGCTCTGAAACTGAGGCTCGCCAGCGATCAAGTGTTGCTGGATCAACGCTGGCGGCGATGGCGGTGCCTGTTTCAACTTCAAGCTGGGCAAGTGCCGCCGCAATCAGTGTCCGAATTGCCCGCTCGTGCACGATCACCAGCTTGTTCTTGTACAGCCATTGACGCGCCCGCACGAGTAGCTGATCGCGGTCGGCGCAGCGCGCCACTTCGTCGCGCAGTTCACGTACCAGTGAGCGGCGCTGGTGCTCGCTCATCCACTGGAATCCAAGGACCGTGCAGGCTACTTGTTGGTGATCGAATAGCGTGCGCCCGCGTTCATACATGGCTCTCAGCGAGGCGACTTCTGGTGCTGCAATGCCAAGCTCGTTGCCAAGGTGGCGCCACAAGGCTACTGGAATTACCCGAAAGGCACCGAGCAAACGCCCACTCATGCGCAGGAAACCAATATGGAGCGCCAGACCAAGCTTGTGGGAATCACCTCGGCGTGCATTGATTGCGTCGCGCTCGGCACCATCGAAGGTGAAAAATGCCTTCATCTCGAAGTCGCTGATATCGCGGGGGAGCCCACGCATCC
>NZ_BAABHV010000038.1:0-3558 GCF_039542285.1 Erythrobacter westpacificensis
TGATTTCACTCCAGATAATTACCGTTCCTTCGACCTCAACAAGTCGAAGGAACCACTATGCCAACAAGATCATTTTTGTCGTTCCAGCCTGCACCGCGCAGGATTGGAGAGCCGCCCAGTCCTGACGCCCTATTCAGTGCATTCCTCTCCTCTCTGTCGGTTGAAGAGGGAACGGCCTGTGCGGTCCTGTACAGCGCAGCGATCCGCCATTTTCTGTGTTGGCTGGGACTACGCGGGATTGCGCTCGGGACGGTTGATGATCGGATCGTGCGCCGTTTTGAGCAGCATCGATGCCGTTGTCCGGGGTATTCAGCGCAAGCGACAGCCTACAAGGCCGATCTTGCGGCGCGTGTCAGGCGCTTCGTCCGGTTTCTCGAAGATCAGGGTCACATCGACGTAGCCGACGGGATCGGCGATCTCGGGCGTCATCTTGCTGACTATTCGCATATGATCGATGGCCTCCAACTCGCGAAGGGGGTGGCGCAAGCCTACCGTTCAGAGGCGGAGCACTTCGCGGCCTGGCTGCGGGTATCGCGATGTCCATGGACCGATGTCGATGACACGATCACCGAACAGTATGCCGATCACGATTGTCGGTGCCCGGTTTTCCGCAAGCGCGGCAAGCTGGCCGCTTCAGGAAGGAAGCGACGGCGGCGTTGCACACGGCACTTCGTAGAGTTTCTTCGTGATCGGCGCGCCATCGCCCCGGTCGCGGTGAAGGTGGTCGAAGATCCGCAGGTCGCGGCATATGTCGGTTGGCTCAGGCAGGATCGAGGCGTGACCGACGAGACGATCCGGCGATACCGGGCAGAGATTGAGCGGCTGATGCCCATGCTCGGCGCGCCGGCACAATGGGATGCTGCCACTTTGCGAGATGCGTTCGAGCGTCGCAGCAAGGAGATCCCGGGATCGACTGCGCTGCTCGCCACAATCATGAGGAGCTATCTTCGGTTTCTTATTGGCCGAGGCCAATGCCGCCCAGCGCTGCTGCACGCAATGCCTTCCGTACGGAGATACCGGCTTTCGGCATTGCCGCGCTACATCGACCCGGCAACGATCGAGAGGATCATTGCAGCCTGCCCGACAGGTCGGCCGGTGGAAGTTCGGGATAAGGCGATCATTCTCCTGCTTGCCAGACTTGGCCTGCGAGCAGGAGATATTCGGGATATGCGTCTCGACGATATCGATTGGCGATCCGGCCAACTGAAGGTCAAGGGCAAGACGCGTCGACCGGATCGTTTGCCATTGCCACAGGGTGTTGGCGACGCGATCCTGGCATATCTTGCTGCGGCCCGCCCGACGGCTATCGAAGCGCACCTGTTCTTGCGTTCGCAAGCCCCGTTCCGGCCATTCAGTTCATCAGCCGAGATCGCCGGCATCGTTGCACGCACACTCGAGCGCGGCGGGATCGAAGGTCTGCCGACCGGATCGCACATATTTCGGCATTCGCTTGCAACCAACATGCTGCGCTCTGGTGCAGGCCTGGAGTCCATCGGGACCATCCTGCGCCACAGCTCGCCCGAGACCACCGCCATTTACGCCAAGACCGATCTGCCGATGCTCTTGAAGATCGCACAACCCTGGCCCGGAGACCTGTCATGATAAACGCACAGATTTCGCGGTATGTCGCTTTGCATCGCAGCCTCGGTCGCAAATTTTTCGAGCAGGAGCGCCTGCTTCGCAAGTTCGGCACCTACGCGACTGGCTTCGGAGACAGCCACACCCGTATCGACCGCATCTACGACTGGTGCCGCGCGACGACTTCGCAGAACACCGCGCGGACCGGGTTCACTTTCGTGCGCAACTTCTGCTTGTTTGCCCATGCCGAGGATCCAGCCAACCAGGTTCCGCCCGCCAGTGTGTTTGGCCGGGGGAAGCGTCCGCGACCAACGCCGCACATCATCCAACCGGAACAGATCCGGGCGATCATGAAGGCGGCGCTCGATCTTCCGCCCAAGGGCATGATCAGTCCCTTCACCTATCATTACCTGTTCGGGCTGCTGGCGGCGACCGGTCTGAGGATTTCCGAAGCCCTGGCGCTGCAATGCGACGATCTGGTCGAAGACGGTCTGATCGTCCGCAACGGCAAGTTCGGTAAGCAGCGCCTGATCGCCTTGCAGCCATCAATCCGTCAGGCTCTCAAGGCCTATCTCGCAACCCGGGCAAGGCTCGGTGCCACGGGCAACGATCTGTTCGTGACGATCCGGGGAAGAGCACCCCATAAGGTCCGCGCCCACGTCGTGTTCGTCAGGCTGGCGCGACAGCTCGGATATCGTGGACCAACCGGGACTGCAGGTATGCGGCTTCACGATTTGCGGCATACCTTCGCCGTGCGCTCGCTTGAGTCGTGCTCGCCTGACCGGGAAGCCGTGGCGCACCACATGGCCGCGCTCAGCTTCTATCTGGGTCACTCCTCGGTCGCCAACACCTACTGGTATCTAGAAGCCACGCCAGTGCTGCTGCGCGACATCGCTGCCGCGAGCGAGGATCTGTATCTGGGAGAAGCGGCATGACGGCGCTTGCTCCCCACCTCGCAGCCTTCCTGCGCGAGCATTTGCCGCGGGAACGCGCCGTAAGCCCGCATACGGTGAAGACCTATGCCAACTGCTTCGTTCTGCTGGTCCGGTTCGCATCCGATCGGCTGAAGCGTCGACCGACCGATCTCGAGATCGAGGATTTCGGCACTGATATGATCATGGCCTTTCTTGACCATGTCGAAGTCGAGCGCGGCAGTTGTGTGCGGACCCGCAATGGCAGGTTGGCGGCCATCAGGTCCTTCTTCCGGTACATCGAGTATCGGGTTCCGGTGTGTCTTGACCAAGCGCTTCGGGTTCGATCGATCCCCAGCAAGAAGGCAGATAAGACGCTGATCGATTATCTCGACCGGGCCGAGATCAAGGCATTACTCGACGCGCCCGATCCTCGGACACGGCTCGGTACGCGCGATCGCGCCATGCTGCACTTGACCTATGCAGCGGGGCTTCGGGTATCGGAACTCGTGTCGCTGCAACTGGGCGATTTCCCGGTTCGATCGCTCTCGACGGCCCACATCATGGGCAAGGGACGGCGTGAGCGGGTCTTGCCGCTATGGAAAGAGACCCAGTCCGCACTCCGCGCATGGCTTGTCATCCGTCCTGAGACAGAGGTCGCCGAGGTGTTTCTCAACGCCAACGGTCAGCCCATCACCCGCGATGGCTTCGCATTCCGTCTCACCCAGCATGTCAAGGCGGCAGCAAAGAAGCAGCCGTCATTGCTTAGTAAACGAGTCACGCCGCATGTATTGCGTCATTCCTGCGCAATGCACACGCTCGCAGCGACAGGCGATATTCGCAAAGTCGCTTTGTGGCTCGGACATGCCAGCATCCAGAGCACCGAAACCTATCTGCGCGCCGATTCAGAGGAGAAGCTGCGGATTTTGGCTGCGCATGGCGGGCCGGAAATCAGCCCTGGACGCTTCAAGCCGCCGTCAGACACTCTGATCGCCATGCTCAACGACGTCCGCAAGCGGGCATAGCCTTCGGCCACGCTGCCCCGACCGCCACAATTATCTGGAGTAAA
>NZ_BAABHV010000039.1:0-1293 GCF_039542285.1 Erythrobacter westpacificensis
CATGCACGAGCTGATCCGCAAAGTGGTGGACGACGGCAACTTCTTCGAAATCCAGCCAAAGCACGGCGCGAACATCATCACAGGTTTCGGGCGGATCGAGGGCAAGCCCGTGGGCTTCGTCGCCAACCAGCCGATGGTGCTGGCAGGCGTGCTGGATATCGACGCCAGCCGCAAGGCGGCGCGCTTCGTCCGCTTCTGCGATGCCTTCTCCATCCCGATCGTGACGTTCGTGGACGTGCCCGGCTTCCTCCCCGGCACTTCGCAGGAGCACAACGGCATCATCAAGCACGGCGCGAAGCTGCTGTTCGCCTATGCCGAGGCGACCGTACCCAAGATCACCGTCATCACCCGCAAGGCCTACGGCGGCGCGTATGACGTGATGGCGTCAAAGCACCTGCGCGGTGACTTGAACTACGCCTGGCCCACCGCCGAAATCGCCGTGATGGGCGCGAAAGGCGCGGTGGAGATCATCTTCCGACAGGACCGAGACAACCCGGACAAGATCGCCGAGAAAACGAAGGAATACGAAGACCGCTTCGCCAACCCCTTCGTGGCGGCATCACGCGGCTACATCGACGAAGTGATCTACCCGCACTCGACCCGCCGACGCATCGCGCTGGGCCTAAGGAAGCTGGCAGGCAAGCAGCTCGAGAACCCTTGGAAGAAGCACGACAATCTACCGTTATGACCGACAAACCGACGAAGATTGAGTGGCAGGCCCAGGCCGACAAGGAAGTCAAAGGCCGTGACCTGACGTGGCATACGCCGGAGGGGATCGACGTTCAGCCGCTCTATACGGCGGAAGATGCGGAAGGGCTGGAGCCGGGCCTGCCGGGCTTCGCCCCGTTCACGCGCGGCCCCTACGCCAGCATGTATACCGGGCGTCCGTGGACCATCCGGCAGTACGCGGGCTTTTCGACGGCGGAGGAATCGAATGCCTTCTATCGCCGTAACCTGGCGATGGGTCAGAAGGGCCTTTCGGTCGCTTTCGACCTTGCCACGCATCGCGGCTACGATTCGGACCACCCGCGCGTCCGCGGCGACGTCGGCAAGGCGGGCGTGGCGATCGACACCGTGCGCGACATGGAGATCCTCTTCGACCAGATACCGCTCGACGAGATGAGCGTCTCCATGACGATGAACGGCGCGGTGATCCCGGTGATGGCGTTCTATATCGTCGCGGCAGAGCGGCAGGGGGTCAGTCAGGACAAGCTCAGCGGCACCATCCAGAACGACATCCTCAAGGAGTTCATGGTCCGCAACACCTACATCTATCCTCCCGAGCCATCGATG
>NZ_BAABHV010000040.1:0-740 GCF_039542285.1 Erythrobacter westpacificensis
GATTTCAAAGGACGGCATTTTACCGGCGAGGTCATCCTATGGGCGGTGCGCTGGTATTGTCGATACGGCATCAGCTACCGTGATCTCGAGGAAATGCTGTCCGAGCGTGGGATCGATGTCGATCATACGACGATCTATCGCTGGGTGCAGCGCTACGCGCCGGAGATGGAGAAGCGTCTCCGCTGGTTCTGGCGGCGCGGCTTTGATCCGAGCTGGCGTCTGGATGAGACCTACGTAAAGGTGCGGGGCAAATGGACCTACCTGTACCGGGCGGTCGACAAACGGGGCGACACGATTGATTTCTATCTGTCATCGACACGCAGCGCCAAAGCGGCGAAGCGCTTTCTGGGCAAAGCTCTTCGTGGCCTGAAGGACTGGGAAAAGCCGGCCAAACTCAATACCGACAAGGCACCCAGCTACGGCGCAGCAATCGCTGAGCTGAAACGCGAAGGCAAACTGGCGGCGGAAACCGAGCACCGGCAGGTGAAATATCTGAACAACGTGCTCGAGGCCGACCACGGCAAGCTGAAGATGCTGATCAAGCCGGTACGTGGCTTCAAGTCGATGCCAACGGCCTACGCCACGATCAAGGGCTTCGAGGTCATGCGCGCCCTACGCAAAGGACAGGCCCAGGCATGGTGCCTGCAGCCAGGTATCATGGGGGAGGTGCGCCTGGTTGAAAGAGCATTCGGAATTGGACCCTCGGCCCTGACCGAAACCATGATTATGCTCAATAAGCA
>NZ_BAABHV010000041.1:0-738 GCF_039542285.1 Erythrobacter westpacificensis
AATGGTGGTTGAGCATGCCCATGGCCTCCGTCAGCGCCGAGGGCCCAATGCCAAAAGCTCTCTCCACAAGGCGCACCTCGCCCCTGATGCCGGGCTGCAGGCACCAGGGGCGAGCCTGTCCTTTGCGCAGGGCTCGCATGACTTCGAATCCCTTGATCGTGGCATAGGCCGTGGGGATCGATTTGAAACCGCGCACCGGCTTGATCAGTATCTTGAGCTTTCCGTGATCGGCCTCGATCACGTTATTGAGATACTTCACCTGCCGGTGGGCCGTCTCCCGGTCCAGCTTTCCTTCGCGCTTCAATTCGGTGATCGCTGCACCATAGCTCGGCGCTTTGTCGGTATTGAGCGTGGCAGGCTTTTCCCAGTGCTTCAGGCCTCGCAGGGCCTTGCCCAGGAACCGCTTCGCTGCCTTGGCGCTGCGGGTCGGCGACAGGTAGAAATCGATCGTGTCGCCCCGCTTGTCGACTGCCCGGTACAGGTAGGTCCACTTGCCCCGCACCTTGACGTAGGTTTCATCCAGGCGCCAGCTCGGATCAAAGCCACGCCGCCAGAACCAGCGCAGCCGCTTCTCCATCTCCGGGGCGTAGCACTGGACCCAGCGATAGATCGTCGTATGGTCGACCGAAATGCCGCGTTCCGCCAGCATTTCCTCAAGGTCGCGATAGCTGATCGGATAGCGACAATACCAGCGCACCGCCCACAGGATCACATCACCCTGGAAATGGCGCCACTTGA
>NZ_BAABHV010000042.1:0-1743 GCF_039542285.1 Erythrobacter westpacificensis
ATCGTCACGCTCGTTGACGGTGCTGGTGGATGGTTTGGTATCATCTCGGGCGACGATCTTGGGAGCGTTGTTGTCGGTCATTGAGCGACTGTTGCACAGGGGCGCATGGCGTCAACGAAGTTCCGAAGATGATCGAGTGACGCCGGGAGTATCGTCGTCGGTTCAGTCTGTTCGAGTTGCTCCGCATGCGGCGCAGAAGCTCGCTCTGGGTGTTCGTAACGGCTTCCCGCATTTGGTGCAGGACGGGCCGTAGTCCTTGATGCGGTGATGCCAGATCGCGTTGATGTTGGTTTCGCGAAGGCCGGTCATCTCCTCGTATAGGTCGAGAGCGGCTTCCCGCTTCGAAGGGTCGGTAGCTCCGGACAGAAGGGGACCGATCCGCGCCCATTCCTCTTCGTCGAGCATCGGCATCTCGATCCCGCAGCGCCAGCAATATAGTTCGCGTGCCATCATTTCCTCTGCTTGGTTGCGTTCAGAACGCGGGGACCACCGCGCTCGGCTTCCGCTCTGCGGGTAGCAATCCAATATCGCTCACGCTGGTTGAGATCGAGGCGAGCACAGTTTTCAAGGACTGTCACCGTGACGGCGATCATCCCGTCATGTGCATTGCGAAGCTCGTGATGGACCTCCCGGTATGAAGTGGGCTTGCCCTTGCGATACGGTTCCCCGGCGATCAGCTTGCGGACATTGTTGGGATACTCGCGGATGCGTCCCCTGAGCCGCGCGGACTTGCCGATGTAGAGGCTCTCGCTGCCAATGCGCCATTCGTAGATACCGGGAAGATCGAGATCGATGTGATCGGGGACATCGCGCATCCACCAGTCTTCCCGGTGATCTGTCACGCCGCCAATGCCCGGTAAACGCTCGCCCGACCGATCTTCATCTCGCGTGCGATGTCGGTGGGACGCATCCCTTCCGCGTGCAGTTCCTTGACCCGGTTGAAGTCGATGGTTGCGGGACGACCCTTGTAGGCATTGCGCAGCTTGGCGGCTTCGATCCCCCTGCGCTGGCGTGCCTTGATAAAATGCTTCTCGACGGACCCCACAAGTCCGAAGACGGTCAGCAGAACTTCCCCCATGATGTCGGAACCATCGAACACGATCGCAGGATCGTTGATCCTCAGCACGGCCTGCTTCTCGATCACACGCTTGGCGATGGTCAGGAGATCGCCGGTATCACGAGCGAGTCTGTCGGGATGCAGGGCGAGAAGTTCGTCGCCGGGTTCGAGCAGGCGAAGGGCTGCTTCAAGCTGGTCACGACCATTGAGGGATGATCCGTTCCCGGTCTCACAGAACACCACCACTGCCCCGAGGTCTTCGAGCCGAGCCTTCTGGCTCTGGATGTCCTGCCCCTCGTTCGTGCTGATCCTTGCATAACCCAGCGTCTTGCCCATCCAGCCCCCTGTGTCTCGTATGGTTCTAAGACCCTCTCACAGAACTGTCTTTTGGCAAGAAAAACCACCCGTGCGAGACACAATCAGCGTCTCAAATCTGTCCTGCCCATGGTTACCTATGTGGACGCTTATGCCTCCACGGCCTCCACCCTGCTTCCACGCCATGTGGGGCAAGAACGGTGGGAAACAGCCAATCCATGCTGGTTGTGGAAGCGTGGAACTTGTGGAGGGCAAAATCAGAGAAGAAGGAAATCACCCACTGATCTGTGTGAAGAAAAATCCTTTCCCCGATATAGGCTTCCACACTTCCACGCCTCCACAACCGTCATCGCATGGACTTGGGAAGCAGG